>NZ_WRPM01000049.1 GCF_009758175.1 Nesterenkonia alkaliphila
GGAAGCGGGTGCGGGGCCGGAAGCGGGTGCGGCGTCGGGGGCGGGTGCGGTGGCGTCATGCTCAGGGGGGTGTTGGGCGGGACGGCCGGCGGCGCGGTCCATGATCTCTGCCCGCAGCTGCTCGGCCTCATGCTTGCGCAGGAAGGCCAGGGTGGCTGCGGTGCCGTCACCCTCGGCCACCTCGAACCGCAGTTCGGCCAGTTTGGCGATCCGGGCCAGCAGCGGCTGGCGCAGGTCAACCGCCTGGACCCGGTCGATCCGGGCCTGACGGTGCTGGCGGACGAAGATCCCGGACTTCACCATTACGTGTTCCTCGGTGACCTTGTACCGGGTGAACCACCAGGAGAGGGTGAAGCCCACAAAGATCAGCAGGGCCAGCGCCAGGAAGGCGCCGCCGCCGATCAGATAGGGGGTGGGATTGGCCTGCAGATTCTCGGCCAGCTCCCCGGAGCGCCAGGCACCCCAGAGGTCGGTCCACATCTGCCAGTTGTAGCCGAAGAACGCCACTGGGATCGCCACAATGGTCACCCAGCCGCGCACCAGCGGGCTCAGTGGGTGGACCTTGGTCCAGGTCTCATCGAACCAGCCCTCAGCCTCGCTCGGCTGATTCTCTTCCTCAGGCGCCTCAGCAGACTCAGCGCCCGCGCCGGTCTCCTCTGCGTTCAAGCGGTCACCGAACCCCTGTTCATCTGACTCTTGCGACATCACAGACCTGCCAGCCGCGCCTGCCCGCGGGCGGAGAGGTCATCGCGCAGCCGGGCACCCTCGGAGCGCACCGCCCCCGGAATGGTGGCATCGGTGGCTGCCGAGGCGGTCTTCAGCTGCACCGTGCACAGCCCGAACTTGCGCATGATCGGACCAGCCTCGATATCCACATACTGCAGTCGGCCGTAGGGAACTGCCACCACGCGCTGGAACAGGATGCCGCGGCGGATGAGCAGATCGTCTGCCCGCTCGTGGTAGCCGATGGCGCGCACCCGCTTGGGCACCAGCACCAGGTCAATGATCGCCCACACCACCAGCACCGCCAGGATCGGCCACTTCAGCCAGTCCGGGATGCCCCAGGAGAGCACCGCGTCCGCAACCACCGGGGCGGCCACTATCGCAAAGGTGATCAGCCAGCCGGCGCTAGTGGTGATGTAGCGGACTGTGATGAACTTGTCATCCACCCGGGTCCATTCGACCCCCACCGGGTCGATGGCTTCAGAGTGCAGCATTGGGCTCCGTTCCGTCGTCGAATTCTGAATTCTGAAATCCCGATCCCCGGTCAGGGGGTATCCGGCACAGTGTCTCTACCACGAACCCTATGATCACCCACAGCATTCCGCCGATCACAACCGTAAGACCCGCAGTGACATTCGGGGTGCCGATGCCGGCGGCGGGTCCCAGGTGCAGCAGCACTCCGGCATGCCAGCCGGCGATCAGCGATCCGGCGTAGGCGCAGGCCTGTCCGGCTGCCACCACGCGCACCGCCTGCAGCGGATGCAGCCGCCGGGGCCTGTTCCTGGCGGGGCCGTGCTCCCGGGTCCGGTCTGCGGTGTGTTCCAGCCGGCGCTGGTCCCGCCAGACCACCAGGCCCAGTGCCAGCACGATCAGCCCCACAGCCACCAGGGTGACCGCCGATGACAGGGGCAGTACCGGGGAGCTGTAGCCGGCTGCGGTCATCCCGAGCGTGGCCAGATAGCCGGCCAGGGCGGCACCTGCGGCAATGAGCAGCAGCCACAGCGGGCGCAGCTGAGTCACGTATCCAGCCTCACCACATCCGGATAGTCCTCGGCCTCCTGGGCCAGTTCGCGCACCGGCCGCCCGCCCAGCAGCGCCACCGGGTCCATCCAGCTCCAGGGCAGCAGCACAAACGCCCGCTCCGCCGCTGAGGGGTGCGGGACCTGCAGCCGCGGGGAGTCGATGGTGGCCGAGGCGTAGGTGACGATGTCCACATCCAGGGTCCGCGGACCGTTGCGCTGTTCACGCACCCGGTTGTGGTCCTCCTCGATCTGCTGGGCCAGGTCCAGCAGCCCGTGCGGGGAGAGCTGGGTCTCGATCTCCACCACCTGGTTCAGGTAGTCGCGCTGATTGGCCGGCCCGCCCAGCGGTTTGGTGCGCGCCAACGGGGAGGTGCTGATCAGTTCCACGCCATCGGCGGCCTCCAGCGCTTGGATGGCCGAGGCCAAGGTGGCCCGGGAATCGCCGAGGTTGGAGCCCAGGGCCAGTACGCTGCGCACCGGGAAGGCAGCCTCCAGCTCGGGGTCGCGGTAGTGGGCCTTCACCGCTTCACCGTCCTCCCCGAGGTCGGCCAGGGATTTGCGATCGTAGTAGCCCAGCCCGGCGGTGGGGGTGGTGACACTGGCTCCCTCTGCGGGAGTCGCCGCTGAGTATGCGGAGCCGGCTCGGGCGGCGTCGTCCTCCTCCACCAGTTCTCCTTCATAGATCCCGGATACCTGTTTGGGCGGGGCACCGAGCGCGCGGCTGGCTCCAGCCTGATCACGGGTGCGGTGAATGGTGACCGATGCGTCGTGGAAGTCATAGGGCATCGGCGCCTGGGGCTTGTGCACGGTGATGGTGACCGCTTGGATGCGGTCATCGAGTCCCAGGAGCCGCTGGGCGCAGGTGGCGGCGATCCGCTCGATCAGATGATAAGTCTCCCCGGTGACCACCCGGTCGATGACGAAGGCGATATCGGCGTAGGAGACGGTGTCTTCCAGATTATCGGTGCGCCCGGCAGCGGCCAGGTCCACCTGCACCTCGGCATCGATGACGAACGGTTGAGGGGTGGTGCGCTCATCGGGCAGAACGCCATGGGTTCCTTCGAACCGCAGGCCGGTCAGGCGAATCGCGTCGTATCCCATGGGCTTAAGGCTACAGGGCTGGTCCCGGCGGCGCGGGCAGCGGCCTTCACACCCAGGGTTCAGACGAGGCGGGTCACCGTATGCGCCGAGGAGATGACCTCGGGGTCGTGGCTGGCCACCAACAGCGCTGCACCTGAGGCTGCCGCGGTGTGCATGGCTTCGATCACGGTATCGGCAGTGCTGCGGTCCAGGCTCGCGGTGGGCTCGTCCATGGCCAAGGCGGTGGGCTCCAGCAGCAGGCCGCGCACGATCGCCAGGCGCTGCCGTTCGCCGCCGGAGAGGCTGCGCGCCTTCTGCCGGGCGGCGGCCGCGAGCCCGAAGCGCCCCAGCAGCTCATGGGCGCGTTCGGTGATGGCCGGGGTGATCCCCTCCGGCATGGCCGGGATGAGCACGTTGTCCAGCACGGTGAGCTCCTCGATCACCGTGGCGCCCTGGTCCACATAGCCCATATGTTTGCGCCGAGCTGCGGCCAGCTGCTTATGGTTCAGTCCCACCACGGGGGTCTCCGCCCAGCGCACCTCGCCTGAGTCGGGGGTCTGGGTGGCGGTGGCTACCCGCAGCAGCGAGGTTTTACCGGAGCCGGATCGACCGGCCAGGCAGTGCACGGCCCCGCGCGGGACAGTGAGGCTGAAGTCCTCAACGATGACCCGTTCATTGCCGTCGGCCTCGGTGTAGCGGATGGTGACTCGGTCCAGCTCAACAGCGGGTGGACCGGCGGGCACCGGAGGCCGGTCGGCGGCCCCCTTGGAGCCGGCGGAGTGTCTGCGGCGCATGAGCAATCCCCTCATGCATAGTCACCTTACACAGGCTGCCGCGGATCAGCCCGCGGCAGGCGCCGCCCAGAGCGCCTGGTGCACCCTGAACGCATCGGCGCTTGGCTGAGGCTCATGGACCCGCACAGCCCAGCAGCCGGCCTGGGCGGCCAGCAGGCTCAGCGCCGCGGTGGCGGCATCCCGTTGGTCGGCAGGGCGGGGTTCGCCCTGCGAGTCAGCCAGCAGGGAGCCGAGGAATCCTTTTCGGGAGGCGCCGAAGAGCACCCTGTGTCCCAGCCCGGTGAACCGGTCCAGGTTCCGGATCAGCTGCCAGTTCTGCGCGTGGGTCTTGGCGAAGCCGATGCCCGGGTCCAGAATGATCCTCTCCGGTGGGACCCCTGCATCCAGGTAGAGCCCGCGGATCTCCAGCAGCTCCCCGACCACCTCAGCCAGTAGATCCTGATACTGAGCCCTGGCCTGCATGGTCCGGGCATCGCCGCGGTTGTGGGTGATGACCACCTCGCAGCCGAACTCAGCGACCACCTGCGGCATGGCCGGATCGGTCAGCAGCCCGGAGACATCGTTGATGATCAGCTCCTGGGCCCGGCCATCGGCCTGGTCCTGGACCCGGTCCTGGGCCAACTGAAGCGCAGCACGGGCCGTGCCCGGATGCCGGGTGTCAACGGAGAGCCGGAGCGGAAGCTCAAGCAGCTGCTCAACAACCGGCAGGATGCGGCGCTGCTCCTCCGGCGGACTCACCGGTTGGGCACCGGGCCGGGTGGATTCGCCGCCGATATCGATGAGGTCAGCCCCCGCCCCAACCAGATCACGGGCGTGCTGGAGTGCTGCCTCGGTCTCGCCGTACTCTCCGCCGTCGGAGAAGCTGTCCGGCGTGACGTTGAGAATCCCCATCACCAGTGGTGGCGCCATGCCCTCCGCCTTCCTCGTCGAATGCGCGATCTGTGCAGTATATTCGCCGGATTCCAGGCCCACCTGCTGCACACCGTGCGCACTCGAGGTGCAGTCAGCTCAGCAGGGCTGCGGCCCCGCACCAGGCGAGGCTAGTTGTGCAGGATGAGGCTCATCGCCTCCGAGCGCGTGGCGGCATTGCGCAGCGCCCCGCGGACTGCGGAGGTCACGGTCTTGGCGCCTGGCTTGGCGGCACCGCGCATGGACATGCACAGGTGCTCGGCCTCGATCACCACGATCACACCCTGCGGCTGCAAATGCGTCATGAGCGCATCTGCCACCTGGGTAGTCAGCTGCTCCTGGACCTGGGGCCGCTTGGCGTAGATGTCCACCAGCCGGGCCAGCTTGGAGAGTCCGGTGACCTTGCCCTCCTCCGCAGGAATGTAGCCCACATGGGCGTTGCCGTAGAAGGGCACCAGGTGGTGCTCGCACATGGAGTAGAAAGGCACGTCCCGGACCAGCACCAGCTCCTGGTGGCCGATGTCGAAAGTGGTGCCCAGCAGCTCGGCCGGATCCTGCCGCAGGCCGGCGAAGGCCTCAGCGTAGGCTTTGGCCACCCGGGCCGGAGTCTCCTTCAGCCCCTCGCGGTCCGGGTCTTCGCCCACCGCCAGCAGGATTTCACGGACCGCCGCCTCGATCCTGGGAAGATCGACGACGCCGTCACTCACCGGGGTTCTCCACACCTTCAGTCTCACCAGGTTCAGTACCCACGAACTCAGGCTCCTGTGGTGCGCTGTGGCCGTTGGGGGCGGGGGCGTCGTCGTCCGCTGTCTCACCGGCAATCACGATGGGGCGGCGCTGGCTGGACTCCCAGACCTGGCGCTTGGGCCGCTTCTTCACGTCCTTGAAGATCTCGGCGACCTCCTTGGCGTTCAGGGTCTCCACCCGCAGCAGCTCCTCGGCCAGGGTGTCCAGGATCTCCCGGTTCTCACTGAGCGCCCAGTAGGCCTCATCGTGGGCCTCATCGATGATGGCGCGGACCTCAGAGTCCACGATCGCGGCCAGTTCCTCGGAGTAGTCCTTGCCGCTGGCCATCTCCTTGCCCAGGAACGGGTTGGTGTCCCCCGAGCCGAGTTTCACCGAGCCGACTTTAGCGCTCATACCGTATTCGGTGACCATCTTCCGGGCGGTGTCGGTGGCTTTCTGGATGTCATTGGCGGCCCCGGTGGAGGGGTCGTGGAAGACCAGCTCCTCAGCGACCCGGCCGCCCATGGCGTAGGCCACGGTGTCCAGCAGCTCGTTGCGAGTGGTGGAGTATTTGTCATCCTCGGGGACCACCATGGTGTAGCCCAAGGCGCGGCCGCGGGGCAGGATGGTGATCTTGGTGACCGGGGCGGAGTAGTTCAGGGCCGCAGCCACCAGGGCATGTCCGCCCTCGTGGTAGGCGGTGACCTTCCGCTCGTGGTCCTTCATCAGCCGGGTGCGCTTCTGCGGGCCGGCCATCACCCTGTCGATGGCCTCATCAATGGCGCGGTCATCGATCAGGTCCGCATTGGACCGGGCGGTGAGCAGCGCGGCCTCGTTGAGCACATTGGCCAGGTCAGCGCCGGTGAACCCGGGGGTCTTCCGGGCCACCTGCCCCAGATCCAGGTCATCCACCATGGGCTTGCCCTTGGCGTGGACGGAGAGGATCTGCTTGCGCCCGGCGAAGTCGGGGGCCTCCACCGGGATCTGCCGGTCGAAGCGACCGGGGCGCAGCAGGGCCGGGTCCAGCACATCGGGCCGGTTGGTAGCAGCGATGACGATGATATTGGCGTTGGCGTCGAAGCCGTCCATCTCCACCAGCAGCTGGTTCAGGGTCTGCTCGCGCTCATCGTTGCCGCCGCCCACGCCGGCCCCGCGCTGGCGGCCCACGGCGTCGATCTCGTCCACAAAGATGATCGCCGGGGAGTTCTCCTTGGCCTGTTTGAACAGGTCGCGGACCCGGGAGGCGCCCACGCCCACGAACATCTCCACGAAGTCAGAACCGGAGATCGAGTAGAAGGAGCCGCCGGCCTCGCCCGCCACGGCTTTGGCCAACAGGGTCTTACCGGTGCCGGGAGGGCCGTAGAGCAGCACACCCTTGGGGATCTTCGCACCCAGCCGCTGGAACTTCTCCGGCTCGGAGAGGAACTCTTTGATCTCCTGGAGCTCCTCCACCGCCTCCTCGGCCCCGGCGACGTCCTGGAAGGTCACCTGGGGCATGTCCTTGTCGAACATCTTGGCCTTGGACTTGCCGAACTGCATGACCCGGGAGTTACCCCCGGACATCCGCATGATCAGCCAGATGAAGATCGCAGCGATGATCAGGAACGGAATCATGAACCCGAGCATGGACAGTAGCCAGTTGGACTGCTCCGGCTGGTCGGTGTAACCCTCCAGGTCAGCTGCGGCGATGGTGTCGGCCACCGTTTCTGCCCGGGCCTGGGAGAAGTGGAAGTGGACGGCGTCCTCGTACTCGGTGCCGTCCAGCTCGAATGACTCTGCCAGAGTCAGGTCCACCCGGGAATCGCCGTCATCGATCCGCGCCTCGGTGACCTGGCCCTCCTCGAGGAGCTCCATGCCCACATTGGTGTCCACCCGCTGGCCGGAGCCGGAGGAGCTGAACAACGCAGGGATGACCACGAGCAGGACCAGCACTGCCAGGAGAATCCAGAACAGCGGCCCGGTGAAGATCTTCTTGAAGTTCATTGAGCTCCGTCGCGCGCGTACAAGCCGATGAGGGTCAGCTCTACACGGTACTAGAGTACGACGACGCCGGGATAACCAGGTGCCCAACGTTCGCCTCAGGCAGAGGGTGCGTCGAGATGGCGGAGGCTTCCCCCGCCTATCGAATACAGGGCAATCAGCGCGCAGAGACTGAAGACAGCCGCACCGGCAGCAGTGGGCAGGGCAATGTGAACTGTGGCCAGTACGCCGCCCAGAGCGGAGCCGACAGCCAGGCCCAGCAGACCGAGGACTCTGCTGGCTGCGCCGACCCTGCCCAGCATGTCACTGGGTACTACCTGCTGGCGGATCGATATGGAGCAGATGTTCCAGACCACCGCGTGGAAGATGTATAGCGCCAACAGCACGGCAGCCAGATAAGGGTGGGAGGTGAGGCTGAGACCGGTCAGGGTGACCATTGCTAACAGGAGGCTTGCAATGATCGTCCACCGGTAGCCCCACCACAGACGCAGACGTGCAGTGACTGCTGAGCCGAGGAGCCCGCCAAGTGCCGAGACAGCCAGGAGCACACCGTATCCAGTGCTGTCTAGGCCAAGTTGGGCACCGGCGAAGAGCACCAAGACCGAGAACGGGAGCATATACCCAGCACTGGCCAGGCCTCCGATAATCGCCAGGTTTCTGATCACGGGGCTGCGCAGCAGCCACTGGGTCCCGGCGATTGCTTCGGCATAGGTGGAGCTGCGGGGAACTGGTTCCTGGCCCGCGGTCTCATCTGAGACGAGCTCTGCTGACTCCTGGGTGCGCGAGATCATCGGCAGTGCCAGCGCGATCAGGCCCGCAGCTGCCCAGAGACCTCCCATGGCGTAGAGAGGCGCGGCGGCCGCAAGCGCAAAAAGCATGCCGCCCAGCGGTGGCCCGATGAACTCGTCTGCCACCAACTGCACTGCAGCGACTCGCGAGTTGGCCCGGTCCAGCTCTTTGCGGCGGACGATCGAGGGCAGCAGTGCCACCGCCGAGCTGTCCGCAGTGCTCTCCAGGGTGGCCACCACTGCCATGACGGCATAGAGGACCAGCAGCGATCCGGCACCGAACTGAATGGTCAGCGCCAGAACCAGCAGCGCCAAACCGCGCAATACATTGGCACCGACGATCAGAGTTCGCCTATCCACTCGGTCCACATAGACACCGATCGGAAGTGCCACCACCAGGCGGACCACCGCATAGAGCGTCGCTAGCCCGGCCACCCATCTGGGGTCATCGGTCATCGAGGCCGCAAGCAGCGGCATCGATATGAAGGCCAGTCCGTCCGAGAGGTTGGATAGCGCGTTCGCACTCCAGAGAATGCGGAACGGCCTACCCAGAGTCACTTGGACAAGTGAACCACCTTCGATGCAGGGCGTCCAGATTGCCCTCAAGCGAAGAAGGCGTTCGGCTCAATCACTCGTCCGGCACCTTATGCACCGTGGCGAGTTTCAATCGCCTCAGGAATCCTCGCAAGCGGGATTCCACTGAAGCTCAATCACTCGTACACGTGGGGGGCGAGGATGCCGATGCAATCGAGGTTGCGGTACTTCTCTGCGAAGTCCAGACCGTAGCCGACCACAAACTTATTCGGAATGTCGAAGCCCACATACTTGACATCGATGCTCACCTTGGCGGCCTCAGGTTTGCGCAGCAGGGTGCAGATCTCAACGGAGGCCGGGCCCCGGGACTCCAGATTGGCCTTCAGCCAACTCAGGGTCAGCCCGGAGTCGATGATGTCCTCCACGATCAGCACATGCCGGTTCATCAGGTCAGCATCCAGGTCCTTGAGGATCCGCACCACTCCGGAGGACTTAGTGCCTGAGCCGTAGGAGCTCACGGCCATCCAGTCCATGGCGATCTGCGACTTCAGCGCCCGGGAGAGATCGGCCATCACCATCACCGCGCCCTTGAGCACACCGACGATCAGCACGTCCTTATCCGCATAGTCGCGGTCGATGGCTTCAGCCAATTCCTTGGTGCGGGCTTGGATCTGTTCAGAGGTGAAGAGAACTTCTTCGAGGTCGTCTTTGACGTCCTGGGAATCCATCGGTTCCGAGGTGCTCCTTGGTCTCAGCCACATCCGCTGATCAGCGGAAGGTTCTCACCCTGATGGCGGAACGACCACCAGTTTTCCATAGTCTGGGGTGCCGCGGGTACCTCTGCTGACTGTGACACGACCTTCAAGCTCCACCGGCCCGGCAGAGCGGCTGCCAGCCACCAGTTTCTCCACCGCCACCAGCCGTTCGAAGCTAGGGTTGGCCCCGCCGGCGGCAGCCACCGCCAATGCGATCACCCGGCGGCGGATAGCCGGGGGTTCGGCCCGCAGGCCCTTGAGCTTCAGCCGCAGTGCACCGGTGTGGTCTGGGTCCTCCAGCACAGTGGGGAAGACCTGCTTGGCCTGGTTCTCCAGATGGTCAGCATCGGCGGCGGCGATTTCCGCAGTGCGCACCAGCGAGTCGCGCAAGGAGGCGGCCAGCTCCCGCTCCAGATAGGGCAGCACCTGGGTGCGGACCTTGGAGCGCAGAAAGCGCGGGTCAGAGTTGGCGGGATCCTGCCACCAATCCAGACCATAGTGGCGGCAGATCGCCTCGGTATCGGTTCTGCTCAGTCCCAGCAGCGGCCGGCGGAAGGGCCCCCGGGCCGGTGGAATGCCCGCCAAGGACCGGGTGCCGGAGCCGCGGGCGAGGCCCAGCAGTACCTGTTCGGCCTGGTCATCCCGGGTATGGGCCAGCAGAATCCGGGAGGCGCCGAGCTCAGCCATCGCATCCCGGAAGGCCTGGTACCGGCCGGTGCGCGCCGCAGCCTCCGGTCCCAGTGCCGATTCCGGGTCTACATCGGCGGAGTAGATCCGCACTGGGTCCAGGCCCAAGCCCTTGAGCTGGCTGACCGTTCTGCCGGAGACCACCGCACTGTCCGGGTGGAGGTGGTGATCAACTACGACGCCGCCCACTCGCGCAGCTGCCAGCGGCCCGGAGCTGCGGCCGTGGTGCCAGGCAGCCGCAGCGGCGAGCGCCAGGGAGTCTGCCCCGCCGGAGCAGGCCACCAGCGTCAGGCCCTCGGGATCCAGTACCTCGCCCACTGCCTTGCGGGCACGGTGCAGTGCTGCAGGAGCCTTAGCCACGGCCCCTCCGTTCAGCGCTGTTCCCGCTGGCCGCGCGCAGCTCGCGGCCGCGCCCATCGCCGTTCCCGGCGACCTCCCACCTGAAGCCGGCAGCGCGGGACACCTACGGTGCCCCTGCTGCCGAGAAGCCCATCCGGTCGATCCACTGGTCCGGGTTGTGCAGCTCCTCCTCAGTGGGCAGATGCTCGGGTGCTTCCCAGATGGTGTTGAACTGCTCCATGCCGACCCGCTCCACAATGCGGTCCACGAACTTCTGGCCATCGCGGTACTGGGCAGCTTTAGCATCCAGCTGCAGCAGCCGGCGGATGAGCTTCTGCAGCGGGGAGCGGTGTTTGCCGCGCTGCTCGAAGCGGCGGCGGATAGTTTTGACGGTGGGCACGATACTGGCATCCACCGCGTCCATCACCACATTGGCGTGACCCTCCAGCAGGCTCATCACCGCGGTGATCTGCGACATGATCTCCTGATCCTCCGGGGACTGGATGGCGGCCAGGAGCCGGTTCCGCGGTGTTGGCGAGTCGCCGTCCGGCTCAGGACTTCCGGCAGCCTTCTTCTCCTTCAGCTCCGCCTGCAGGTTCTTGACCGCCTCGGCCAGCCGCTGTGGCAGGGAGTCGGCCTGACTCATGGTGGAGGTGGAGAGCTGGGTGATCTTGGACTTCAGGTGGTCAGCCAGCCATGGAGCCGCGGCGAACTGCACCCGGTGGGTCTGCTCATGCAGACAGACCCAGAGGCGGAAGTCGCTCCGGCGTACATTGAGCTCCTGGGCCACGTTCACGATGTTCGGTGCCACCAGCAGCAGGCGCCCGGCCGGCGCGGCCGCAGATGAGTGGAAGGGGTCGAACTGGCCCAGCACATTGGCAGAGAGGAAGGCCAGCACCCCGCCGAGCTCGGCGCCGGTAGCTGCGGAGCCGAACACCTGGGCAGAGGAACCCTCCTTCAGCAGCTCGGGTTTCTTCTCCGCTGCAGCCTGCAGGGCTGGGGCAAGCAGGCCGCGAAAGCTGGAGGTGTTTGCCGCTGACCACCCGGGCCGGTCCACCACTAGAACATCGCTCAGGTCCTCGCCGAGTCCCCTGGCGGCTGAAAGCCCGGTGATCTCGTAGACATGCCGCACGGAATCAGCCGCAGCCTGGCGCAGATCAGCGACCTCTTGGGCTGCCTCATTGCGCCTGAGCTTGGGACCTGGCGGAACCAGCCGGCCAGCAGTGGCGCGGGCCACCTCCCAGTTGACGATCAGATCGGCGGCCTCGGTCTGTGCTTCGGGGGCAGCAGTCATGTACCTATCACATCACAGCCGCCCGGTCAGGGGGAGCTGCAGCGGCGGCTTACTGCCTCTCTCGCTTTCCGATAGCGTAGCCAGATGCCTCAGAGAAGCGAAGATCTCAGCGCTGGCCAGGACTCCACCGCCTCGCAGCGGCTGCCCGGCCCGTGGACTGAGGACCCGGAGTTCGTGAAACTCTACGATCTGGAGAACCAGGGCCTCTGGGACTTTGATTTCTACCTGGAGCTGGTAGACCAGCTGAGTGCGCAGCGGGTGCTGGACATCGGCTGCGGAACCGGGGTGCTGGCGGTGGCCCTGGCCTCCCGCGGCATCGAGGTCACCGGCGTGGACCCGGCAGCTGCCATGATCGAGGTTGCTGAACAACGAATCCGGGAGGCGGCGGTGGGCAGCCGCGCGGAGGTGGTCCGGGGCACCGCAGCTTCGGTGGCGGCGTCGTCGTATTTTGCTGCGATCATGATGGGGCATGTGGCCCAGTACTTCCTGAGCCGCCCGGAGTGGGACCAGGTGCTGGCCGATGCGCACCGTGCGCTGGTACCCGGCGGGTGGATCGCCTTCGAATCCCGCAATCCTAAAGGGCTGAGCTGGGACGCCTGGGACGAGGAGTCCACCCGGGAGACCCAGCCGCATCCGGAAGGCGGAGAGTTCACCTCATGGTTGGAAGTGCTGGGCATTGAGCACGACGACGCGGACGGCCCGCTGATCACCGCACGCGGGCATAATATCTTCCCCGACGGCCGGCACGTCACCGCCGATGAGCCACTGCGCTACCGGCCCCTGCCAGTGCAGCAGGCCTCCCTGGAGCAGGCCGGGTTCACCGTGGAGCAGGTCTGGGGGGACTGGGATCGTTCCCCGGTGGAGCCCGACTCCCCTGAGCTGATTCTGCTGGCCCGCAAGCCTCGCTGAGCCGCTTTCGAGGACGGCGCCCCTCCGTTACGGTGGACTGAGGGACAGAACGATAGGGCGCGATAGAGGTAGAGCTGATGGGCACTGACACTGAACCGCAGGATACTCAGCAGCGGCAGCCGCTCTCCGAAGCGGTGCAGGACCGCCCGCCCAAGCCTCCGCTGGGTCCGCCGCATGACGCTTTCGCCACGATATGCCTGGCCGCCTGCTTCGCCGCAGGGCTGTTCTTCTCCGGGTATGGACGCACAGAGAACGACTGGATCGGCTGGACAGGGCTCATCGTCTCCCTCGGTGCCACGGTTCTGTCTTTGCACTATTTCATCCGCGCCTATGGGTTCCGCACCAAGGGATGGCAGGAGGGCATCCCCACCGGTGCGTACTTTGCGCTCTTCTTTGGCTTCTTTTTCACTTTTTCTCTGGTGGCCCCGGCCATCTACTCCGGCTACGCCGGTCAGAGCACCATCGCCCTGGTGGGCAGCCTGGTGGCTGTCTCCGCCCTGCCGGTGGCCGGGCTGCGCGCCGCTCTGGGCAAAGCACCCCATCCACCAGCCGAGGAAAAGTAGCGGCCGTACCGGCACCGCGATGGCCCCCCTGCTGTTGCTAAGGTGGAGCCATGCCAGGTTGGGCCCTTGTCGCCATCGTTGCCATCGTCCTGTTCAGCATGGTGCAGATCACCAGTATGGTCACCGGCAAGCGAATTCCCGGGGGCTCATCAACTGATGAGGTCGAAGCATTGGAGAAGCGTATCCGGGAGCTGGAGGCCGGCGCAGAGCGGCCCCAGATCGAGGACGAACCGCAAATCCCCAGCAAGGCCGAGGAGAACATGCACGCCGAGGACAGATGGCGTCTGGATATGCTCGAGGCCCGGCTCGAGGACCTGGAGAAGCAGCGCCGGGACAAGCACAACGGCGGCGAGGCCGCATAAATCGGCACGCAGGTAGACTCCTGTGTTGTGACTGGCACTGACTCCACCGCGGCATCGCACCATCTGCTTCCGGATAAGGTTTCCGACACCTTTGACCCCGCTCAGTGGCGGGTGGTGGAAGGATTCGGCTTCACCGACATCACCTACCACCGCCGGGTGGAGCGGGATGAACACGGTGCGGCGGTCCGGGACCTGCCCGCAGTGCGGATCGCCTTCGACCGTCCCGAGGTGCGCAACGCTTTCCGTCCGCATACGGTGGACGAGCTCTACCGGGCTCTGGACCATGCCCGGATGACTCCCGATGTGGGTGCGGTGCTGCTCACCGGAAACGGCCCCTCGGCCAAGGATGGCGGGCACTCTTTCTGTTCCGGCGGGGATCAGCGTATCCGTGGCCGTGACGGCTACCGGTACGCCTCCGGTGAGACCTCGGAAACTGTTGACCCGGCAAAGGCCGGCCGGCTGCATATCCTGGAGGTTCAGCGGCTGATCCGCACTATGCCCAAGGTGGTGATCGCAGTGGTCAATGGCTGGGCCGCCGGCGGCGGGCACTCACTGCACGTGGTCTGTGACTTGACCATCGCCTCCCGCCAGCACGGCAAGTTCAAACAGACCGATGCCACAGTGGGCTCCTTCGACGCCGGTTACGGCTCAGCCCTGCTGGCCCGGCAGGTGGGGCAGAAGAAGGCCCGCGAGATCTTCTTCCTGGCCCGCGAGCATTCGGCTGAGGACATGGTGTCCGCGGGCGCGGTGAATGAGGCCGTGGATCATGAGCGCCTGGAAGAAGTGGCCCTGGCGTACGCCGGTGACATCGCGGCCCAGTCCCCGCAGGCGGTGCGGATGCTGAAGTTCGCCTTCAACGCCGCCGATGACGGCCTGGCCGGCCAGCAGGTCTTCGCCGGGGAGGCCACCCGAATGGGCTATATGACCGATGAGGCCGTGGAGGGCCGCGACGCTTTCCTGCAGAAGCGCGACCCCAACTGGGCCGACTTCCCGTACTACTACTAGATGAGCACAAAACCCCAGGTCAGCGGTTCTTCACGGCCTTATTAGCCTGCCGCGCAGCTACGGCTGGAAGCTTGTGGGATGTGACTCATCGCAGTACTGTCAATAGGGATGACTGCCATGGAGGTCCAGATCACATTCGACTGTGCAGAGCCGCGCACAGTCGCCAAGTTCTGGCAGGCGGCGCTTGGATACGCCGACCCGCCCGCCCCTGAGGGATACCCCACCTGGGATGAGTTCGACGCCGCCCAGCCGGAGGAACGCCGGGGAGCAGCATGGGTCGCACAGGACCCGGAGGGATCCGGCCCGCGCCTGTACTTCCAACGGGTGCCGGAGCCCAAAACAGTGAAGAACCGCCTCCATCTGGATATCCGTGCCGGTGCAGGCCTTACCGGGGCCGAACGCCTCGCCGCCCTAGAGGCTGAGGCCGGCAGACTCGAAGCGCTCGGCGCCCGCCGGGTACGACTGATGCTGGCTGGCGAAGAGAACGAGTCATGCCTGGTGATGCAGGACGTGGAAGGAAACGAATTCTGCCTGGACTGAGCAGATATCGCTCATTTTGCTGGGCTCGCAGGCCAAGATGTAGACCGTCAGCCTCAAGATGCCCGTGACGGCGTTCGAGTCGCTCAGCACAAAGGGCGAAACAGACTGCGGGAGCAGCGCCATCGACTGGGCCGATTCGTTCACCGGCGCCGTACGACGCTGGACGCCAAAGGTCCGCCCCCTGCCGCTTGCTTTGCCGGAGTCCGGCCGCGATTCGCTAGGCTTGCTGTGGCCCGCTGGCACCTGCCGCCGGATCGCACCAGAGAGAGGACTAGACATGGACCCCAACCACACCGGTAGGGGCTCTGTGACGGGCTGGACCAGCCACGCCTTAGCAGCGCTCGACGCCGCTCGCCGCGGCGAGTGCCCGCCCCTGGAGTTCCTGCCCGCCGAGCTGGGGCAGGCCCCGCGCTGGATCGAGCGTCCTGAGGCAGAACTTACGTCAAGAAACTGGAGGAAAGACGCTGATTCGGCGTCTATTCCTTCAGTTTCTCAACACAAGTTTGGGTATCTGACCGCCGTGGTGCGCACTTCCGGCTCCACCGGCACTCCCAAGCAGACCCTGCTGCCCTGGTCCGCCCTGGAAGCCTCCGCCCGAATGACCGCTGAGGCCCTGGGCGGGCACGGCCAGTGGCTGCTGACTCTGCAGCCCAGCTATGTGGCTGGTCTGGCAGTGCTCACCCGCAGTCTGGTAGCCGGCACCCACCCGGTGGCACTGTTGGAGGGGACCAGCGATCCGCAGCGTTTCGCCGAGGCGGCCGAGCAGCTCACCGGCGAGCGCCGTTATGTCTCGTTGGTGCCCACCCAACTGCAGCGTCTGCTGGAGCACCGGGACTCACGGCTGTTGGCTGCACTGCGCCGGTTCGACGCGATACTGCTGGGCGGCGGACCCACCAGCCCTGAGCTGTTCGGGCAGGCCCGGGAGCTTCAGCTCAACGTGATCCGCACCTATGGGATGGCCGAGACCTGCGGTGGCTGCGTCTATGACGGCTATCCGCTGCCCGGAGTCACTGTGGAGATCAGCACCTACGGACGGGTGCTGCTCTCCGGGCCGATGGTCGCCCAAGGCTATCTGGACGATGCGATGACCGCTGAACGCTTCGACACTGACCCGGCCACCGGTCACCGGCGGTTCCGCACTGACGACCTGGGGCAGCTGGGGAGCGAACGGACTGAGGACCTGGACACCATTGCGCAGGTGACCGGATCAGGTCACACCGCCCAGGTTCTGCCCCGGCTGACCGTGACCGGCCGGGCCGACGATGTGATCATCACCGGCGGGGTGAAGGTCTCCGCGGAGGAGGTCCGCCGCGCAGTCGAGAGTCACCCCAATGTGCGGGAGGCCTTCGTCGCTGGCGTCCAAGACCCAGAATGGGGGCAGCGAGTCACCGCCGCTGTGGTGCTGGCTACCGCCTCCCGGGAGGGCCGAAGCTTTGCGGAGATCGATGCTCAGGTGCGGGAAAAACTGGGAGCAGCTGCAGTGCCCAAGCACTATGAACTCCTAGGTGCCCTGCCGCTGCTGCCCAATGGCAAGCCGGATCGGCAGGCGCTGCTGCAAATCCTGAGCAAGCAGCGAGCATGAAAGCATACGGTGGGCAGATTTGCCCACAGAACAGCACTGATATCTGCAGCACTGCAGGCAGTTGTGCCCAGCGAACGAGGAGAGATGCCTATGGCAACAACACGTGAGTGGTTGGCCGGCGCCCGCCCGCGGACCCTGCCGATGGCGCTCTGCCCGGTACTGATCGGTGCCGCTGCAGCCTGGTCCCAGTATCTGGGGCACTTGGACTTCGCCATGGTGGGCCAGCGGCCGCCCAATGCGCATGCCCTGGCCGCTGCAGTGGCGCTGCTGGCCCTGGTGGTGGCGCTGGCTCTGCAGGTGGGGGTCAACTACGCCAATGACTACTCCGATGGGGTGCGCGGCACTGATGATGTGCGGGTGGGCCCCATGCGGCTGACCGGCTCAGGCGCGGCAGCGCCCCACCAGGTCAAACGAGCAGCCTTCGCCAGCTTCGGCATCGCCTGCCTGGCCGGGCTGGGCATTGTGGTGATGATCCAGGCCTGGTGGCTGCTGCCTGTCGGTGCAGTCTGCGTGCTCGCCGCCTGGTGGTACACCGGAGGGAAGAACCCCTACGGGTACCTGGGGCTGGGCGAGGTGATGGTGTTCGTGTTCTTCGGACTGGTCGCCACACTTGGGACCGCTTTTGCGGTGACCGAGATAGGCAGGATCAACGGCTATGCCGTGGAGTTCCCGCTGCTGACCGCCGGGGTGGGAGCAGTCTCGCACGGGCTGATCGCCTCAGCGCTGCTGATGGCCAATAATGTCCGGGATATCCCCACCGACCGCGAGGCCGGGAAAATGACCCTGGCGGTGCGGCTGGGCCAGACTCGGGCCCGGTGGGGCTATGCGACCATGCTCGGGGTGGCGGTGGCGATTCCGCTGGCCCTGGTCCTGCAGGGACCGCAGAGTCCCTGGTTCCTGCTGGTGCTCATCTCCTGGCCGTTGTGCATCAGGCCCATGGCTACGATGGTGCGGCGGCCGAAGCTCGCCCGCGGGCCAGAACTGATCCCAGTGCTGCAGCAGACCGGCACCCTCGGCCTGGCCTTCGCTGCCAGTTACTCGGCAGCGCTGCTGCTGATCACCTGAGCGGCTGAGCTGATCACCTGAACGGCTCAGGCGGTGGGCTCCTCCGGCGGGTCGGTGTCCTGGCCGGTGGCGGCGTCGTCGTCCTTCTGCTTCTTCCGCTGCTCCAGTGCCCGCTTCTTCCGCTCCTCCTCGGCGCGCTTGCGGGCCTCTTCCTCGCGCCGCTCAGCGCGGCGGCGCTCAAACTCGATTGTGCGCAGAAACTCGGGATCATCATCGGGTGCCACCGGTCCTCTGCGCGGACCTCCGCCGCCGCCGTTGCCACCGCGTGCCTTGCCGAAGCCCAACCACAGGCCGGGGCCCAGCAGGGGCAGCAGCAGGATGATGAAGAACCAGGCGGCCTTGGGCAGCACCCGCACTTTGTGCTTTGGCGTCATGATGCAGTCCACTGAGCAGTAGATCAGCAGACCCAGGGCCACTACGCCCAGTCCCATGAATACCCGAACCACGTTCGCTCGCTTCCCTCTTACGCTTGCGCTTGTGCCGGGGGCCTTGCTGAGATGGCCCCTGGCTTACTCTCCTACCAGGGTAGTGGACTCAGCCCCGACCCTGTTGCCGGTTCCGCTCCGCGCGGAGCCGTACCGCTCATCGGTCAGCCTCCGGGTCCTCACGGCGCAGCTCCTTCTGGATAGCCTGCTGCTGGGCGTCGACCTCCTCGTGGAACTGCTCGGCCAGCTGGTCCTCAGCAGCATTATCGGCCGACTCAGCAGAGGAAGGACGACGCCGCCCCAGCCAGCCGGCCAGCTGCTCGGCAGCTGCCAGCCGCCAGGAGTTGAAGAAGAGGTACCCCACCGCCGCGGAGATGACGAAACCCACCGCCAGGGCCACCAGCATGCGCGGCAGCAGGCCCAGTGGGATTGCGGTATAGGCCAGGAAGAAGCCCAGGGCAAAGAACCCCAGGCGCAGCACGGAGTAGCGGAGAAAAGCCATCGAACTACTCCGGCAGTCCCGCGTAGGAGTGGAGGCCGGGGAAGTAGACGTTGACGACGGCGTAGTTGATGATAATGCAGACGAAGCCGATGATCGATAGCCAGGCGGCACGGTTGCCAGTCCAGCCTCGGGTCGCACGCGCGTG
>NZ_WRPM01000050.1 GCF_009758175.1 Nesterenkonia alkaliphila
AACCCGCCGAGCACGAGCGAAACTCACCGAAATGGCAAGCTAAATCAGAGACGGACCACTAGTCGTTGATGGTCCAGAGCGAGCAGCACATGGAAGAGGTCCTCACAGCTTCCGAACCTCCCCATCGCATGACAGTCCGCGCACTTCGACACGAGTTCAGTCTACGAACTTTATCCTCGGCACCACACTGATCGGGGTCAGATCAGAAGTGGTCGAGACGTCCTAGTCCTCGCGACCGAGCTGATGATCGATGCGCAGCCCGTTGCACCAGATCCGGGTGACCGTATAGAGCAGCTCTTCGAAGGAGTACTCCTTTTCATCCCCCAAGGCGAAGGCGCCGAAAGCCAGTCGGCTGATCATGCCGGACAGCGCCCGGGAAGCCATCATGGGATCCAGTTCGGGATCGGCCAGCCCCCGTTCCTGCAGGTCGGCAATACTCTGGGCATTGCGTTCCACGAAGGTGCGGGCACGTTCCTGGCGCAGCACCATGAATTTGGGGTCGATATTGGCGACCTCTTCCATCAGGCGCATGAGCTTCGCGTTGCGCCGGTAGGCCTCGAGGTAGGCACGGTTGCTGGCTTCGATGACCGCGGCGGGGTCATCGCCTTCCACATGGTCCAGTCCCGGATGGAGCATCTCGTTCTTCGTTGCTTCCATCAGGGCAGCAAAGATCTCTTCCTTGCTGGTGAAATAGGTGTAGAAGGTGCCAGTGGAGCATCCAGCCTCGGCGGTGATATCGGTCAGCCGGGCATCCAGGTAGCCATCGCGTTCAAAGACCACGCGGGCGGCGGCCACCAGTGATCCCCGGGTACGTTCACCCCGCAGGGTCAGCGGTTTCCGGGGCCCCTCCTCGACGGTTTTCTCGTTCACTCCAGTCACGGTAGCAAATGTCACATTATCCGCAGGGCAGACTGAGCCTCAGCGCGCGTATGCAACTCCCCCGTCGACGATCAGAGTCGACCCCAGCACGTAGTCTCCGGCGGCCGAGGCGAGGTAGATCGCCGCACCTGCCATATCCTCGTCCCGGCCGATTCGGGCAGCCGGAATATTGTCCTTGATCTCATCAGCGTGATCCCGAGCCTCAAAGTTCATCTCGCTGGCAAACGCACCCGGGGCGATGGCGCTCATCACGATGCCGTCCTGGGCCAGTCGCACTGCCAGTTTCTTGGTCAGGTGGATCAGGCCGGCCTTGGATGCGTGGTACGAGTAGGTCTCAAGGGGGTTCAGTGAGATCCCGTCAATGGAGGCGATGTTGATGACCTTCGCCGGGTGGTCGCCACTGGCTGCCTGGAGGTCCTTATGCAGGGCCTGGGTGAGGAAGAAGGGCGATTTCAGGTTGATGTTCATCACCTTGTCCCAACCTCCTTCGGGGAACTCCTCAAAGGGTGCACCCCAGGCGGCACCGGCGTTGTTGACCAGGATGTCGAGTTTGCCCTCCCGCTCGCGGAACGCGCTGACCAGGCTGGTCACGCCCTCGGCGGTGGAGAGGTCCGCCGGCAGGGAGATGCATTCACCCCATTGGGACAGCTCCTCAGCGGTCTGGTCGCAGACCTCCGCCTTGCGGGAGCTGATGTAAGTACGCACGCCGCTACGGACATACCCCTCGGCGATCATCTTGCCGATTCCCCGTGACCCACCGGTGACCAGCGCTGTCCGTCCTTCCAGTGAGAAGAGTGCCTTGATATCCATCGTTATCTCCTTATTCGTCATCCTTCAGCTGTGACAGGGTTCAGTCCCCGGGGACCGGCTCAGGTGGTGATATTCACCAGTGGGCCGAGGTCCTGTCGGTGTTTCTCAGGGGTGCCCAAGGCCAGCTGACTGGATTTGGCGCGTTTGAGGTAGAGGTGGACCGGGTACTCCCAGGTCATACCATTACCGCCGTGGAGCTGCACGGCCTCTTCGGCGGCATGAACGGCGACGTCGGAGCAGTAGGTCTGCGCTACGGAGATGGCCACCGCCTTATCGGCGTCGTCATCGGCCAGGGTCGCGGCCGCATACCGGGCGGCCGCCCCAGCCTGGGTGACCTCGAGGTAGAGGTCGGCCAGGCGGTGCTTGATCGCTTGGAAGGAACCAATGGGCCGGGCGAACTGGATGCGGTTCTTCACGTAGTCCACTGTGGTCTCCAAGCAGGAGCGGGCCAGTCCGTACTGTTCGGAGGCTAACAGCGCAGCCCCAGCCTGAAGTCCGGCCTCGACTGCACGATGGGCGTCATCGCCCGTTGCCAGCACTTCCCCGCTTGCCGGAGTCACCGCGGCCAGCGGCCGGGTCATATCGAAGGAGACCAGGGATTCAACAGTGGTCTCGGCGGCCTTGACCAGGTGCAGCTGCACTCCGCCGGCCTCTGCCACCGGGATCAGCAGCAGATCAGCACCCATTGCCCCGGCCACGGGCTTGACCGGCTCCGTTCCCTGTACCGGGGACCAGTGTCCGGGCCGGGCTGACCAGGGCAGCACTAGGGCGGCGGTGGCCTCACCGGCGGCCAGTGCAGCAATATGCTCGCTCTCACCAAGCTCAAGCAGCACCTGCGTGGCAATCACGGAGCTGGTCAGATACGGCACCGGTGCCACTGCGCGGCCGATCTCCTCGAGTACGACAGCGGCTTCCCGGGGCCCTGCCCCCACTCCCCCACGGTCTTCGGGAACCAGAAGCCCCGCCACGCCGAGTTCCTCGGTCAGCGACTGCCAGGCTTTGGCCTCCCATGGTTTGGGCTCATCGTAGATCCCGGTGGTGGAATGCGGATCGAGGTGGCGTTCCATGGCCCCGCGGACGCTTTCACGCAGGGCGTCTTCGATATCGGTGTAGAGCAGATTGGTCATCGCGGCACATCCTTAAAGGGAATTCCCTTATCGAGTCGTTGTTCGGCCGGCAGCCCGAGGACACGTTCGGCCACCACATTGCGCAGGATCTCGCTGGATCCACCTTCCAGGGAGTTTCCTTTAGCCCGCAGATAGCGGAAGCCGACGTCGCGGCCCAGAAAATCCGTGGAGTCCGGGCGATGCATAGTCCAGTCGTCGTAGAGCAGGCCGTGGTCGGGATCGAGCTCAATGGCCAGTCCCGTGATGGCCTGGGCCTGGGTGGCGAAGGCCAGTTTCATGGCTGATCCCTCGGGGCCGGGCTGGCCGACCTCCAGCTGTTGGCGCAGCCGTTCACCGGTCAGCCGGGTGACCTCGGCTTCGATCCACCAGTGCATCAGCTCGTGGTAGGCGGCCTCACTGCGGATGGCGGGGTACTTCCGCCATTTCTCGGCCAGCACCCCAATATGCCCGGCCTCCCGGTCGGCACCGGAGCCGATGGCGACCCGCTCGTTGTTCAGGGTGGTGGTGGCGACCTTCCAGCCCTCGCCGGTCTCACCGACCCTGTCGGCGTCGGGGATTTTGACCCCGTTGAGGAAGACCTCGTTGAACTCGGCTTCACCGGTGATCTGGCGCAGCGGCCGCACCTCAATGCCGGGGTCCTCCATATCGACCAGGAAGTAGGTCATCCCGGCATGTTTGGGGACTTCGATATCGGTCCGGGCCACCAGGATGGCCCGCTTGGCGTGGTGCGCCCCGGAGGTCCAGACCTTCTGGCCGTCCACCGTCCAAGTATCCCCGGAGAGCACGGCCTTTGTGGCCACGGCGGCGAGGTCCGAGCCGGCCCCGGGTTCGCTGAAGAGCTGGCACCAGATCTCCTCGCAGGTGTAGAGCGGACGGAGGTATTTCTCCTGCTGCTCTTTGGTGCCGATGGCCATAATGGTCGGTGCGACCATGCCCAGGCCGATGCCGTTGCGGCTGCGGTCAGGCTCAGGAGCGCCGGCTTCGGCCAGCCAATTGGCCACATCCTCGTTGTACTCCTGGGGCAGCCCGAGCCCGCCGTGGCCCTCGGGGAAGTGCACCCAGGCCAGCCCCGCGTCGAAACGGGCGCCGAGGAACTCGGTGGCGGAGACGGTGGCTGGGTCATAGGTGGCGAGCAGCTCGTCCACCCGTTGTCTCAACATGGTCTTGGGATCAGACACTGGCGTTATCCCCTTTTTCCTGGTGTTGGTTCTGGGTTGCTGACGTTTCTGTCTCGCGGCTGGGCCGGATGCCGTGGGAGGCCAGATCGTCGCGGTTGATGGCGCGTTTGAGGATCTTGCCGGTGGCCCCCTTGGGCAGGGCTTCCACGAAGCGGTAGATCCGCGGAACCTTATAGGCGGAGAGTTCCTTGCCCAGCCATGCCTTCAGTGCGGCGGCGTCCTCCTGGGCACCGGGGCGAAGGGCGACGACGGCGGCCACCTCCTCGCCGAGCCGTTCGTCGGGGACTCCGGCGACGGCGGCCTCCTGTACATCGGGGTGGGTGTAGAGGACCTCCTCGACCTCGCGCGGGTAGACGTTGTAGCCGCCGCGGATGATGAGGTCCTTCTTCCGGTCGACGATGAAGACGAAACCCTCCTCGTCGATCCTTCCGAGGTCTCCGGTGAGGAACCAGCGGCCGTGCCGGGAGCCTGCGGTGGCCTCGGGACGGTTCCAGTACTCCTTCATCACCACGGGACCGTCGATGACGATCTCACCGACCTCGCCTGTGGGCAGTTCGGTGCCATCGGGCCCGATGACGGCGATATCCACCTCGGGCAGGGCTCGGCCGACGCTGCCTTCTCTGCGTTCGCCGCCGGGGACGTTGAAGGTGGCCGCGCCGGTGGTCTCGGTGAGTCCGTAGCCTTCGAGGACTTCACCGCCGAAGCGCTGCTGGAAGGCGCGGGCGACCTCCAGTGGCAGGGCGGCACCGCCGGAGGAGGCCAGTCGCATATGCGAGAAGTCCTCCGGAGTGTAGGGGGATTCTGTGTAGAGCATGGCGTTCCACATGGTCGGGACTCCTGCCAGGCCGGTGAGTTTGTGCTCGACGGCGACTTTGAGGGTCAGCTGGGGGTCGAAGGGCCGGATGACGCTGAAGGATGAACCGGCCGTGTAGACCGAGGACATCACTGAGGCCTGGCCGAAGACGTGGAAGAGCGGCAGGGGTGTGCCCATATGCTCTTCGTCCAGGAGGTCCATCGTGCTGGAGAGGAGTCGGCCGGTGGCCCGGAAGTTCTCGTGGGTCAGCACCGCGCCCTTGGGTTTGCCGGTAGTCCCGGAGGTGTAGAGCAGTGCCGCGGCGTCGTCGGGCTGAACTTCTGCCAGGGTGGCGGGGGCTTCGGCGGTGATCTCATCGAGATCTCCGGGTTGGAGGTTCCACCCCGGGGTGGAGGTTTTGGCTGCTGCCTCATCTAGGGCTTCGGTGGCGAAGGGACCTTCTCGCCAGCCCAGGGCGAGGCTGCAGCCTGCATCCTCGATGAAGTACTCCAGCTCGCGCGGCGCGCAGAGAGGGTTGGCGGTGACCACGGTTGCGCCAAGACCGAGGATGGCGTGATAGGTCAGGACGAATTCTGCGCTGGTCGGCAGCACCAGCAGGACCCGGTCTCCGCGGCTGATGCCACGTTCGGTGAACTGATCCATGACCGAGCTGATACTCAGACGCAGCTGGTCATAGTTCCAGGAGCGCTCCTGGTCTCCGGTGCCCTCACGGAGGGCGGATTTTTCAGGTGTCTGGTCTGCGTGACGCCAAATATTCTCAACGAGGTTAGTCATCTGCTCTCCCCTGGGTGAAAGGTGTGGGGCTCGATGTGGACTGTTGGTGACATTCAATAGATGTGACGTGGATCTCACCTTATACCTAACTTGACGTCAGTTTCAACTGATTTTGTTATTGAACTTGACGTCAGGTTCTCTTACGATGTGTGAGACATATCACCCATCAAGGAGGCCCCCGTGAGCCAGAAGCCCCGTCCCACATCCATTCAGGAACTCAAAGAGCTGCAGGGCGTGGAGCTAGGCCCCACCGCCTGGCACACCCTGACCCAGGAGGACATCAACACTTTCGCCGATGTCACCCATGATCATCAGTGGATCCATGTGGATCCGAAGCGGGCTGCCGAGGGTCCCTTCGGCGGCACTATCGGCCACGGACTGTTCATCCTGTCCCTGGGGCCAGCCTTCACCGAGGAACTGATGGCCTTCGACGGCTTCATGCACAGTCTGAACTACGGCTATAACAAGGTGCGCTTTCCCCATCCGAGCCCCGTGGGCGCCCGGGTGCGGATGCGTTCGACACTCTCCTCAGTGGAGGAGGTCGGCGAAGGGGCCGCCCAGGTGGTCTCGACTCAGGTCTTCGAGGCCGAGGGGATTGAGAAGCCGCTGTGCGTGGCCGAATCCCTGGGCCGGTTCACCGAGCACCCGGCTGGCTGAGCAGACCCTCCAATTCGGTGCGGGTGGCTGCTGCTTGGGTATGCAGCACCCCGGCCATGCCCAGGCGAGCTGCGGAGTCGAGATTATGCTGCAGGTCGTCGACCATCACGGTGTGGCCGGGGTCGGCGCCGAGTTTCTCGCAGGCCAGCTGGTAGGCCTTACGGGATGGTTTGCGGACTCCGATATCGGCGGAGATGGTCACCGCATCAAACATGGAGTCCAGATCGTAGCCGGCGTAGCAGTTGTCCCCGAAGGAGTTCGAGAGCAGCCCGACCGGATAGCCCTGTTCGCGGAGGTCAGCGACCAGCTGCACTGATTCGGGGTCGGTATCCAGTCCGGCCTGGATACGGGTGATTAAACCCTCCGGTTCGACGACGACGCCGTATTCGGCCAGTTCGCGGGCATAGCCTGCTTCGAATTCTGCTGCGCTGATCCGGCCTTCCTCATGGGCGGCCAGCAGCTGGGCGGATTGGGACTGTTTATTGCCCAACAGCTTCAGCGGGAGCTTCTCGTCCCCGAGACCGGCGCCGAATGCCCGGAATGCTTTGAGCAGGCTGGTGGTGATGACCCCGCCGAAGTCGAACAGGACTGCCTGGTATGTCTTCTTCATGGGTTTCCGTTCTCCAGCTCAGTCCCTGGGGCCGCCGGCTGCGTAGATGACCTGTCCGGAGACGAAGCCTGCGCCCTCACTGACCAGGAAGGAGGCCAGGTGGGCGATATCTTCGGGTTTGCCGGAGCGGCCGACCGGAATCTGCGCGGTGGCCGCCTTTTTGAAGTCCTCGAAGTCCATCCCGACCCGGGCCGCAGTCTCTGCAGTCATCTCGGTTTCGATGAAGCCGGGTGCGATGGCATTGGCTGTGACTCCGAATTTGCCCAGTTCCAGGGCCAGAGTCTTGGTGAAGCCCTGCAGGCCGGCCTTGGCGGCGGAATAGTTGACCTGGCCCCGGTTGCCCAGTGCCGAGGTGCTGGAGAGATTGACGATGCGCCCGAAGCCTGCCTGGGTCATATAGGCCTGGCAGGCTCGGCTGACCAGGAAGGATCCGCGCAGGTGGACGTTCACCACCTGGTCCCAATCGGATGCCGACATCTTGAACAGCAGGTTGTCGCGGATGATCCCGGCGTTATTGACCAGCACAGTGGGCTCACCGAGTTTCTCGGCCACGGCAGCGACTGCTGTGGCCACCGATTCCTCATCGGTGACATCGCAGCTGAGCCCGAGGGCTTTGCCGCCTGCTTCAGTGATCTCATCGGCGACTTTGCGGCAGGCCTCCTCCTCGAGGTCCAGAATGGCGACCTGGAGTCCGTCCTGGGCGAAGCGACGGGCGACGGCGGCTCCGATGCCGCGGGCCGCTCCGGTCACAACTGCTGTTCGCTGGGTACTCATCAGAGGTTCTCCTTATACGTGGTTATAGTTCAGCGGAGTGTCGATTCAGCACACACCGATTCAGCACAGTCCGATTCAGTGCAGGCCCATGGAGCCGGAGAGTGGGGCCTCCCAGCTCAGCTGGCGGTGTTTGGTCAGCACGCCATCGACGATTTCGGCGAGATCCGGGTGCCAGCCGGCTGTGCGCCGGGTTTTGAGGTCGACATGGGCTTCGATGAATTCGATGACACTGGCGATCTGTCCGGTCTCCCGGTTGGCCATGAAGCAGATCCCGTGCAGCAGTTTGGAGTTGCGGTCCAGCAGCCGAAAATGGCCGCTGACTTCCTGGCCGATGAGCACCTCGCTGTTGAAGCTCAGGTGCTGCTCCACGGTGAAGGTGCTCAGCTGATGTTGGTTGATGTAGTCGCCGTCGATCCCTAGGTTCTGGAAGCTTTTGTGCAGGATCTTGAAGTGGAAGCCGTAGTGGTGGGTGACGTTGACATGCCCATTGAGGTCTTCCCATTCCGGTGGTGCCGGCATGGTGACCACAGCGCCGAGTTCATCGAGTTCGGCCAGGGTCGGCAAGGTGGGCCGCTGCCTGCGGGCCCGTTTGATCTGGGTTGTTTCACTCATACCGTCAGCAGCACCTTTCCGGTGGCCGATCGCTGTTCGAGAACCTGGATAGCCTCGCTGGCTTTTTCCAGTGGATAGGTCGGTCCCAGCGGTGGGGCCAGTGCCCCGGAGGCCAGATGGGGCTGGAGCTGCTCCCACTGGCCGGGGATGTAGTGGGGCCGGGTGCGGGCATAGGCACCCCAGCCGACGCCGACGACGGAGATATTGTTCAGCAGCAGCCGGTTGACCTTGACCTCGGGGATCTCACCGGCGGTGAATCCAATAACCAGCAGCCGGCCCTGGGCGTCCAGGGCGCGCAGGGAGTCGGTGAACCGGTCGCCGCCGACGGGGTCCAGCACGATATCCACGGAACCGCGTCCGATGGTCTCGAGAAATCCCTCCGGGGAGATGACGCGGTCGGCTCCGGCATTGGTGGCGACTTTGGCCTTCTCCTCCGTGGAGGCCACACCGATGACCTCGCCGGCGCCGAAGGCTTTGGCCACCTGGATGGCTGCGGTGCCGATGCCGCCGGCTGCTCCGTGGACTAGGACCCTTTCGCCTTCGCGGAGGTTACCGCGGTCCAGGAGGGCGAAGTGGACGGTGCAGTAGTTGAACAGGAAGGCGGCACCCTGTTCGAAGCTGACGTTATCGGGCAGTTTGAAGGTCAGGTTGGGGTCAGCGGCGACCTCTTCGGCGAAGCCGCCGAGCAGGCAGAGGGCTGCCACCCGGTCTCCGGGGTTCAGATCAGAGCCTTGCGGGGCGTATTTGACCACTCCGGCGACCTCGGCTCCAGGGGTGAAGGGCAGCTCGGGTTTGACCTGGTAGAGCCCGCGGGTCTGCAGCAGTTCGGGGAAGGCCACGCCGGCGGCTTTGGTCTCGATGATGACCTGTTTGCCTTCTGGGAGGCCGGGGATATCGTTGAGCTCGACGGCTTCAGGACCATTGAGACTTGTGATCTGGATCGCACGCATAGCGTCAGATTATGTGAACTTGACGCCAGATTCAACCCTTGTTCAATTCTTGTCCCGGCCACAGCCCGGCAGCCCCTATCCGCTAGGCACCGGGGATCTTGCGGGCATAGCCCAGCGCACCTTCAAGCAGCCGGGGCACGCCCTGCTCCAGGGATTCGGCGAAGCTGTCACCGGGGCGCTCTCCGCGCAGCCAACGGGTGTACATCGCCTCGCAGAAGATGGCTGATTTCCACAGTGCCAGGGTTTGGTACCAGGGCAGCATGTTCAGATCCAGGGAGGAGTCCGCGGCGTATTCCTCCACGAGCTCGTCCCGGGTATGGAATCCGGGTTCGGCGGTGATGGGACTGGCTGCCAGCACATTTCCTTCACCGACCTGGGAGTAGGTGGCGGTGAGGTAGCCGAGGTCGGAGAGGGGGTCACCGAGGGTGGCCATCTCCCAGTCCAGCACCGCGGCGATGCGGGGCTGACCACCGGCAGGCACGGCGCCCTCGTACATCACATTGCCCAATCGGTAGTCACCGTGGATGACAGCGTGCTGCTGAGTGGCCGGGAGATTCTTATGCAAGGTCTCGGCGAGCTCCGCCACCAGCGGGATCTCGCGCTGGGTATTGATCGGCCAGAGTTTCGCGAAGCGTTCGACCTGCCGCTTCAGGTAACCCTCGGGTTTACCCAGGGCACCGATTTCTGGCTGGCTGACATCCACGGTGTGCAGTTTCTGCAGGACCTGGACCAGTTCTGCAGTGAGTCCGCGGCGGGTTTCGGCGTCGTCGAACTGGCTGGGCACGGAGTCGGTGATGACCTCTCCGCCGATGTAGTCCATCAGGTAGAAGGGGACACCGAGGAGGCCTTCCTCCGCGCAGACCGCCCGGATCTCCGGGACGGGGAAGCCCTGGCCGCGCAGGGCCTGTTGGACCCTGGCTTCGCGGACCATGTCATGGGTGGATTTCGGCAGCGGGGGCCGCGGGCCGCGGCGCAGCACGAGGTCCACCCCGCTGCGGCGGATGCGATAGGTGATATTGGATCGACCATCCCCGATGCGGTCCACGGTCAGCTCACCGCTGCCGAGTCCCTGCTGGTCGAGGTATTTCTCCACCTCGTCGAGGATCAGCAGCGGGGGCATGCTGAGGCTGCGGGCCTCTTCGGCAGTCTGGACGATTTCAGCGCTTGTCATAGTGCCTTGCCTTTCCGTCGGATGACCGCAATCACCTTTAACTTGAATCTAGTTTCAGGTAATTCATATCACACAGGCAGCGATGCCAGCGCCTCCCCGGTCCACACCGGAACCTGCCGGGCAGCACGGTATTCGGCCACCAACCGCTCGACGACGGCGCTGACCGTGGTGACCTCCTTGATGGAACCGATACCCTGACCGGCGCCCCAGATGTCCTTCCATGCTTTGGTCCCGCCGCTGCCGAAGTTCATACTGCTGGGATCGGAGCCCTCAAGACTGTCGGGATCCAGGCCGGCGGCTTCGATGCTGGCCCGCAGATAGTTGCCGGGGACTCCGGTAAAGTGGCTGGAGTAGACGATATCGGCGGAGCTTCCCTCTACCAGCATCTGCTTATAGGCGGGTACGGCATTGGCCTCCTCGGTGGCTATGAAGGCTGAACCGACATAGGCCATATCTGCTCCGGCAATCTGGGCGGCCAGGATGGAGCGGCCGTCTGCGATGGCCCCGGAGAGCAGCAGCGGCCCGGTGAACCATTCGCGGATCTCGCGCAGCAGGGCGAAGGGTGAGGTGGTTCCGGCATGCCCACCCGCCCCAGCGGCTACGGCGATGAGCCCATCGGCGCCCTTTTCGATGGCCTTATGGGCGAAGCGGTTATTGATCACATCGTGGAGGACGATGCCCCCATAGGAGTGAACGGCCTCATTGACCTCCTCGCGGGCACCCAGGGAGGTGATGACGATGGGCACCTCATAGTCCACACAGGCCTGGAGGTCTTCTTCGAGCCGGTCATTGGAGCGGTGGACGATCTGGTTGACCGCAAAGGGCGCGGGGGTGTTTCCCTGTGCCCGGGATGCCTCCAGGCCCTCAGTGAGCTCAGCCAGCCACTCCCGCAGCAGGGAGGCTGGCCTGGCATTCAGGGCGGGGAATGACCCGATGACGCCGGCGGCACACTGGGCAGCGACAAGCTGGGGTCCGGAGACGATGAAAAGCGGCGAAGCCACCACGGGCAGGGCCAGCGGCCCGGAAAGCGCGGGGGGCAGTGACATTGTGATACTCCTCTTGAAGCCGAATCCGCGAACTCATCGAGAGACCATCTCGAGGAGCTCACCTTTCCGCACTTTTCCGGTCGCGGTCATTGGCAGTGACTCCACTACGTGCACTATTGGCACCTTATAGGTAGCCATGTTCTCCTTCGCCCATTGTTCAAGCTCGGTGGCAGTCACGGTGCCAGAACTGCGGAGTTGGACGAAGGCCACCGGCCTCTGTCCAGTCTCCAGGTCTTCAGCAGGAACCACTGCTACAGACTCCACCTCGGAGTGCTGGGCTAGGAGCATTTCGATCTCGGCAGGGAAAACACTCATTCCCTTTACCTTGATCATCTCTTTGCGGCGCCCCAGATAGTGCAGGAATCCCTCAGAGTCGATACGTCCGTTGTCACCGGTATGGACCCAGCCATCAACAAGTTGTTCCTTGGTTGCCTCTGGATTACGCCAATAACCGTCTGTGACAGAGGGGCTCCGAACGATGATCTCTCCCACCTCGTCTAAAGGGAGCGGCTTTTGAGTTCCGAACTCCACAACAGCAATATCCGTTCCTGGTACCGGCAGGCCACAGAAAACTGGTTCCGCACGCAGGTCTTTGTCATCCGTGGCGAATCCGTAGGGAACGCTGTCGATGGTGTGTGTTTCTGTCATCCCGTAAGCGGCCTCCCGCAAGGTGCCACTCGAAGGAGCTGCCGCGGCCCAGTCTGCCCGGACCTCCGGCGTCATCTTTCTCACGAAGGACACGGCTTGGGGATCGACCAGCGAAGCAAGGTCACGGTCACCAATGTCGGGACGTTCCATCAACTCAAGGTAGTTCTCCACTGTCCCAATCATGATTCGGACACCGTATGTCTCGATCGAATCAAGCACAGCCCCTGCATCCCATCTTCTAAGCAAGACGCTGGTGCCACCAAGCACTATGGGGAAGAGAATCCCCAGGTCTTCGCCAGCAATCCAGAAGATGGGGAGGTAACACAGGCTGGTGAAACCGGGAGTGGAATCCAATCCGGAAGCTGCGGCACCGCTGACTGCGGTGTAAAGCATATGACGCTGCGAATGCTGGCACCCTTTGGGCAGGCCCGTGGTGCCTCCGGTGTAGTTCAGGGCGGCCAGGCTCTCGAGGTCCCCGTCATCGGATGTGTACGGCTCGTGGCGGAGGGCTTTTTGCCACGCATCTGCCTCGGCGAGTACCGGAATCGGACTGTTCAGTTCGGGTTGAACCTGCTCTACAGCCGGGGCCAGGGCCTCCTGGGTGAGCACTAGTTTCGGGTCACTGTCCCGCAGTTCATGGGTGAGCTCTGCGGAGGCGAACATCGGATTCACTGGAACATGTACAGCTCCCAAGCGGAGGATCGCAAGGAAGGCAATGATGAACTCCGGACAGTTGCCCAGAAAGGCTGCTACCCGGTCCCCAGGAGATACGCCCTGATCGGATAGCCAACCGGCGAACCGACGGTGCAGCGAATCCAGTTCGGCGTAGGTGTAGTTTCGCCCCTCAAATGCGATGGCAATCTCATCTGGTCGCTCTAGCCTCCTTCTTTCACGGGGCGCCGCTGAGGAGTTCTGAGGGCATGCTCGCGGGTGAATCGCTGAGAATGCGCATGAGGGCGCGGCTGTGGCCCGAGGGTGCCGTCTCGGGCGGCCGTTTCTCCGAAATTTCCTTAAGTCGTTGGGGCAGGTGGGCGGGTCGTCAGGTGAAGGCGTCGCGGATGGCGGTGTAGCCGTGGGCGACCTCGTTGGCCCATCTCCAGCCGACATCGACGCGTAGTCGTATCTGGCGTGCTCCGCGGGTGATGCGGGCTGCGGTGTGCAGGATCATGTACCGGAACGCAGCAATCTCTGCCCGGCCAATGCTGGGGTGGTCTTTGTAGGCGATGAGCTTTGTCCAGGTGATCAGGTCGTTGGCGATCATCACCACCTGCAGCCACGCGTGGTTCTCCGCGAACCCTTCGGCGGGGAA
>NZ_WRPM01000051.1 GCF_009758175.1 Nesterenkonia alkaliphila
GCCGAGCAGCGCGCCGCCCGGTTCGCGGAGTTCGCGGAGCGATTCGACCGGCTCAGCACGCAGCACCGGCAGGAACGCGCCGAGGTCGAAGCCACCGCGCAGGCGGCGACCCAGGCTGCTGAGCAGCTGCGCGAGAGCATCCACGGCCCGCTCCGAGCAGCGGCCTTGACGGACGCACAGGGAGTCCTGCGCCTGGCCGACGCGCAGGAGCGGGCCGGGCAGCGCGTGCGGGCAGCGGGGCTGTTCGCGCGGCGGAGCGCCCGGAAAGAGCACGCCACCGCACAGCACCAACTCACTGCCGCCCGCGCCCACCTCACCCGCGAATGGGGAAACCCGAGCACGCTCTACACCGGGAACATCGCGCAGTGGGCAGACGCCGCAGCCGCCCGCCGCACGGACACCGATCCGCGCGTCGCCCAAGCTGACCAGAACGCGACCGCCGCACGTGAACGCCTCCCAGCCGTAGACGCCGAGCAGCGGCGGGCGAGACAGCGACTCGCCGCGCTCGTCTACGGGGCCGAGCGCGTCCGAACTGACCCCGTGCGCGCTGAACTCAACATGCCCGCCCGTGACGCCGCCACCTGGACAGCGAAAGCGCGGCGCGATGGCGCCGAGGCCGCGAAGCTCACCGCGATGACTCCCACGGAGGCCGGGCAGTACCTCGATACCCGCGCCGCCGCCGAGGCGGCGCGAGCGCAACGCGAGCGGCAGATGCGCGAGGCCGCGCGCACGCATGAGACCGCAGACCCGTACCGGCCAGGGCCAGGCCTCAGCCTGTAGGTCTGAGCGGCGAGACAGCAGCATTTAGCACGTGGAACGATTCCGGGCGCGTTCCCTCATCTGCCGAGGCTCGGGCCGCGCCGATCGACGCCTTGACGCTCGCCCGTAGTCGGTTGTCCGACGTCGCGGGGTGGCCTGGGCGGGAACGTGCCGGAAGGGAGGCGATGTTCCAGATCGAGCTGGCGGCGCTGATGCTCGTGGAGCAGGAACTGCGGTGCCATCGCGCGATCGGAGAGGATACGGAGCATCTGTGCCGCGTCGTCTTGCAGGCGAGCATATGTCGGGGCGGTATGCGTGCCGAGGTAGCCCGGCCTCTGTTTCGCTCGCGCGTAGACGGCTGAGTAGTCCTTCAACCACTGAGCGGCCAAGCCAGGTGACAGCGGCCGCTGCTGCTCGTGTCGGAGGGTGTGCGCTGCGACCGGCTCCCGTTCCCATTCCCCCGCGGCATCCCGGTGGTTGTCGAAAAGCGGGGCTTCGCGGGAGAACACCCGCACTCGCGCGATGTGCGGGAGCGCTTCGAGCGCCAAGAGCACCCCGGCCGACCCGGCGAGGGCGGTTTCGTGCGCTTCCGGCGGTGTCCACCGGCCGGGCTCGTTCGGGCCGTCGCCGAGGGATCGCATCTCGACCGACAGCCGCGACACCGGAGCCGGGGTCGCGACGGCGACGACTTCGACCCGATATCCGGCCTTGGCGAACCGGGCCGCGGTGCCGGTGACCATGCCCGGGTCGCGGAAGGTGCCTTCCAACAGCACCGAGTAGCGATGCGAGAGTGCGTGATCCAGGGCGAGCTTCACGAGCCCGCCCGAGACGGGAGCGGTCGCCGCGGGCATCTCGAACGGGGCCCGGGTCGCGAGCCGCCGGAAGTCGGGGTGGTACTCGCGGAGGTCGTCTCCCGTGATCTCGACCAGATCGTCCGCGACGTGCTCGGCGAGGATCGCGCGCTGGACGCGGGTCTTGCCCGCTGCGGGCTGCCCGCCCAGGAGCACGAGCACCGGCTGCTCCTGCGAGGCGTGACCTGCGAACAGGTCATCCCGGGCCTCCTCCTCGAAGACCCGGCGCAACCAGGCACTGCTGCCGACCGTTTCGGTCATGCAGTGGCGGGGAGGGCGAGGTTTTCGAGTCGCCACACCTCGTTCTGCGCGATGATCTCGGCCCGATCCTCCGGGTTCAGCACGCGCGCCTGCTGCTTCACGAGGCGACGCCTGGCAACCCAGTGGCCACGATCTTCATCGTCCTTGGCGTTGCGGGCGAGGTTCAGTAGGCCTGCGGACAATACCGAGGCGTTGTGGCGGGCGATGTCGTAGAGCATGGCATCGGAGATTCCCCTGTAGTCCGGCCGGGCCTGCGGGGCAGGGGCGGTCAGGATGGTCTGGCTCATCGGCTGTTCCTCCGTTCCTGAACCCTCAGTCTACCGCCGCAGTCTGACCGTGCCCAGGGCGGTGCCGAATCGGCACACCCGCACCCGTGGCCGTTCAGGAATCGCGGCCAGGGGTGTCGTCGGCGAACAGGGCGAGGAACTTCTCGCGCGGGATCACGATGCGCCGCCCGAGTCTCACCGAGGGGATCGTGCCGTCGTTGATGCTCGTGGTGATCGTGCGCGGATCGACGCCGAGCGCTTCGGCGGCTTCCTTGCGGGTGATGACGAGACTGCGCCGCCCGCGCAGGTCTTCCATATCGAGAGTGCTCTGCCGCATGATCACACCATCCGTTCCAGTCCGCGCGCGAGAAGGTGCCCACCAGACTAGATCCACGGGTCTTGCGCTGTCAAGTATCGCAGTGTACATTTCTTGCATGGAAACAGAACGAGTGCGGGGCAACCCCGCAGGAATCACGAACACGCACGTCGCGAATAACATCCGCGCAGCCCGGCAGGCGATCGGGATGGACTTGCGCACGCTCTCCGACGGGATCGCCGCCACCGGGCGCAAGCTCTCCCCATCGGGCATCAGCAAACTGGAGGCCGGGGATCGCCGGGTAGACGTGGACGACCTCACCGTCATCGCGTACCTGCTGCGCACCACCCCCGCCGCTCTCCTCACGCCCCCCGAGGGGCAGACGACGCTTACCGGGGTGCCCGACGAGTTCGAGCCGGAAGAGATCGACCGGTGGATGCGCGGAGAACTCGTGCTCACCGACGAGGGCCTGTTCAACTACTGGCAGCAGGAATGGGTGATCTGCACCGACCGCATCCACCACCTCGAAACCACGCTCGCCGGTATGACCGCACCCAGCCCGGACGATCCCGAGAAGACGCAGGCGCACCCCAAGACCATCGCCGCCTACCAGGAGCGGTTGGAGACGGCGAGAGCACGAGCACGGGTGATCCGGGAGCGGGGTGTGCAGCTCGACCCGGAGGGGCGCGTGTTCAACGCGGCCGACTACATCGACAATTATCCCCAGACTCACCAGCCCGGAAAGACGACCGCGAGGAGCAGCTTGTCATGACCCCGAAGAAGCCACCCGCGCCAGAGCAGAGCGACGGGGGTGAGAAGCAGCAGCGGCGTTCCCGCTCTCGGCAGCCCGGGTCGATCCAGGCCTACGACACCGACCGGGGCAAGCGGTGGCGGTTCCAGATCTACGTCCTGAAAGACCCCGAGTATCCCGAGATGGGATCGCGCCGTCTCACCCGTTCCGGGTTCACGAGCACCGACGAGGCCAACGACGCCTTGCAGGAGGCGTTGAAGCAGCGCAAGCAGAACGAGAAGTTCGGCAACAAGGTGCCCACCCTGGGCGCGTACGCGGATGAGTGGGGGGCGGGCTTGAAGCTCGCAGCGTCCACGATCAAGGGCTACAAGAAGATCATCCGCAACCACATCAAGCCCCAGCTCGGCACGATCCGGCTCGACAAACTCACCGCGACCAGGATCGCCCGCCACTATCGCGACCTCGAAAACCACGGCCGCAAAGACGAGTACGGCAAGGGCAAGCCCTTGTCGGCCAACAGTGTCCACAAGGTGCATGTCGTGCTCGGTGCGATCCTCGATGCCGCGATCGACGACGGACACCTGACGGTGAACCCGGCGAAGAAGAAGCGCACCGTCAAGGCCCCGACCACGAGCGAGGTACGGGCCCAGAAACCCGAGATCGTCACGTGGACAGCCGAGCAGTTGCAGACCTTCCTCACCTGGAACCGCGACGAGCGTGAAGACGAGCTGTTCCCGCTGTGGCGCCTCATCGCCTACACGGGGATGAGGCGCAGTGAAGCCCTCGCGCTGAAGTGGAGCGACCTCAACACCAAGACGATGCGGGTCAGCATCCGCCGCGCGGTCGATACCGACGACTGGACGAAGACCAAGCCCCCGAAGACCGGCAACGCCCGCGTGATCGACGTGGACGAAGACACTCTGAAAGTGCTCGCCTCCTACAAGGTCGCCCGCGCGGAACTCTCGTTCACGCTCGCCAAGGCCGACGCCTACATCTTCGGAGACGACGACGGGAAGCTGCGCTCACCCGACGCGATGACCAGCCGCTGGGATCGCCGCATGAACTGGCTCACCAAAAAGTACGACACCATGCACCGCGTCACGATCAAGGGCCTGCGCCACACCCACGCGACCCTGCTGCTGGAGATGGGCGTGCATCCCAAGGTCGTCCAGGAGCGCTTGGGGCACTCAACGATCACGACGACGATGAACATCTACTCCCACGTCACCCCGACCATGCAGAGGTCGGCCGTAGACCGCTTCGCCGCCCATCTCGGACAGGCTTAGCACTTTTTCTAGCACTTCCAACGAAAAAGGCCCCCGACCCGGAGTTTAAAACTCCTGATCAGAGACCATTTTCCATTCGTGCGCGAGGGGGGAGTTGAACCCCCACGATCGTGAGATCACTGGCACCTGAAGCCAGCGCGTCTACCAATTCCGCCACTCGCGCATCGGCCCCCGTTATCCCGGCTTCCACCGGGTCCCTGAGGACCTGATGCTGTTGAAAACAGCGAGAGCCATCCTAACCCGATAATCCCCTGGGGACCTAATCGCGGCGTTATCCGCAGGCTGGGGCGGGTGCTGCCAGGGCTTGAGGAGCAGCTAACGGAACACCAATGCACGATTAGACTTGGACGGATGTCTGCCGCCACCCGCACCTCTGCCGTCTTCACCGCTGAGGACCTGAACTACCCGGAACATCTGCCGGTCACCAGTGAGCGGGACACCATCCTTCAGGCGCTGCGTGAGCACCAGGTGATAGTGATCGCCGGAGAGACCGGCTCCGGCAAGACCACCCAGCTGCCCAAGATGCTGCTAGAGCTGGGACTGCATGAGCAGGGGCTGATCGGCCACACCCAGCCGCGCCGGCTGGCTGCCCGCACTGTGGCCGAACGGCTGGCCGAGGAGTTGGGCAGCCAGATCGGCAGCACCGTGGGCTACCAGGTCCGCTTCACCGCCGAGGTGGGCCAGGACACCTCCGTGAAGCTGATGACCGACGGCATCCTGCTGGCCGAGATCCAGCGGGACCCCCAGCTGCGGAAGTACTCGGCGATCATCATCGACGAAGCCCATGAGCGCAGCCTGAACATCGATGTGATCCTCGGCTACCTCAAGCGGATCCTCCCGCAACGTCCGGATCTGAAGGTGATCGTCACCTCCGCCACCATTGACCCGGAGCGGTTCAGCGAGCACTTTTCGGCAGCACCGATCATCGAGGTCTCCGGCAGGACCTACCCGGTGGAGATCCGCTACCGGCCGGTGGTGGACCTCGATGAAGCTGCTGAGGATGCCTCAGCCGCTGACCGGGATGAGGCAGATGCCATCAGTGAGGCCGTGGTGGAGCTCGCCGATGAACCGGACGGGGACATCCTGATCTTCTCCCCCGGGGAGCGGGAGATCCGAGAGGCCGCTGAGGCCCTGAGTGAGACTGTTAGACATCACCGGAGGCTGCAGGGCTCTGAGATCCTGCCGCTGTTCGGCCGGCTCTCCCTACAGGAGCAGAAGCGAGTATTCACCCCGGGTGGGCGGCGTCGTATTGTGCTGGCCACCAACGTCGCTGAGACCTCCCTGACGGTGCCGGGCATCAAGTACGTGATCGATACCGGCACCGCCCGGATCTCCCGGTACTCCACGCGCACTAAGGTCCAGCGCCTGCCCATCGAACCGATCAGCCAGGCCAGCGCCAACCAGCGGGCCGGGCGCTGCGGGCGCACCTCCGACGGCATCTGCATCCGGCTCTACTCTCAGGAGGATTTTGAGGCCCGGCCGGAGTTCACCGATCCGGAGATCCTGCGCACCTCGCTGGCCTCAGTGCTGCTGCAGATGTCGGCCATGGGCATCACCCGCAGCCCGCAGGAGCTGCTGGAGTTCCCCTTCGTGCAGAAGCCGGAGGCCAAGGCGGTCAACGACGCCGTGCGCCTGCTCACCGAGCTCGGCGCCCTGGAGCCCTCCGGCCGGGTGACCGGCACCGGACGGCGGATCTCCCAGCTGCCGGTGGACCCTCGGCTGGCTCGGATGATGGTGGAGGCCTCCCGCCGGGACTGCCTCACCGAGGTCACCGTGCTGGTGGCCGGGCTGTCCATCCAGGACGTCCGCGAGCGCCCCACCGAGCAGCGCGATCAGGCCGATGCCCTGCATAAGCGGTTCGCAGATGAGAAATCCGACTTCTCCGCGCTGCTGAATCTGTGGCGATACATCGGTGAGCAGCAGGCCGAGCTGTCCTCCAGCCAGTTCCGCAAGCTGTGCCGCCGCGAGCACCTGAACTGGCTGCGCATCCGCGAATGGCAGGACCTGGTCAACCAACTGGGCGAACTGGCCCAACAGGCCAAGCTCTCCCCCCGGCGCATCCGCGCCCGGGACACCGCCGAGCATGTGGCCAAGCATGATGAGATCCACAAGTCCCTGCTCGCCGGGCTGCTGAGCCATATCGGGCTCTACACTCCCCGGACCCGCGAGTACCAGGGTGCCCGCGGGGCGCGGTTCGCCATCTTCCCGGGATCCGGACTGTTCAAGAAGAACCCTGAGATGGTGATGGCCGCCGAACTGGTGGAGACCTCCAGGCTCTGGGCCCGCACTGTGGCAGCCGTGGACCCTGCCTGGGCTGAAGAGATCGGCGGGCATCTGGTCAAACGCAGCCACTCCGACCCTGTCTGGTCCGCCAAGCGGGGTGCGGTGGTGGCCACCGAGCGGGTGACCCTCTTCGGGGTGCCGATCGTGGCCGACCGCAGCGTGCTCTACGGCAAACTGGACCCGGAGTTCGCCCGCGCCGAGTTCATCCGCCATGCCCTGATCGAAGGTGACTGGAACACCCGCCACCACTTCGACAAGCGCAACCGGGCCCGCTTCAAGGAGATCGCTGAACTCGAGGAGCGCACCCGGCGCAAGGACCTGCGTGCCGCTGACCACCACCTGATGCAGTTCTTCGCCGAGCGGCTGCCCGAGCACATCACCTCCCAGCGGGCCTTTGACGCCTGGTGGAAGAAGGCCCGGCACGAGACCCCGGAGCTGCTGGACCTGCCGGAGGCCACACTGATGGCCCCCGAGGCCGAACAGGTGGACCTGGAGGCCTTCCCCGAGCACTTTGCCCACGACGGGCTGAGGCTGGAGCTCACCTACGCCTATGAGGCCGGGGTCACCGTCCGGGTGCCGGTGCTCTTCCTCAACCAGCTGCAGCCGCACCGCTTCGAGTGGTTCATCCCCGGCCGGCGCACTGAGATGATCACTGCGCTGATCCGCTCCATGCCCAAGCAGCTGCGCCGGAACTTTGTGCCCGCCCCGGATGTGGCGGCCCAGGCGCGGGAAGCCTTGGAGGCTGAGGACTCCGCCCACACCCCCTTCCGGCCCGCCCTGGCCAGCGTGCTGCGCAGGCTCAAGGGCGTGGTGGTGGACCCTGCGGATCTGGACATGGACTCGCTGCCGGACCACCTGCGCTTCACCTTCGCTGTGGTCAGCGAGCGCGGCCGCGTGTTGGACTCCGGATTTGACCTGGAGGAGCTGCAGATCCGCTTCAGCGGGGAGAACCGCGAGGCCATCCAGCGCTCGGTGAGCGGCTCCGGCGGCTCCAGCGGGTCCAGCGGGTCCGGAGGGTCCAATGCTGCTCAACCCCGCACTCCTGGGGACCCCCGCCCATCGAGTGGTGAAAAGTCCCCGCCAAAGACCCCCTCTGAGCTCTCGATGGCGGGGGGATCTCACCACTCGAGTGCCGGGGTGGACACCTCAGCGCGAAACCAGACCAGCTGGAGCTTCGGGGATATCCCGCAGCAGGTCACCAGCCGGGCCGCCGGCCAGGAGATCACCGGCTACCCAGCGCTCACCCCGGATGAGGCCGGGGTGCGGCTGACCATCACCGGCTCCCCCGGTGAGCAGGCCCGCACCCACCGCCGCGGCGTCGTACTGCTGCTCAGGCATGTGCTGCCCAGCCCCCAGCGCTATGTGGTGGAGCACCTGAGCAACCGGGAACGGCTGGCCTTCGGGCAGTTCGCCCAGGATGCAGACACCAGCACGGATGAGCTGGTGGCCGAGGCGACCACGGCGGTGCTGGACCACCTGGTGCCGGCGCAGCTGCCGTTCACCGCCGGGGAGTTCGAGCAGATCTCCCGGGCGGCTCGCGCTGAGCTGATCGAGACGGTGCTCAAACTCACCGATGTGCTGGCTCAGGCACTCACACTCAACACCCAGGTGCGCGCCCGGCTGGGCTCGGTGAAGTCCACGGCGCTGCGCCCGGCAGTCTCGGATATGCAGGCGCAGCTCGATCAGCTGGTCTACCCAGGCTTTGTGGCCGCCACCGGTTACGCCCAGGCCCAGCACCTGCCCCGGTATCTGAAGGCCATGCTGGTGCGCCTGGACCGGCTGGAGGCTGGTCAGGGCGTGGCCAAGGACACCACCGATATGCAGCAGGTCCAGGAACTCGAGGATGAGTACGACGCCGCCGTGGAGGCTGTTCCGCCCCAGCTTCCGGTGCCTGCCGACCTGGCTGCCGTGAAGTGGATGATCGAGGAGCTGCGGGTCAGTCTCTTTGCCCAACAGCTGGGCACGGTTCCTGTGGGCTCAGTCCAGACGGTCAGCGCCAAGCGCATCCGGCGGGCGATCAAGCAGGCCAGCGGATAGGGCCGGTTGGTATCATTTTGGTATGGCTATGACGCTGAGGCTCCCGGAGGACACAGACCGCAAGCTCGAAGAGCTGGCGGCGAGCCGGCATGTCTCGAAGCAGTCGCTGATCATTCAGGCCACCGAGAAACTCCTGCAAGAGGATGAGAACAAGCGCAAAGTGGACCGCGCCGTCGACTACACCTTCGAGCGCTACGGCAAGGTCGTGGAGCGGCTGGCCGATGCCTGATGGAACGCATCGCGCTGGAGCAGGCTCTCGAGGTCATTGAACGGCTGGGCTTCTATGTACGTGACGAAGGACTCCTCGAGTCCGCTCTGGCCCGGCCCGTCACCGCTGTGTTCGGCAATCCAGCCTATCCGACGCTTCAGCCGGCGGCCGCAGCCCAGACGGAGTCGCTAGCCCGGAATCACTCCCTATTGGACGGCAATAAACGCAGCACATTCTTCCTGCTCAACGTGTTCCTCTCTCTGAACGACGCTCAGCTGGTAGCTGAGGATGATGCGGTATTCAACTACATCCTCGATGCAGCGCAGGGAAAGCTGAGTCTGGAGGAATCAGCCGAATTCATCCAGGCGAACGTTCGCCGCTGGCAGGACTAGGGGCTCCTAGGGACTTCGGGCCTGTCCCGGCTCGCCGCCGTGGCTCAGCTGTCCTCGGCGGGGACGTGGTCCGCCTCGCCCATCAGGCGCAGGGCCACCCGGATCTTCTCGGCAGCCTCGTCCATCTTCTGCTGATCCGGATTATCCATGGCCTTGGCAAAGTCGAAGTCCTCCAAGGAGTTCGAGGGCCAGACGTGCAGATGCAGGTGCGGCACCTCGTAGCCGGCGATGGCCAGCCCGGCCCGTGCCGAGCCGAAGGCCTCCACCTGGGCCTGGCCGATCCGCTGGGCCACTGTGCTCAGATGCGCCACCAGCTCCGGTTCGGCATCGGTCCACATATCCACCTCAGCCCGGGGCACCACCAGAGTGTGCCCGTAGGCCAGCGGGGCGATCGAAAGAAAGCCCACACAGACCTCGTCCTGCCACACGAACCGCCCGGGGAACTCCCCGCTGATCACCTTCGAGAAGACTGTAGCCATAGCTCTAGAGTACCCCCGCACTGCTAGTCTGGGGAGCACTATGAACAGCACTGCCACTCCCCCGGTGAGGGGACGGTCCACCCGCCAGAAGCGCGCCGTCTGGGCTGCCCTGAGCGAGCTGGACGACTTCGTCTCCGCGCAGGACCTGCACCGGATCCTCAGCGATCGCGGCGAGAAGGTCTCGCTGGCGACGGTCTACCGGGTGCTGCAGGCCCACCAGGAGGAGGGCCTGCTCGATGTGCTGCGCCCCGATGACGGTGAGGCGATCTTCCGGCTCTGCGCGGCCCAGGAGCACCATCACCACCTGGTCTGCCGCAGCTGCGGGCTGGCCGTGGAGTTCGAGGCTCCGGATTTGGAGTCCTGGGCCGAGCGGATGGCCGCCGAGAACGGCTTCACCGATGTCCGGCACACCCTGGAGATCTTCGGGCTGTGCAAGGTCTGCACCGCCCAGCAGAAGACATGAGCCACAACCGCAGCACCGGAGTGCTGGTCCTGCACGGCTTCACCTCCACCACGGCCTCCATGCAGCCGGTGGCTGAGGCGGCCGCCGCGGCCGGCTATGAGACCGAGCTGCCGCTGCTGCCCGGCCACGGCAGCCGCTGGGAGGATCTGGCCGAGACCCGGGCCGAGGCGATCCTCGAGGCCGTCTCCACCGCATACGACCGACTCTCCCAACGCTGCGGCACTATCGTGACCGTGGGCCTGTCCATGGGTGGTGCGCTGGCATTGTGGGCCGCAGCGGAGAAGAACGCGGCCGGCGTCGTCGTAATCAATCCTGGGCTGCGGCTGGCGGCCGGCACCGGGCTGCTGGCCCGGGGGCTGCACCGCTTCCGGCCCACGATCCCCGCCATTGCCGGTGAGATCGCCAAACCGGATGTCACCGAGGATGCCTATGAGGTGACCCCGGTGCGCGCCGTAGTCCAACTGGACCGGCTGTTCCGGCGAGCCCGGGCGGCACTGCCCCAGCTGAGCCAGCGGAACACCCCGGTGCTGCTGCTGCGCTCCCCCATTGACAAGGTGGTGGGCTCGGCCTCGGCCACCCTGCTCAAGCGCCGGGTGCCGCAGACCCGCGAGGTGATCCTGCGCCGCTCCCGGCACGTGGCCACCCTGGATCATGACGCCGAGCTGGTCAACCGCCGTACAGTGGAGTTCATCGCCGCCTGCTCCCAGTAGTTGTTGGGAGCTCAGCAGGGGTAGCTGCAGCCGATGGCTCAGGCAGCCTGAACTGCCGTGCGGTGACGCGCCTTGCGCTGCCGCCAGCCGATCAGCAGGCACACCAGGTAGAAGAGGAAGCTGATAGTGGTGATGTAGGGGCTGATCGGCACGGTGCCCATGATCGCGATCATGATTCCGCCCACTGCGGAGATCACGGCGAAGGTGCAGGACAGCGCCACCACTGCCGCAGGGTGCCGGGCCACCTTCAGGGCCGCGGCCGAGGGCACCACCAGCAGGGCCAGCACCAGCAGGGCCCCGACCACCTGCACGCTCATCGCCACCGCCCCGCCCAGCAGCACCATGAACACGATGGTCAGCAGATTGGTGCTCACCCCCCGGGCAGCGGCCAGCTGAGGGTCCACTGAGGCGAACATCAGCGGGCGCCAGATCAGGATCAGCACCGCGGAGATGATCACCGCCCCGGTGACCAGGGTGCGGGTCTGGACGTCGTCGACCCCCACGATCTGACCGGTCAGCAGCCCGAACCGGTTGGCGCTGCGGCCCTGGTAGAGGTGCAGGAAGAGGATCCCCAGGCCCAGGCCGAAGGGCATCAGCACTGCGGTCACCCCTGAGGTGTCCTTGTCCTTCAGGGCCAGCACCCCGATGAGCAGGGCCGCGACCACTGCGCCCACTGCCGAGCCGAGCACCACATCCAGCCCGGCCAGCAGGAACAGGGCGGCCCCGGCAAAGCTGATCTCCGCGATGCCGTGGACCACCAGGCCGGAGCGGCGCAGCATGATGAAGATGCCGATGATCCCGCCCATCAGGCCCAGCACCGCCGCGGTGATCACCGAATTGCGGACCAGCCAGAACAGGTCCCAGTAGTTCTCCGTGCTGAAGCTGGAGGTGATCTGCTCAATCATTGTGATGCTCCCCCTCCGAGTGTTCGCCCATGACCACCAGGCGGCCCTTATGCTCGATGACCTCCACCGGGGACTGGTAGAGCTCGGAGAGCACCTCGGAGCGCATCACCTCATGCACCGGGCCGATCCGGTGGTCCCCCCGGGCGAAGTAGAGCACCCGGTCCACATGTTCGATCACCGGGTTGATCTCATGGGTCACGAACACCACCGCGGAGCCGCGCTCCACAGCCTGGGAGCGGATCAGTTCGGTGATGGCCCGCTGGTGGTGCAGGTCCAGGGAGTGCAGCGGCTCATCGCAGAGCAGCAGGGCGGGATTGCCGGCCAGGGCCTGGGCGGCCCGCAGCCGCTGCTGCTCACCGCCGGAGAGCAGCCCCACCGGGCGGTCGGCGTATCCCTGGGCGCCGACCAGATCCAGCAGCTCCTCAATGCGCAGCCTGGCTTTGCGGGAGGTCCAGGGGATGCCGTACCTATGCCCCTGAAGCCCCAGTCCCACCAGGTCACGGGCGCGCAGCGGGGTCTCTGCCTCCAGGTTGTAATGCTGCGGGATGTAGCCCACCTGGGAAGAACCGCGCCGCACCCGGGCGCCCAGCACCTCTGCTGAACCGGAGCTGAGCCGCTGCAGGCCCAGCAGCACTTTCAGGAAGGTGGACTTCCCGGCGCCGTTGGGGCCCAGTACGGCCAGGAACTCCCCGGCCTGAAGGGCAAAGCTGACCTCCGACCAGAGGGTGCGCGCGCCGAAGCTGACCGCAGCCTGGTTCAGGCTCAGCGCCGCGGTCACTCAATCTCCTGCAGGGCGCCCTCGATGATGTCGATATTAGCGGCCATCCACTCCAGATACCCCTCGGAGTCATCGGGCAGGGTCTCGGTGAACTCGACCACCACGGCCCCGGCATCGGCGGCGGCGTCGCGGATCCGGGCCGACTGCTGGGTCTCGGTCTGCGGGTTGTAGGAGAGCAGCTCGACCTCCGCGGCCAGATCCAGCGCGTCGGAGTAGAGCCGGGGCGAGACGTCCTCGCCGTGCTCCACCGCGTTGAGGAACTCCAGCGGGGTGGCATTGTCGAACCCGGCATCCTCCAGCAGGAACCCGCTGACCGCCTCGGTGGCGAAGTAGCTGTGGCCGGCCGCGTCCAGGGCGGCAGTGCGCTCGGCCAGGGCATCGATCTCAGCAGCCAGGGCTGCGGCGTTCTCCGTGTAGTACTCGGCGTTCTCCGGGGCGGCCTGACCCAGGTGCTCGGCGAAGTCCTGGACGAACTCACTCATCCGCTCCAGGTCGTACCAGACGTGCTCATTCTCCCAGGTTCCGTCAAAGTCATGGGAGTGCCAGTTCTCACCCTCGATGAGTTGGTAGACGTCCTGGTCCTTGTCCGCCGCCGAGGCCAGCAGGGTGATGAAAGAGTCGTAGCCGCCGCCGTTGGCGATGATGATATCGGCATTCTCCACGGCCATCCGGTCCTGCGGGGTGGCTTCATAGGAGTGCGGGTCAACTGCGGTGGAGGCCACCAGCGGCTGGACCTCCACAGTGTCCCCGGCGATGCCCTGCACCAGGTCGGTGTAGACATCGATGGAGGCCACCACGGTCAGCCCGGTATCGGCCAGCTCGGCGTCCTCCTGAGCCAGAGGTTCAGTGCCCTGCTCCGCATTGCCGCAGGAGGAGAGTACGACGACGCCCACGCAGGCAGCAGCTGCCAAAAACGATCTTTGCATGCCGACTACAGTACCTTTGTTGCAAACTGTTCTCAAAATCAGTCTGCGTGGACATGATGCTGCCGGTCACGCGGCAGCCGGCCCCGGCTCACCAGGAGGAGGACAGCGGCTTGCCCTCCTCATAACCGGCGGCGGACTGCACGCCGGCCACCGCCCGCTGCCTGAACTCTGCCTGGGTGCGGGCCCCGGCATAGGTGAAGGAGGAACGCACGCCTGCGGTGATGGAGTCCAACAGGTCCTCCACCCCGGGGCGCTCGGGGTCCAGGAACATCGTGGAGGTGGAGATCCCCTCCTCGAACATCGCTTTGCGCGCCCTGGCTAAGGCGGACTCCGTGGCCGTGCGGTGCTGGACGGCCCGTGCCGAGGCCATGCCGTAGCTCTCCTTGTAGCGGCGCCCGTCAGCAGCGGTGAGCAGGTCTCCGGGGGACTCATAGGTCCCGGCGAACCAGGAGCCGATCATCACCTGGGAGGCCCCGGCGGCCAGGGCCAGGGCGATGTCGCGGGGGTAACGCACTCCCCCGTCGGCCCAGACATGGGCGCCCGCCTCGCGGGCTGCGGTGGCGCATTCGAGCACTGCGGAGAACTGGGGGCGACCCACTGCGGTCATCATCCGGGTGGTGCACATAGCTCCGGGGCCCACCCCGACCTTCACAATGTCTGCTCCGGCCTCGATCAGTTCCCGGGTCCCCTCAGCGGTGACCACATTCCCCGCCGCCACCGGGACCACCAACCGGGTGGACTCCACGGCCGCACGCACCGCGGCCAGCGCCTGGAGCATCTTCTCCTGATGACCATGTGCGGTGTCGACCACCAGCACGTCCACCCCAGCCTCCAACAGCGCCTCGGCCTTGGCCTGCACATCGCCGTTGATGCCCACCGCCGCGGCCACCTTCAGCCGTCCGGCAGCATCCAGGTTGGGACGGTAGATGGTGGAGCGCAGCGCACCGGCGCGGGTCAGTACGCCCAACAGCTCCCCGGATGCGCTGGTCACCGGGGCGTAGTCCGTCCCGGCTGCCTCCATGGCTGAGAAGGCCGGTTCCAGGGCAGCTGCCTCCATGGCGGCGTCGTCGTCTCCGAAAAGCTCATCGGCAGTGAACTGCACCTGGGGCATCCGCATCACCGATCCCACTGAGGAGAACCGGTCGACCCCCTCCCCGTCGGCGGCGGTGACCACCCCGGCCAGCACCCCGGAGTCATCCAGCACGCAGACCGCACCGTGGCTGCGCTTGTCCAGCAGGTGCAGCACATCGAGCACAGTGTCATCGGCTGTGACCTTCAGCGCAGTCTCCAGCACCGGGTGACGGGACTTGACCCACTCGGTGACTGATGCGATCACCTCGGTGGGAACATCCTGAGGCAGCACCCCCAGCCCGCCGCGCCGAGCCATGGTTTCGACCATTCTGCGCCCGGTCACCGCCGTCATATTCGCCGAGACAAGCGGGGTGGAGCTGCCGGTGCCGTCATCTGCGGAGAGGTCCACCTCGAACCGGCTGGCCGCCTGCGACCTGGAGGGAACCAGGAACACATCGGCATAGGTGAGGTCATAACCGGGATCGCTGATCAGTTGCATCACAGACACGATACCCCGAACGGTGGCAACTGGGACCGGAAAGTCACTATGCTTGGAGGGCGAATGATCCACTGATGCACAATGCAGTGCCCGGCAACAAGATCACATGGAAGAGGCGTATCCACAGTGCCAGAGCTAACGTCCAGCCGTCTTGCGGAAGAATTTCCCGGAAATGAATGGCTGGTGGCGGATATATACGACAAGTATCGTCAGGATCCGGGGTCGGTGGACCGCAAATGGGCGGACATCTTCCGCCGCCTGGAATCCGAATCTTCCAACGGTGCTGCGGAGAAGGCTGAGCAGGCCGAGAAGAACGGATCAGACAACGACGCCGCGGCTAAGAGTGACAAGCCCGCTCCCCGGCAGAACGTAGACTCCACTCCCGCAGCGGACAATGAGACCCGCCCCAAGGATGAGACCACCCCCTCCACCGCCAAGCCGGCTGAGCCCAAGTCCTCCCAGAAGGCCAGCTCGGAGAAGCGGCAGGCGCCCAGCCAGCCGGCCACCCGTAAGGCTGACCCCACCCAGCCGATCCCCTCGGAGCCGGTCAAGGCCGCCGATGGGGAGGAGCGTGAGGCCAAGGAGGACAAGCGCACTCCGCTGAAGGGCATCGCCAAGGCCATCGCCGCGAATATGGACGCCTCCCTGGAGGTCCCCACCGCCACCACGGTGCGTGCGGTGCCGGCCAAGCTGCTCATTGACAACCGCACCGTGATCAACAACCACCTCAAGCGCACCCGCGGCGGCAAGGTCTCCTTCACCCATCTGGTGGGCTACGCCATGATCAAGGCGCTGCGCGAGCACCCCTCGATGAACGTCACCTATGACGTGGTCGACGGTAAGCCCACTGCGATCCAGCCCGCCCATGTGAACTTCGGGCTGGCCATCGATATGCCGCGGCCGGACGGCACCCGGGCACTGATCGTGCCCAACATCAAGGGAGCCGAGGAGCTCAGCTTCACCGACTGGTGGGCTGCCTATGACGATCTGGTCAAACGGGCCCGGGACAATAAGCTCACCCCGGGCGACTACGCCGGGACCACGGTGAGCCTGACCAACCCCGGCGGCATCGGAACGGTGCACTCAGTGCCCCGGCTCTCCAAGGGGCAGGCTGTCATCGTGGGCGTGGGCGCCCTGGACTACCCGGCCGAGTTCCAGGGAGCTTCTGAGAAGACCCTGAACAATCTGGCCGTCTCTAAGGTCATCACCCTGACCTCCACCTATGACCACCGGGTCATCCAGGGGGCCGGCTCCGGTGAGTTCTTGAAGACCATCCACGAGCTGCTGCTGGGCAAGGACGGCTTCTACGAGGAAATCTTCGAGGCGCTGCGGATCCCCTACCTGCCCATCCACTGGTCTGCTGATATCCAGGTGAACCCTGAGGAGCAGATCAACAAGGTGGCCCGCATCCAGCAGCTGATCCACGCCTACCGGGTGCGCGGACACCTGATGGCCAGTGTGGACCCGCTGGAGTACAAGATGCGCTCCCACCCGGACCTGGACATCGAGAACCACGGGCTGACCCTGTGGGACCTGGACCGGGAATGGCCCACCGGCGGCTTCGGCGGTAAGGAGATGCTGCCGCTGCGCTCCATCCTGGGCGTGCTGCGCGATACCTACTGCCGCAACACCGGCATCGAGTACATGCATCTGCAGTCCCCCGAGGAGCGGGAGTGGTTCCAGAACGAGATCGAGCACCCCTACTCCAAGCCCAGCCGGGATGAGCAGTTCCGGATCCTGGGCCGGCTGAACTCTGCGGAGGCCTTTGAGACCTTCCTGCAGACCAAGTTCGTAGGGCAGAAGCGGTTCTCGCTGGAGGGCGGCGAGTCGCTGATCCCGCTGCTGGACACCATTCTCTCCGGTGCCGCCGATGCCGGTCTGGACGAGGTGGCCATCGGCATGGCCCACCGCGGCCGGCTCAATGTGCTGACCAATATCGCCGGTAAGACCTACGCTCAGGTCTTCCGGGAGTTCGAGGGCCGCGACAAGGGAACCGGCTCCGGGGATGTGAAGTATCACCTGGGCACCCGGGGCCAGTTCACCTCGGACAAGGGCAACACCACCAAGGTGTACCTGGCGGCCAACCCCTCCCACCTGGAGGCGGTCAACCCGGTCCTGGAGGGCGTGGTGCGCGCTATGCAGGACCGGCTGGACAAGGGCTCAGACAGCCTGGACAGCTTCTCGGTCATGCCGCTGCTCATCCACGGCGATGCCGCCTTCGCTGGTCAGGGAGTGGTGGCTGAGACCCTGAACATGTCTCAGCTGCGCGGCTACCGCACCGGCGGCACTGTGCATGTGGTGGTCAACAACCAGGTGGGCTTCACCACAGCGCCCAGTGCGGCCCGGTCCATGACCTACTGCACCGATATGGCCAAGGCCATCCAGGCCCCGGTCTTCCACGTCAACGCGGATGACCCCGAGTCCGTGGCCCGGGTGGGCCAGCTGGCCTTCCAGTACCGGCAGCGGTTCAACAAAGACGTGGTCATCGACCTGGTCTGCTACCGCCGCCGCGGCCACAACGAGGGCGATGACCCCTCGATGACCCAGCCGAAGATGTACAACCTGGTGGAGGCCAAGCGCACCACCCGCCGGCTCTACACCGAAGCTCTGGTGGGACGCGGCGATATCACCCAGGAAGAGGCCGACCAGGCCCTGGCCGACTACCGGCAGCGGCTGGAGCGGGTCTTCACCGAGACTCATGCGGCCCAGACCCAGCCGGTCTCCACTGTGGAGGCCGGCGGCGGGGCCACCAGCGAGGATGTGGCTCCCACCGCCTCCCAGGAGGAGGATGAGACTCCCTCCCGCGCCCCTGACGACACCGCGATCAGCGAGGCCGATCTGGCGCATATCGGTGAGGTCCACACAAATATCCCGGAGGGCTTCACCCCGCACCCCAAGCTGAAGTCGCTGCTGGAGAAGCGGGCCAAGATGGCCCGCGAGGGCGGTATCGACTGGGGCTTCGCGGAGATTGCAGCCTTCGGTTCGCTGCTGATGGAAGGCACCCAGGTGCGGATGGCCGGGCAGGACTCCCGCCGCGGCACCTTTGTGCAGCGCCATGCGGTCTTCCACGACCGGGCCAACGGCGATGAGTGGTACCCGCTGAAGAACCTCACCGAGGGTCAGGGCCGGTTCTTCATCTACGATTCGCTGCTCTCCGAGTATGCAGCGCTGGGCTTCGAATACGGGTACTCCGTGGAGAACCCCAACTCACTGGTCCTCTGGGAGGCCCAGTTCGGCGACTTCGTCAACGGCGCGCAGATCATCATCGATGAGTTCATCGCCACCGCAGAGCAGAAATGGGGCCAGCGCTCATCGCTGGTGATGCTGCTGCCCCACGGCTACGAGGGCCAGGGCCCCGACCACTCCTCGGGACGCCCGGAACGGTTCCTGCAGCTGTGCGCGGAGGACAATATGACCGTGGTCATGCCCTCCAGCGGCGCCAATTACTTCCACCTGCTGCGCCGTCAGGCCGTAGCCCGGCCCCGCCGCCCGCTGATCGTGTTCAGCCCCAAGCAACTGCTGCGGCTCAAGGCTGCGGCCGACAGTGTGGAAGCCTTCACCACCGGCACCTTCCAGGAGGTCATCCCGGACACCGAGGCCGATCCGGCCAAGGTCAAGCGGGTGCTGGTGGTCTCCGGTCGGCTGTACTACGACCTGGTGGCCACCCGGGCCAAGCAGAAGGACGAGACCACCGCCATCGTGCGCCTTGAGCAGCTCTACCCGATGCCGGTGGAGGCCCTGCAGGCTGAGCTGGACAAGTACAGCAACGCCGAGGAGTTCGTCTACACCCAGGACGAGCCGGAGAACCAGGGCCCCTGGCCGTTCTTCGGAATGAACTTCGCCCCGCAGCTGAAGCAGGACATCTCCCTGGTGGCCCGTCCGGAATCGGCGGCCACCTCGGTGGGTCAGGCCAAGCGGCATGCCAAGGAACTGGAGACTCTGCTGGGCCAGGCCTTCCCCGGGCAGAGCTAGTCCCGGGTAAGGTTCCTACGTATGGATGAACTCGTGGAACCCCGCCGGATCCGGCTGGTGGCGGTGGGCGATGAGCTGCTCACCCCCACCGGCGACCCCCGCGCACTGGGCTGGTTGGGCCGGGTGCTCTCCAAGACGCCCCTGCACGGTGTGCACCTGCAGCCTCATATCCTGGCCGTACCCGGTGAGGGCGTGGAGGCGCTGTCCAAGCGGTGGGAGGCCGAGGCTGCACCCCGCTTCGGACCGGTGGCCGGTGAGGATGCAGCCGAGCGGCACCTGCTGGTGGCCCTCAATGATGCCGACCTGCGGACGGCGTCCTCGGCTAGGGCCCGCCTGAACCTGGCCAATATCCTGGACCGGGCCTCCCAGCAGGGCATCCGCTGCTTTGTGGTGGGACCGGTGCCCGGGCTGGACGCTGAGCACAACCGGCGGGTCGCAGAGCTCAACCGTGCCTACCGGGATGTCGCCGAGCGCCGGGGCCATCCCTATGTGGACGCCTTCACACCGCTGCTTGACCATGCCCAGTGGCGCGAGGATCTCACCGCCAATGCCGGGCATCCGGGCCAGGCCGCCTTCGGGCTGATCGCCTGGTTGGTGCTGCACCGCGGCTGGTTCGAATGGCTGGATATAACGGAAGGCCCCACCAGCACATAGCTGGCAGGGCCTTCCTATGGTCCTTGAGGTGCGGTCTCCGGCAGTGCGCTGCCGGGACCAGCACCGCGCTCAGGCGTTGGGCCGCTTGCCGTGATTGGCGCTGTTCTTGCGGCGTGCCTTGCGCTTACGTCCACGCTTACCCATAGTGAACTCCTTTCCTAGGCAACCCGGACAGTCTACCGGAAGCCGATCAGTGGCGGGCGCCGAGCTTGATCTGGCTGATCCGCTCGATGATGGTGACCTTCAGCATCTCAGGTGCCTGCTCCGTGCAGGAGCGCTTCACCACGGAGCGGATCACGCACTCTAAGTCATAGTCGGAGGCGCATTCCGGGCAGTCGCTCAGATGCTGCTGCACCTCGCTGATGTCCTGGCGGGTCAGCGCACCGTCGAGGTACTCGTAGATCCTCTCCAGGCGCTCAGCAGCCTCAGCGGTGGTCTCACAGTCTTTGCAGTTCTCAGTCCCCATAGCTCTCAGTTCGCCTCCCCGCGGTTGAAGCCGCGTTCCCGGGCGTAGTCAGCCAGCAGCCCGCGCAGCAGTTTGCGGCCCCTGTGCAGCCGGGACATCACAGTGCCGATCGGAATATTGAGGATCTCTGCGATCTCCTTATAGGCAAAGCCCTCCACGTCCGAGAAGTAGACCGCCAGGCGGAACCCCTCCGGGATCTGCTGCAGGGCTTCTTTGACATCGTTGTCCGGCAGGTGATCCAGCGCCTCAGCCTCAGCCGAGCGCAGGCCCGTGCTGGTGTGCTCGGCGGCCTGAGCCATCTGCCAGTCCTCCACCGTGTCGGTATTGGCCTGTTGGGGCTGCCGCTGCTTCTTCCGGTAGATATTGATATAGGTGTTGGTCAGGATCCGGTACAGCCAGGCCTTCAGATTGGTGCCCGGCTTGTACTGGTGGAATGCCGAGTACGCCTTGGTGTAGGCCTCCTGGACCAGGTCCTCGGCGTCCTGCGGGTTACGGGTCATCCGCATCGCCGCAGAATACAGCTGGTCCACATACTGCAGGGCGTCGCGTTCAAAGCGGATCCGCCGCGCCGCCTCAGTCTCCTGGGCAACGTCGGTCTCCTCGGACAGGGTGGAAGCAGATGCAGGGCGCTCACTCATCACCCCTAAGTCTACGCCCACCCACACAGCAGTCTCGGGCCGGGTCAGAGTTGCCAAGGTCATGCCACATAGAACGACGCCGGCTGCTGAAGCATTCCTGCCCGGTGGTCACACTTGATAGATTGGTACCGGACAAGCGTTTTTCGCGCGGTTTTCCCGCCCCAAGGAGGAGTAAGCATGACTCTGATCCGCAAAATTGCCCGACCGCTGCTGGGTGCCCATTTCATCTACGGCGGCGTTGAGGCGCTGCGCAACCCTGATGAGACCGCCCAGGAGCTCTCCCCCGCGCTGGACGAGCTGGCCAGCCTGGTTCCGCAGGCTGAGCAGCTGGCCGCCAAGCCCAAGCTGACCGCTCAGGTGCTGGGCGGGGTGCAGGTTGCTGCCGGTGCTGCTCTGGCCATCGGTAAGTTCCCGCGGCTGGCCGCCTTCACCCTGGCCGGGGTGCACAAGCTGAACTCCTACGCCGAATTCCGGGCGGCACCGCTGGAGAACCCCGGCGATGAGATCGCGCAGCGGAAGACTCTGCTGAAGAATGTCTCCATTCTCGGCGGTCTCGGACTGGCCATTGTGGATCTGGCCGGCAAGCCTTCGCTGAGCTGGCGGGCCGAGCATCTCTCCAAGCAGGCCAAGAAGAAGAGCACCCGGTTCGGTGAGAAGACCGCCAAATGGGCTGAGGATCTCGGCGATGACGCCACCAAGACGCTGAAAGCCTGGGAGAAAGACGCCAAGAAGAACTTCCAGAAGGCTGAGAAGCAGGCCAAGAAGGCTGTCCGGGCTGCCGCTGCCGAGGGGCAGAAGGCCAAGGGTAAAGTCTCCTGACTGTTCAGGCTTCTGCAGTGACCCCGGGGCCGTGGAATGCTCCACACCCGGGGTCAGCTGTGCGCGGGGAGGTCCGGGTTCCGGCGTCGAAGTCGCTGACCAACCGGTATCTGCTGCTGGCTGCCCTGGCCGCCGGCCCCTGCGTGGTGATCAACCCCTTGGAGTCCCGTGACAGCCGGCTGATGCTCACCGCCCTGAAGGCCCTGGGCGCCCACGTGGAGCATATCCCCGACTGGCAGGACACGGCCGAGTCGGCGGTGCGCATCACCCCGATCCCGTTCTCCGGTCCTGGGGCCGGAACCGAGCCGGTGAGCATCGACTGTGGTCTGGCCGGGACAGTGATGCGTTTCCTGCCCGCGGTGGCCGCCCTGACCGGCCGGCAGGTGCACTTCGACGGGGATCCCGAGGCGCGGGTGAGGCCCATGGGCGCGGTGCTGGAGGGCCTGCGAGCGCTGGGCACCCATATCGACGACGCCGCCACACCGGGTTTTCTGCCCTTCACCGTGCACGCCCCTGCCGGGCTGACCGGATCAGAGGTCACCATCGACGCCTCAGCCTCCAGCCAGTTCGTCTCCGGGCTGCTTCTGGCGGCCCCGCGCTTTCCGCAGGGGCTGCGGCTGGAGCACTCAGGCACCCAGGTCCCCTCTCTAGAGCATGTGGAGATGACGGTGAAGGTGCTCAGGGAACTGGGCCTGGCCGTGGATTCCCCCGAGCCGTATACCTGGCAGGTGCAGCCCGGCCCGATCCCGCCGTTCACGGTGCGGGTGGAGCCTGACCTGTCCAATGCCGGGCCTTTTCTCTGCGCAGCCGCGGTGACCGCCGGTGAGGTGAGCATGCCCGGTTGGCCTCTGGACTCCACCCAGATCGGCCGGCGCTGGGCTGACCGGTCCGGAGGGGGCCTGCTGGCCGATTTCGGCTGTCAGGTGGAGCTGGTGCCCACCAGCGCGAGCACCGGCAGGCTCACGGTGCGCGGCCCGGATCAGTTGGTATCCCCCGGTGTGGTGGACGGCACTGCGGAGCTGACGCCTACAGTTGCCGCATTGGCGGCCCTGTGTGCCGAAGAGACCAAGTTCACCTCGGTGGGGCATCTGCGGGGCCATGAGACTGATCGGATCGCTGCCCTAGTGACGGAGATCCGCCGGCTGGGCGGTCTGGCGGAGGAGACTGAGGACGGGTTCCGGGTGCTCTCCCCGGTCACCTCCGGGGGTCAGGTGCACAGCTACGCCGATCACCGCATGGCTACCTTCGGGGCAGTGCTGGGCCTGGCGGTCCCTGCGGTGACCGTGCAGGACATCAGCTGCACTGCCAAGACCATGCCGGACTTCCCCGCCCGGTGGCTGGAGCTGGTCTCGTGATTAGGCCCAGGCGCAGCGTGCCGCCGGTTGCAGGCGAATCATGGCCAGCGGGGTGGATATGAGCCCCGCCGGCGGAACCAACTGGCGGGACTGGGACGAATCCCGGGTGCGGGTGCGGGCCAATAAGAAGGGCTCCCGGCCGCGCACCAAGGAGACCCCTGACTACTCCGATGCGCAGCTGGCCCGCGTGGTCCAGGTGGACCGTGGCCGCTACACCTGCGCCCTATTGCAGCCGGTGAGGCACGAACAGCGCGAGGTCCCGGCTTTAGGCGCGAAGGCAGGTGCCGCCGCAGCCGGCCGAGAGGCGGCGGGACAGGAACCGCGACCTGCGGGTCCCGTGCAAACGCCTGAGCGTTTGTGCGGGCCAGGTCGTGGCGTGCCCGCCGCCGGGACAGTCGCTGCGATGCGCGCCAAGGCACTGCGGCGCACCCCGGTGGTGCCGGGTGATCTGGTGCGGCTGGTCGGCGACACCTCCGGGGCGGAGGGTTCCCTGGCCCGGCTGGTGCAGGTCGAGGAGCGCCGGACCCTGCTGCGGCGTTCCGCCGATGACAGTGATGAGGCCGAGCGGGTGGTGGTGGCCAATGCCGACCAGCTGCTGATCGTGGTGGCAGCGGCCAATCCCGAACCGCGCACCGGGTTCATCGACCGCGCTCTGGTGGCCGCCTATGAGGCCGGAATCGACCCGATTCTGCTGATCACCAAAGCTGATCTGGCCGATTCACCGCAGGATCCGGCAGGGCTGGTCTCCCACTACAGCGAGCTGGAGCTGACCACCGTCATCTCCGGGCGTGAGGAGCAGGATCGTCTCGCCGCGGCTGCTGTGGCCCAGTTGCGCGAGCTGCTGGCCGGTAAGGTCACCGCGCTCATCGGGCATTCCGGAGTCGGGAAGTCCACTATGGTCAATGCGCTCACCGGTGCTGACCGGGCTACCGGCGGGGTCAATGCGGTCACGGGCCGGGGCCGGCACACTTCCTCCTCAGCAGTCGCCCTGCAGTTGGAACCTGCCCCGGAGCTGTCCGGCGAGCTGCCCCCTGAGCAGGCCTCCCCGTCTGCAGCCGGCCCAGAGCCCACCGGGTCCTCTCCGGCTGCGGGATGGGTGATTGACACCCCTGGGGTGCGCAGCTTCGGGCTGGCCCATGTCAGCCCGGACGATGTGCTGGCCGCCTTCGAAGACCTGGTGCAAGGCTCAGTGGACTGCGAGCCCGGCTGCGCACACGAATCTCCCGCCGGCGGCTGCGCCCTGGACGCCTATGTGGCGGCCGGCCATGCCGGAAGCCACGGGCCGGCGCGGCTGGCCAGCCTGCGGAATCTCTTGGCATCCCTGGCGGGCAGCCAGGACGACGGGCCCCAGAAGCACCTCGGCTCCGTGACTGCGTAGTCTGTGCAGCATCTCAGCGGTCTCCGGCGTCAAAGTACTGCACAGATCGCGCATTCAGCGGTGTGGTGGGCGCGGCAGCACCAGCCGTGGCAGTAGGTTGAGATCATGAGCCTTGCTTCCAGCCCGTACACCGAGGATCTGCGCCTGGCGCATATGATCGCTGACTCGGTTGATGCCCAGACCATGGCCCACTTCACCCGCATGGACTTCGAGGTGGAGACCAAGCCGGACCTGACCCCGGTGACTGTGGCCGACCGCCAGGCCGAGGAGCTGATCCGCTCACAGCTGTCCCGGGCCCGCGGCCGCGATGCGGTCTACGGCGAGGAATTCGGCGAGTCCGGCTCCGGTCCGCGCCGGTGGATCATCGACCCCATCGACGGCACCAAGAACTTCATCCGCGGTGTGCCGGTCTGGGCTACTCTGATCGCCCTGGTCGACCACGGCGAACCAGTGGTGGGACTGGTCTCGGCACCCGCGTTGGGCCGGCGCTGGTGGGCCGCTAAGGACGGTGGGGCCTATACCGGCAAGTCGCTCTCGGCGGCCAAGCAGCTCAGCGTCTCCAAGGTCTCCCGGCTGGAGGACGCCTACTTCTCCTACTCCTCGCTCTACGGCTGGGAGGAGATCGGCCGCAGCGCACAGTTCGTGCAGTTCACCGAGACTGTCTGGCGCACCCGGGCCTTCGGAGATTTCTGGTCCTACTGCCTGGTCGCCGAAGGAACAGTGGATGTCGCCGCCGAGCCGGCGCTGAACCTGCACGATATGGCGGCCCTGGTGCCGATCGTCACTGAGGCAGGAGGCCAGTTCACCTCTCTGGACAACGATCCCGGCTGTACCGGCAGCAACGGCCTGGCCACCAACGGCCTGCTGCACCACGCGGCGCTGAAGGCTCTGGCACCCCACCTGGACGCGCCCACTCTCGACTTCGGCTGAGCGCCCGCCCTCCCGCCGGCTGGACATTTAGGTGCACCTAAATCTACAGTCTAGGCATGCCTAAGAAACTCCTGGCAGCAATGGCGCTGTCCCTACTGGTGATCACCAGCTGCGCAGAGAGCCCAGAAGAAGAAGAAGAGGACGACGCCGCCGGCGGCACTCCCCTGGTGGTCACCACGTTCTCCGTTCTGGCAGACATCACTGAGCAGATCGGCGGAGAGCTCATCGAGGTCCGTTCCATCACCCCCGCCGGGGCCGAGGTGCACGAATACGACCCCACCCCCTCGGATGTGCAGGCTGCTGCCGATGCCGACCTGATCATCGAGAACGGAATCGGCCTCGAGGAGTGGTTCGAGCAGTTCACCGCCCACTCCGAGGCCCCCACGGTCACCGCCTCCGAGGGCATTGCCACTCGACCCATTACCAGGCTGCCCGGCCACCCGGACGATCCCGGTGAAGGCGCAGAGCTGCCCACCGACCCCCACGGCTGGATCTCCCCTGCTCAGTCGGTGATCTATGTGGACAATATTGAGGCTGCCCTGACCGAGCTTTCCCCTGCGGACGCTGAGTACTTTGCCGAGAACGCTGACCGCTACCGCGAGCAGCTGCACGGCATTCTGGAGGATGCTCAGCAGCGCGCCGCTGAGCTGGATGATCCGGTGCTGGTCAGCTGCGAGGGCGCCTTCGGCTACCTGGCTGATGAGCTGGGCCTGATCGAGCACTATCTCTGGCCGCTCAACGCCGAGAACGAGGGCACCCCGCAGCAGGTGGAGGCCCAGATCCGGTTCGTCCAGGAGCATGGGGTGGAGGCCATCTTCTGCGAGTCCACGGTCAATGACTCCGCCCAGGTGCAGGTTGCAGAGACCACCGGCGCCGAACTGGCCGGCCCGCTCTACGTGGATTCCCTGACTGAGGCTGATGGGCCCGCCCCGAGCCATCTCGAGCTGCTCGAGCACACCATCTCCACCATACTGAGTGCCCATGAGTAATCCCGCTCCAGTGATGAAGGATGCCCCCGTCGTCGTCGACTCCCTGACCGCCGGGTACCCGGGTGTGACTGCCCTGGAGGAGGTCAGCCTGAGGCTGCAGTCCGGCCGGATCACGGCCCTGCTGGGCGCCAACGGTTCGGGCAAGTCCACGCTGTTCTCGGCGCTGCTGGGCCTGGTTCCGGATTTGCGCGGCACCGTGCGGATCTTCGGACGGGACTCCGCCCAGGCGCGGCGCCGGAACCTGGTCTCCTATGTGCCTCAGCACGAGCAGGTGGACCCCACCTTCCCGATCACTGTGGAGCAGGTGGTGATGATGGGCCGGTACCCGCATATGGGGTTCCTGCGGGTGGCCCGCAGCCAGGACCGCGCAGCAGTGGAGAAGGCACTGGCGCAGACCCAGCTGAGTGCCTACCGTCGGCGAAGCGTCGGTGAGCTCTCAGGGGGGCAGCGCAAGCGGGCCTTCGTGGCCCGGGCGCTGGCCCAGGGTGCGCCGCTGATGCTGTTGGACGAACCCTTCGCCGGAGTGGACCGCGGCTCCGAGGCGCTGATCATCGAGGTGCTGCACGCCCTGCGTGAGGCCGGCACCACGGTGCTGATCTCCACCCATCACCTGGAAGGGGTGCACCAGCTGGCAGATCAGGTCGTGCTGCTTCACCGCCGCGTGCTGGCCGCCGGACCCCCGGATGAGGTGCTCACAGATGAGCAGCTGGCCCGGGCCTTCGGGGAGGCGCTGCGTTGAACAACACCGTAATGAGCACCGCAGACCTGATGTCCACCGGAATGATCGATCTGCTGCTGACCCCGCTGCAGTACCCGTTCATGCAGAACGCGCTGGCCGTGGCAGTGATCTCCGCCGCCGTCTGTGGGATGCTCTCGGCCTGGCTGGTGCTGATGGGCTGGTCGCTGATGGGTGAGGCGGTGGCGCATTCGATCCTGCCCGGAGTGGTGCTGGCCTTCATCCTCGGCATCCCGCTCGGGGTAGGAGCCTTTGTGTTCGGCCTCGCTGCGGTGGCGCTGATCGGGGCACTGGGCCAGACCACCCGCCTGAAGCGGGACACCACCATCGGCGTGGTGTTCACCTCGCTGTTCGCCCTGGGCCTGGTGCTGATGTCCACGGTGACCACCCAGACCCACCTGCAGCACATCCTGTTCGGCAATGTGCTGGGCACCTCCCGGGCTGATCTCTACCAGGTGGCGGCCCTGGCCGCGGTGACCGCCGCAGTGCTGCTGGTCAAGCGCCGCGACTTCACCCTGGTCGCCTTCGACCGGATCTACGCCCGGGCCATCGGACTGCCGGTCGGGGTGCTGACCGGGGTGCTGCTGGTGCTGCTGGCCCTGACCACGGTCACCGCACTGCAGACCCTGGGAGTGATCCTGGTCGTGGCAGTGCTGGTGATCCCAGGGGCCACTGCGTTCCTGCTGGTGCGCAGCTTCGGAGCCATGCTGGCGGTCTCCTCCGCGGTGGGGGCAGTCTCAGCGGTGGCCGGGGTCTACGCCAGCTACTGGTGGGACCTCTCCACCGGCGGCTCGATCGTGCTGGCCGCCTCCGCCCAGTTCATCCTGGCCTATCTCCTCTCCCCCAAGCGTGGGCTGCTCAGCCAACTGTGGAGAAGGATTCGGCCACGTCCTCGCAGCTCCGGTATTCACACCTGAAGCGCCCTCAGTAGAATCAGCACTATGCCGCGCACATCAGACCAGGGCCGTTCCACTATCGGGTCAGCCGCGGGTGCCACCACCAGTGTGGAGGACTACGCCAAGACCATCTACGGCCTGGCCGAATGGGAGGGTGCGGCTGTGACCGCCAGCGCGCTGGCCAAGGCGCTGGGGGTCTCCAACCCCTCGGTGACCCTGATGATCCGCAAGATGGCGGAGCAGGGCCTGGTGGAGCATAAGCCCTATGCGCCGATCCGGCTCAGCGAGCAGGGCCGTCGGCTGGCGCTGGCCATGGTGCGCCGGCACCGGCTGATCGAGACCTGGCTGGTCCGTGAGCTGGGCTATGCCTGGGATGAGGTGCATGAAGAGGCCGAACGGCTCGAGCATGCGGTCTCTGAGACCTTCATCCAGCGGTTGGACGCCAAGCTGGGGTATCCCGAGACTGATCCGCACGGGGACCCCATCCCCTCCGGTGACCTGAGTCTGAGCTACCCGGAGACCGTGCTGCTGTGCCGGGCGCCGGAAAAGACTGAGGTCCGGGTGGAGCAGGTGGACGACGCCGTCCCGGCAGCTTTACAGACCATGGCCCAGGAACAGCTGCCCATAGGACTGGAGGCCAGAGTGCTCACCAGCAACAAAGGTGATGTGGTGATCTCCCCCGGCACAGGGCGGGGATCGGTCTCACTGCCGCATGAAGTGACCCATGCTGTGCGCGTCAGCGTCTCGGCAGCCTGATCCGGCCTTATCCTGTTTGCTGTGCCCACTACCGAAGAGAATGCTGCTGCGCGCCCCCGGGCCGGTTCAGACCTCTCACTGCCGGCTCTCGTGTTCTGGGTGGCTGTGGCAGGGGCCTGCGGGGCAGTGCTGCGCCTGCTGCTGGTTGAACTCTCGGACGAACAGTACATGCGCTTCCCCTGGGCGACCCTGATGATCAACCTGGCGGGTTCCGGGGCGCTGGGCACGCTGGTGGGACTGGCCCATGCCTGGCGGCGACTGCCGCAGTGGGCGCTGCCGGTGCTGGGCACCGGGTTCCTGGGTTCGTTCACCACGTTCTCTGCGGTGATTCTGGCCGGGGCTGCGGCCCAGCAGCGGGACCTATTCGCTCAGGTGGCCTCCAGTCTGGTGGTTCCGCCAGAGATGTGGGAGGTCGGGGCCTATTTGGTGATCTCGATGCTGTTCTGCACTGCAGCCTCTGCGGCGGGACTTACGCTGGGCCGGGCCGTGTTCGGCTGCACGGGCATGGACTGTGCACACGCGGGAGGTGGGCCCCGGTGAGCGTGGAGCTGAGCTTCGGCGTCATTGCCGCCGCGGCATTGGGCGGAGCCGCAGGCGCTGCGGCCCGGTTCCTTCTGGACCGGTATTTGCGGGTTGGGGTCCTGATCGCCAACACCGTGGGCTGCCTTTTGATGGGCGCCCTGATCGGGGCTGCAGCGGTCTCCGCCGGTGCTGCTGCAGGGGGCGAGCTCTGGGCGCCGTGGACGGTAGGGCTGCTGGCGTTTGGCTTCATCGGGGCGCTGAGCACCTTTGCCACTGTCTCGCTGTGGGCCGCGCAGCTGTGGGTGGCCGGTTCCCACTGGAAGGCCATGGGGCTCTGGGCCCTGCACTCCGGCTGCGGGATCGCTGCGGCCGCGGCAGGCCTGGCCCTGGGCTGGCATCTGGCCAGCTGACCCGCTCCACCAAAAATGCAACAACGCCTGGGAGCAGGGCCCCTTGGGGAACATTTGCGGCCCTGTCCCTGTTGGGATAGACTGATACATCCGCGTCAAGCGGGAACGAGTTTGATAACTCCATACGGGGACGATCGGTTTCGACGATCTGAGGTGATCGTGGGGAAGCGTGTCGTGGACGCCAAGTGACCACGTTAATACCCCTTGAGCAACCCAATAAGTGCCGAATCTAAGCGCACTGACTTCGCCCTCGCTGCCTGAAATACAGCGACCGCGAGTCTGTCAGCCTGAGTTTGCTATCGACTCAGTGCCTGGCATCAGCTAGATAGCCACTGGAGAGCCCTTCTTGCCGCAGGAAGGTCTCTCGACAATTAATGCGGCTGGGTCCGTCAGGTGCTTGTCCGTGAGACACCTGGGACCGAGCAATACTGTTAGCGGACTACACACGTAGAAGTCCAGGTGAATCCAGATCGGACGCGGGTTCAATTCCCGCCGTCTCCACGAACAGCCCGACCATGCACCTCGCCCGGTCGGGCTTTTTCGTGCCCAGCTCCTATGAAGGATCAGGGCGCCGGGTGAGGACCGACCATGGTCGCATCGAACTGTAGACATGCCTAGACAAAAGGCCTACTCTTGAGCCATGAAGACGATCTCTGTAGGCGACCTGCGTCAGAACCCGACTCGCATGCTCGACGATGTCGAGTCCGGGGAGGTTTATACGCTTACCAGACACAATCGTGAGGTTGCTCGAATCGTCCCAGCAGAGTCCTCGGCTCGTGTGATCCCGCCGAAACGGACTGGACGACCAGCTGTCAGCTCTCTGCCGCGGACCCGACTGCCGAAAGGGATGACCATGGAGGGCCTCCTGGACGAGCTGAAGGGCGAGTGGTGACGTCGTATTACTTGGACACCTCGGTTGCTCTACGCATCCTCTTAGGGGAGTCACCTGTGGCCGCTCGCTGGTTCGAACACGCAGTGGAGTCACCCGCAGATGCCGTGATCTCTTCTCGAGTGCTACGCACGGAGATGACCCGCGCCCTGCGTCGGGTGCGACAGCCGATTGATATGCGATCCGAGATCCTCGATTTCATCGGGCTGGTGCCCCTGGACCACGGCATACTTCAGGAGGCCGAGGCGATCGTCCCACACATCATGACTTTGGATGCTATCCATCTTGCCTCAGCTCTTCACAGCGGCGTCGAGGAGCTCGTCATCGCCACGCATGACAAGAATATGACGTCTGTGGCAAAGGAACTCGGCTTCGACACCCACGACCCCGTCGCTGACGATCCTGAGCAGAGATAGTTTCACGACACGTGGACGCAGGCATGTTCGCGGTGCGGGTTAGGGTCAAGCCATGGAGCTCGAGCAGATCGAATCGATGCGAAGCCGCAATGCCTCCTGGAGGTTGCTGCGCGCCTCCAACGCGCCGCTAGTGCTGTCTTTCCTGGGGCGCTTCTTCATCGAGGAGAACAACGGAGCGACGTCGGCAGGAGCCTTGGCGGAGGCGCACCGCGAAGGAGGCACCGCGCTGATCGCCCGGAGCCCAGGGGTCCAGCAGCTCGGGAGCACCATCAGCCAGGTCTACATAGGAAACTGTGTCGGATTGCCAGTTGATCCATTCGCCCTCGGTGTTTTGTTCGGTGGAGATCTCCAGGGCGAACTCGCCAGAGGTGAAATTGGCGCCGACGGACTCGTTGTCGGTCCAGTTGGCGAAGGCGAAGACACCAGCGATGCCAAGCACGCCGGCTGAGCCTGCGATCACCGCGGCCTTACGGCCCTTCTTCGAGCTAGTCTCAGCCCCGCTTTCGGGGGTTTTAGTAACTTCGGTCATGAATGCTTCTCCTCGTGAACGTGGGTTGCTGTTAGGAGCTCAGACGGAGGTCACCCCGTGCCTCGGGGAGTTGCCAGCTGTCAGGTCAGCAGGGGTGAACCCGAAGCTGACGCTATAGCCGGCCTCGTGGCCTTCAACCGGAAAGCGCAGAATATAGGTGGCCACCACCTACGTAATTGCGTAGTTGGGTGAAGAACACCCATATGACCCCGGACACTGGAGCACCAGATCGCTGCGCACAGGGAATATGCCTGCGTTCTTTGCGGAAAACGGACAGCAGCCAAGCTGCGTTGGGTTGAGTGTTTTCCACGCTCCCCGCTGCCACGATCCTGTAGTTCGATAGGCAGTGGTCGGGATACTGGCTGGCCACCCCGGTCAATACCCCTAATGCGCACAGGGGTGGTCTGGATCAGAGGCAGCACGTGTGGTTCCCTTCCCCCGCACTGGCACTAGTCTGGTCCACGGCCCCGTCACAGACCCCGTTCACTGTGACGGGGCCATCGCCTCCCGGCCAGGCACTGTAGGCGGCGGGGTGTTACCTGACCCCGATTCATCACTGGACGCACCAGCCCCAAGGCCCCGACTCGGTGACCAGCATCGGGGATGGGGCCTTCTTCCACAACTTCCTGAACACCGTCACCATTGGAAACTCGGTGACCAGCATCGGGAACATGGCCTTCTGGGCCAATCGACTGTCCAGCGTTACTATCCCTGACTCGGTGACCAGCATCGGGATTGCTGCTTTCAGGGAGAACCAGCTGACCAGTGTCAGAATCCCCGACTCAGTGATCAGCCTCGCCACCCGGGCCTTCTTAGACAATCCTCTGCTCACGGCCTCGGTTCACGTGGATACGGTGCTGGGCGAGGACGTGTTCCCCCCTGGCACTGAAATTGAGTACCGCGGCGGGGATCCGGACAGGGCCATGTTGAGGCGCGCGCCTGATGAGGAGGCAGCTGCGGCTCCCACCGAAGAAGCTGCAGCTGAAGACGAGCCTGCTGTTGATGAGGAAGAGCCGCCCGGTGAGGAAGAGCCGTCCGTTGAGGATGAACCTGAGGAATCCGGGGAGACTCAGTCAGGCGAACCTGAGCCGGAGTCTGCGGATGAAGAAGGCACCGCACCGGGTGATGAGGAAGGGTTTGAGACTGAGTACTGACCGAGGTGCCCACTTTGCGAAAAGCAGCTTTAGAAGTCGAGCCGGCTGGGCAGAGGTCTGATTCCCGCTAGACGCGGAGGCCGCCGCGCGGTGGAATAGGGGTATGCACACCACCGTGACCACACCGGACGGGCCCTTCACCATCATTGGCGATGCCCATCACGTGCTCGCCTCCGGCTGGACTGAGGATGAGGCTTCCCTGCGTGGCCTCATCCACCCCCAGCTGCGCGCCCAAGCAGAGAAAGAAGACTACGACGACGCCCTGCTGACCCGGGCAGCCCAGGCAGTCCATGCCTATTACTCAGGTGATACGGCTTCCATAGCGGAGGTGCCTGTACGGCAGCGCTCCGGGCCATACCGTGAACGCGCCTGGGAAGTGCTGCGCCAGGTGCAACCAGGGGCCCCGGTGACCTATGCCGAGTACGCCCAGCGTACGGGGAGCCCCGGGGCGGTCCGGGCGGCAGCCGGGGCCTGTGCTCAGAATGCCGCAGCGCTGTTTGTGCCCTGCCACCGGGTGATCCGCACCGACGGCACCCTGGGTGGTTTCCGCTACGGGTTAGGGATCAAGGCGAGCCTGCTGGAGCGGGAGGCACCGACCGGCTGAGCACACGTCACTGCAGCCGCCCTCATTGGGCGGCAGCCCGCCATAGGTGCATCGCGGCATAGGAGCGCCAGGGTGCCCACTGCTGCGCCAGCTGTTCCAGCCGGCGGTGGGCGGCAGCCACTGGCAGTCCAGTGCTGATCAGACCGAGTTTCCGGGCACCTGCGACCAGGGCGACGTCGCCGGTCATCCAGTCATCGGGATGCCCCAGCACGCGCAGCGCCAAATATGCTGCAGTCCACTTCCCGATCCCGGGCAGGGCGAGCAGCTCAGCTCGCAGCTGATCGGGATGAACCCCGGCGTGCAGACTCAGCGCACCCTCAGCCATCGCCCCGGCAGCAGCACGGACCGCGCGGATCTGGCGCCTGGCCAGTCGCAGCGGCCGTTCCGGGTCCAGATCCCCGGCCTCGGGCGGCTCCGGGACTGAAGCCAGGATCTGCTCAGGTGTGGGAAAGAGCATATCCAGCCCTTCGAAGCCGGACTCGGCCCGCAGTCCAATCTGCTGCACCATCCGGCTGAGCTGGGTGCGTGCCGCCTTGACTGAGATCTGCTGACCGACCACCGCGCGGACCACGTACTCCTGGGGCTCAGCGGTGCCCACTAAGCGCATCCCGGGCACCTCGCGGACCAGTGGGCCGAGCACAGGGTCCCTGCCCAGGGCCGCATCCACGGCGGCCGGGTCTGAATCCAGGTCAAACATCCTGCGCACCCGGGCCAGCAGCAGGCCGGTATCGGCCAGGGAGGCCATCTCGCCCCGCATCGACAACTCCCATTCCCGCTCGCCCCGCAGTGCGATGACCTCGACGGCCCCGGGGCCGTGCGGCAGCCGCAGCGTCCGGGCATACCTGAGCCGGTCTGCTCCGAGCTGCGCAGCCTCCACCCCGGGCAGTGCACGCTCGGCCAGGAACCCGAAGACCCCGGGGGCGTCATAGGGCTGCCGCACCGGTAGCATCAGACTCAGCCGAAGCCGGCTGCCTTCCCCGGCTTCCGCGCTGGATCTCTGGGCACCCCGCCTGATCTCTGTCGGGGTGGAAGCGTAGATCTCCCGGATGGTCTCGTTGAACTGGCGCACTGAGCCGAACCCGGCAGAGAACGCCACATCGGCAAGGCTCAGATCTGTGCTGACCAGCAGGTTGCGGGCCATCTGCGCCCGGTGCGCCCTTGCCAGAGCCAGCGGACCTGCCCCAAGTTCCGCGAGCAGGGTGCGGTGGATATGCCGGCTGGTGTACCCCAGTCTGCGGCTCAGCTCCTCCACCGTGCCCTGGTTGAGGGCCCCCTCCCGGATCAACCGCATGGCCCGGCCTGCCAAGTCCTGCCGGAGGTCCCATTCCGGGCTTCCTGGTGATGCTTCCGGAAGACACCGCTTGCAGGCCCGGTACCCGGCCTCATGGGCCGCAGCTGAGGTAGTGAAGAACTTTACGTTGGCCGGTTTCGGCGTGACGGCCGGGCAAGAAGGCCTGCAATAGATGCCGGTCGAGGAGACCGCGGTGACGAACTGCCCATCAAAGCGCCTATCCCGGGAGGCCACGGCCCGGTACCGCTGCGCAAATGTCTCCTCACCACTCATAGGGACCATTCCATCTGGCTCATGCCTCGCGTGTCTAGCGGGAATCGGACTCTGAGACTACGGCGGAAACTCCCAAGGTTTGTGCAGGTTCTAGTGGGCTGACCTGGAGTTTCGGCTGTTTAGAGTGTCACCACCAGACGCATAGACCGAAGGCATCGTTACAGGGCATCTGCCAGAGAGTCTGTGCCGACCAAGGATCAGCGTCTACCGAGAAGATGAGGTGAACCGATATGACCACCCAGCCGAATGAGAATCCCGAGCCGGCACCGCGGGAGACCCCGCAGGAGGCGGCACAGGCCGGTCCCAGCGAGGACCGCTACGGCCGCAATGAGACAGCAAGGAACCCGAACCTGGATCCGGACCCGGAGCAGACCCGGGACCCGGATCTGAGTTCTGACCCGGCACAGAACCCCGGTAAGCGAAGTGCCGCAGACTTGGAGCCGGGCCAGACCCCGCCGGAGTCCAACTCTGCCACCGCTACTCCCCCGGCGCCGGCGCCCTCAAGCCCGCCCAACGGCAAACTGATTCTGGGTATCGTCGGCGCAGTGATTGCCCTGCTGGTGATCCTGGTGTTCGTAGGCTATATCGCCGGCCTGCTCGGCTGAGGCGCCTCGGTTGGGGAATCGACGCGAGTCCAAGGAGGCCCTGTCTCCTCAGGACACGCCGAGATTGCGCTGCCGCATAGCGCGCTGAGCCTCCCGGGCATCCTGCTTCTCCCGCAGCGTGTGCCGTTTGTCGTACTCCCGCTTACCGGTGGCGATGCCGATCTCCACCTTGGCCCGGCCGTCTTTGAAGTACAGCCGCAGCGGCACGATGGTCTTGCCCGGATCCTCCACCTGGCGGGAGATCTTGATCAGCTCCTTGCCGTGCAGCAGCAGCTTGCGCTTACGCCGGGTGGCGTGATTGGTCCAGGTGCCGTTGAGGTACTCCGGGATGTGCACCTGCTCCAGCCAGAGCTCACCACGATTGTCGAAGGCAGCGAAGCCGTCCACCAGCGAGGCCTGGCCCTCACGCAGTGACTTCACCTCGGTGCCGGTGAGCACCAGTCCCGCCTCGTAGGTGTCAGAGATGGTGTAGTCATGCCGGGCACGGCGGTTCAGCGCGACCACATGGTTCCTGGGATCGCGTTCGCCCTTGCTCTTCTTCACCGAAGAACTGTTCTTGCCCATCTGCACTCACCTCCTCGCTGACTGCCAGAGCGCAACAGCCCACTATACCGCTACAGTCAACTGGGTTGTGAGCATCGCAAAGCGATGCGTATGAGGAGCGAAGCGACGACTTCAGGTCTTGAAGCTCGGCGTGAGCCGAGCGAGAGGCGAGCGGGGCGGGAACCGCGACCTCTGGGTCCCGTGCAAACGTCGCAGCGTTTGCGCGGGCCAGGTCGTGGCGGACCCGCCGCCGGGACAAACTCAGACGCGCAGATACTTGCGCACGGTCAGCCAGGAGGAGAGCCCGGCCAGCAGCACGGCAACCAGCACCAGGGCCGGCATCACGATCCAGGAGTCAGCCGCGGAGATGAACACGATGCCGGTGACCTGCTGGGCCAGCCACTGTCCCATCAGGAACTCCGCCACCACCCAGGTGGCGGCACAGGCCAGCAGCGACCCCAGCAGAGCAGCGATGATGCCCTCAAAGATGAACGGGGTGCGGATCATCGACTTCGAAGCCCCCACCATCCGCATGATGGAGGTCTCCCGGCGCCTGCTGAAGGCGGAGAGCCGGATAGTGGTGGAGACCAGCAGCACGGTACACAGGATCATCACCGCTGCGATGATCAGCGCCACCACGGTCAGCCCGTTGAGGATGCTGAAGACCTGATCCAGCACCTCTTGCTGGTCGGCCACGTTCTCCACCCCGGCCACCCCGGCAAAGAGCTCGTTGACCAACAGGAAGTCCTGAGGGTCGCTCAGCAGCAGGCGGAAGGACTCCGGCATATCCTCGGCAGTGACATTCTCGGCACGTATGCTGCCCTCCCGGCTGGCCTGGAAGTTCTCCAAGGCCTCCTCCTGGGACTCGTACCGGAAGGAGTCCACGTACTGGCTGGCCGCCCCAGTGGTCAGCATCTCCTCGATGCTATTGCGCTGAGCGTCAGTGACTGCACCGGTGGGGCAGGCGGCCTCCGCTGAGTTCTCGGTGCACAGGAACACCGAGATCTCCAGGCGGTCGTAGAAGTCTTCGGTCATCTGGTTGACCTGCAGCTGCATCAGAGCGGCAGTGCCCACAAAGCTCAGCGAGATGAAGGTCACCAGTACCACCGAGGCCACCATGGCCACGTTCTTGCGCAGCGAGCTGAGCGTCTCGCCCAGCTGGTACATCAGTTGGCTCATCGCAGCTCCCCCTGCTCGTCGAAGTCGGGGAGGTCGCTGGGTTTGATATCAGTCCGTGGTGCGTCAGGCTCCGCATCAGCATCATCCTCAGGGAAGCTGACCTGGTACTCACGACGCCGCAGCACAGACGTGCCCGCTTCCGCTTCCCGCTCTGCCGGCTCACGGGCAGGAGCCTGCTGTGGGCTCTCAGCTGAGGGGGCGTCGTCGTGCCCTGCGGGGTGCTGACCGCCGTCAGTCCCGGTGACCGGAACAGCTTCGGTGAGCAGCGGCATGGGATCGGAGGCGCGCAGCCCGGTCTTCTCCTGCTCAGCGGCTAACAGCTCCCAGGCCTGGGAGCCTTCGGGCGGATCGTAGGAGCCTGCCGCCTCGTCACGCACCAGCCGTCCGCGGTGCAGCTGAACCACCCGGCGGCCCATGGCATCGACGATCGCCCGGTCGTGGGTGGCCATCACCACGGTGGTCCCTGAGGCGTTGATCCAGCGCAGGATCTTCATGACCTCCTCGGAGGCGGCAGGATCCAGGTTTCCGGTGGGCTCATCGGCCAATACGATCGCCGGTTTGTTCACGATGGCCCGGGCGATGGCGGCCCGCTGCTGCTGGCCGCCGGATATCTCGTGCGGATAGCGGCGAGCCAGATGATCCAGGGCTACCCGTTCCAGGGTCTTCATCACCTGTTTCTTGATGGCTGAGCGGGGAGCGCCGATGACTCGCATGGCGAAGGCCACGTTCTCATAGACGGTCTTATCCGGCAGCAGGCGGAAGTCCTGAAAGACCATGCCGATGGACCGCCGGTAGTGCGGGACCCGGCGTTCCACCATGAGCACTAGGTTCTGCCCGGCCACGGTGACTTTGCCGCGCTGGGGCAGGCCCTCACGCAGGATCATCCGCAGCAGGGTGGACTTTCCGGAGCCGGAGGCCCCGATGAGGAACACGAAGTCCCCGCGGTTGAACTCCACGGAGATGTCCTCCAGTGCCGGTTTGGCCGAGGAGCGGTACTTCCGGGTGACGTTCTCGAAGCGGATCATAGGGGGAAGGAATCCTCTGCGGAGCGGGTCAGTCTCGGGCCGGCTCAGTCATCGCTGCCCTGGGCGCGCCAGCGGATGCCGGCCTCGATGAAGCCGTCCAGATCCCCGTCCAGCACCTTATCGGCATTGCCGACCTCATAGCCGGTGCGCAGGTCCTTGACCATCTGGTAGGGGTGCAGCACATAGGAGCGGATCTGATCGCCCCAGCTGGCTTTGATGTCTCCGGCCAGCTCCTTCTTCTCAGCAGCCTCCTGCTCCTTCTTCAGCAGCAGCAGCCGGGCCTCCAGCACGCGCATGGCCGCAGCCCGGTTCTGGATCTGGGACTTCTCATTCTGCATCGAGACCACGATGCCGGTGGGCTCGTGGGTGATGCGCACTGCGGAGTCGGTGGTGTTCACGCTCTGCCCGCCGGGTCCGGAGGAGCGGAAGACATCGATCTTCAGATCGTTCTCGTCGATCTCGATGGAGTCGGTGCCCTCCAGCAGCGGGATGACCTCCACTGCGGCGAAGCCGGTCTGGCGCCTGCCCTGGTTGTCGAAGGGGGAGATCCGCACCAGCCGGTGGGTGCCGGCCTCCACACTGAGCGTGCCGAAGGCGTAAGGGGCGTTGACCTCGAAGGTGGCGGATTTGATCCCGGCCTCCTCCGCGTAGGAGGTGTCCAGGACCTTGACGTCCCATTCGCGCACACCCGCCCACCGGGTGTACATCCGCAGCAGCATCTCGGCGAAGTCGGCGGCATCCACTCCCCCGGCTCCGGAGCGGATGGTGACCACGGCGTCGTGCTCGTCATACTCCCCGGACATCAGGGTCACGATCTCCAGGGACTCCAGTGCCTTGCGGATGCTGGCGAGTTCGTTGGCGGTCTCGGTGAGCACCGCCTCGTCGCTCTCCTCGGCGGCCATCTCGGCCATCACCTCGGCGTCGTCGATGCGCTGGGCCAGGGACTGGACGCGCTTGAGCTGAGCCTGCTTATGGCTCAGCTGGGAGTTCACCCGCTGGGCGTTCTCCTGATCGTCCCAGAGATTGGGGTCGGCGGCCTGCTGCTCGAGATCGCTGACCTCAGCGGCCAGGGCCTCAACGTCGAGGACATCGGTGATGCGCCGGAGGGTATCGCGCACTTCGGCGACCTCGGCGGGAAAGTCTGTTTCTGCCATAACGTATCTACAGTACCGGTACTGCAGCACCGAACCGGTCAGGCCGTGCCCAGTACCGGGCTGATCAGCGGTTGACGGAGATCCGGGCGTGGGACTCCGCCGTGACCTCGACGGTGGCCGGCAGCACCCAGCGCAGCACTGGCAGCTCGGCATCAGCGCGCAGCTCCACAGTGATGGTCTCCCCTGCCGGGGAGATGCTCGCCCCGGTGACCTCGAGCCCAGGGTGCCGGTGATGGGCCTCTGCCTCGGTGAGGTAGGCCTGAGCCGCGGCAATGATCTGCTGCTCGGTCAGCTGCGCAGCCCCGGGAGCGGGCTGGGCTGCGAGCGCGGCGGCGGAGGCTGCGGCATCGGCCTCGGAGAGCAGCTGGCGGGATTCTACGTTGACCACGCTGGCGCCGATGATCACTGCTGCCAGCATCAGCACAATGCTCACCATCCCTAGGATGAGCACGGTGGTCTGCCCGGACTCCTGGGCCAGCTCACGGTGGAGGCGGCAGCGCAGGTCCCCGCTGGTGATTCTCCGCTCCCAAATGCCCATTCATTCCCCCTGGAGAGCAGAGGACGACGCCGTGACCGTTACCAGGGAGTGCTCCCACCCGCCGAACTCGGGCACCAGCGGCAGCGGAACCCGGATCTGCACCTGGTAGCGGACCACATCTCCGGTGCTGTGGCAGTCGGTGGTGCAGCTGCGAGTGATCTGGGCCTGTGCGGGATCGATGCTGTAGTCGCTCAGGGTGGTGTCCACTGCGTGCCGGCTGTAGTCGGCGGCCTGCTGGGGAGCAGCCTCTGAGGCGACGTAGATCCTGGCGGCCTGGTCGGCAGCGCCCTGAGCGGCATAGAGGGCTGCCTGGATCTGGGCCACCGCCAGCAGGAACCACACCGAGGGGATGAGCAGCAGCACCGCCAGGCCCAGGAACTCGATGATCGCCGAGCCTTCCTCGTTCCGCGTTCCGCTCTCAGCCGTACTCATGGGCGGTGCCGGTGACTTCCAGTTCGCTGACCCCGGGGCCCACCACCAACACGGGCACCTGGGCGCGCACAGTGATGCGCAGGGTGCGGCCCTCGGGGACTTCCAGGTATTCATAGGTGATGTCCTGCGCGTAGCGGGAGGCGATGGAGCTGCTGATCAGCGCCTGCGTGCGGGCCGCCCCGTCCTCACCGGTGCGGTCATTGAGGGCGCCGAAGCGCGCCCCGGTGGAGGCGGCGTCGATGAGGGTATTGCGGATGTGGATCATGCCGGCAAACTGGATGACCGCTAGGAACAGCAGCACCAGGAGGGCTGCCACCATGGTGAACTCCGCAGTTGCTGCACCACGCTCGGCCTGGGCTGCCTGGCGGAGACGGTTCATTCCTGGGTGACCCGGCCGATGGCCTGGTTGAACAGATCTTGGAAAGCGCCCTGAGCCAGCACGAGCAGCCCGGCCACTAGTATTGCGCTCATCAACGTGATCATCACCCAACCAGGCACATCTGCTCGTTCTTCCTGGTGCAGATCTCTGAACAGGGTGCTCAGCGTTGACATGAGGTGTGACATAGCATTCTCCGTTTCGTGAGGTGGCAGGGACGTCATAGGCCGATCTGCAGCAGCGCCAGTCCCGGGAACGCCGCAAAGACGATGGTGAGTGGCAGGATCCCGAAGACCACCGGAGCGAGCATGCCGACCTCCTTGCGACCGGCGGCCTCCATCAGTTCCCGCTTGGTCAGTTCGCGGGCATCAGCAGCCTGAGCGCGCATCACCTCCGCCAGTGGGGTGCCGCGCTCCACCGCCACCATCACCCCGTCGAAGAACCTGCTCACCGCAGGAGCTTCGATCTCGGTGCTGAGTTGGCGCAGCGCACTGCTGAAGGGCACCCCTGCTTGAGTGCGGCGGGTGAGCTCAGTCAGCTCACCGGCCAGCTCTCCCCGGCAGCTGCGGGCGATCCGCTGAAAGGCACCCGGGGCGGTCTCTCCGGCGCTGACCGCTAATGCGAGCAGCTCAGCGATGGTGGGGAACTCTGCAAGCATCCGGGTACGGCGGCGATTGATGCGAGAAGTGAGTCTGACATCGCAGGTGGCAGCCCCCAACACTGTTGCACCGGCGGTGATCAGGACAGCTGCCGGCAGGCTGAACCGCCCAGCGGCAGCTGCACCGATGCTCAGCAGCACCCCTGCGGCCGCCCCTGCACTGGCCCAGCTGAGCTGCTGCAGGCGGTACTCACCAGGTGTGGTGCTTACACCGGCCTGGCGCAGCCGTTTGACCAGGGTCTCCGTGCTGGGGGCCAGTCCCCAGCTGCTGAGTCGTTCTGCTGCGGCCTGAAGCCCAGGGGTAAAGATGCGGGCGGCAACTGCCAGCGAGCCTGTGGCCCGTGCCGGCGCCGCAGCCTCCGGCGCAGCTGAGCGCACATAGGGCGCCACCCGCTCGGCGAGCTGCGGGCGGTTCATCACCGGCAGCCCGGCCACCAGCAGCAGCAATCCTGCAGCGCCGACCAGTCCGGCTACGGCTGCCCAGAGGTGGATGCTGGTCATGCCAGAACACGCTCCTCGGCGGGCAGTGACCCGATGCGCAGCATCAGGTGGTAGCTCAGTGCCGAGACGCCCAACCCGGCAACCAGCAACAGGGTGCCGGTTCCGCTGCGGTAGGCCACAGCCGCCTCCGGCTGAGTGGAGAGCAGCAGCACCACTGCCCACGGGGCTGCCACGGCGAGTTTTGCCCCGGTCACTGTCCACGACTGTCTGGCTTCCAGCTCACCGCGGGTGCGGCTGGCTTCACGAAGCACCTCAGCCAGCGTGTCGAGCAGGCGGCCCAGCTGGGTGCCGCCGAGCTCGCGGGTCATTCGCAGGGCCAGCACAATGCGGTCGCCGACCGGATCCGCCAACCGGAGCTTGAGGCGCTCCAGAGCGCTGTCCATGGGGACCCCCGCCCGCCAGTCACTGCCGAACTCTGCGAAAGGTTCGCGCAGCGCAGCGGGTCCGGAATGCCCCAGTTCGATGAGCCCTTCGGGCAGGGACAGCCCTGAGCGCACTGCAGAGCGGAGATGGTCGATCACATCCGGCCAGACCTCGCCCAGCTGTTTGCGGCGCCGGCGCAGCTGCCAGCGCAGCATGGCCCAGGGCAAGGCGGCTGCGAACAGAGCGAAACATGCGGCCACCGGCAGCGCCGTGGTGATGGTGAAGACCGCCACGAAGGTTGCCGCTGCGCATCCGGCGCTGCTGAGCAGAATCGCGGAGACCGGAACCCGGTGGTGCCCGGCTTCGTCGAGGAGCCTGCGCACCCGGGATGTCCGGGGCGTCGTCGTTGTCTTCGGCGGTGCGGGGGTGCAGGAGGCAAGGACCAGCAGCAGTCCGATGCCCAGGCCCAGTCCAAGCAGGGCAGCCTCTGCGGTGTGCGCTCCGGTCACTGCAGCGCCCCTTGGAGTTGGCTCTGGCTGAGCTTGGGGTGTTCGAAGACCGCATCCTCACGGCGGTTCAGGCTCTGGCCGTCGTGAGTGAACAGGGATGTGGTCTCGATGGTGCCGGATTCGACCCTGCTGCCGATGCCGAGGATCTCCGAGACATGGCGGGCGCCGGAGGGAGTGCGCACGCAGTGCACCACTAAGTCGATGCAGGCGGCCACGGTGGGCACGATGAACTGGCTGGTGATGTTCTCCGCGCTGAGCAGGGGCAGGGTGCAGATCTTGGTCAGCGCGTCCTGGGCAGAGTTGGCATGGATAGTGCACAGCCCAGGCATACCGCTGTTGAGTGCGATGAGCATGTCCAGGCTCTCGGCCTCGCGGACCTCACCGACAATCAGCCGGTCTGGGCGCATTCGCAGCGCCTCTTTGACCAGCCTGCGCAGCGGGATCTCGCCATGACCCTCGAGGTTGGCCTGGCGGCACTGGAGGCTGGCCACATCGCGCAGCGGCACGTCCAGTTCGAAGATCTCCTCGACGGTGACCACTCGCTCCCGCGGCCCGATGGCTGAGGTCAGCGCATTGAGCAGTGTGGTCTTACCGGCCCCGGTGGCCCCGCTGACCAGCACGTTGAGCCCATTGGCCACCGCAGTGGCCAGGAACTGTGCTGCCTCCTGGGTCAGCGAGCCGCGGCGGACCAGATCCTCCAGCGAGTGCGCTCGGGTGATGAACTTACGGATGTTCACCGCCCAGTGCCGGCGGGTGATGTCCGGGATGACCACATGCAGCCTGGAGCCGTCCGGCAGGGCGGCGTCCACAAAGGGCGAGCTGAGGTCTAGGCGCCTACCGCTGGATTTCAGCATGCGTTCCACCAGGTCTTTGACCCGGTTCTCGGTCAGGGTCACGGAGGTCAGCTCAGCCCGGCCGGAGCGGGCCTGGAAGACCTGGTCGGGACGGTTCCACCAGATCTCCTCGACCTGCGGGTCATCCAGCAGCGGCTGGAGTTCGCCGAACCCGGCCAACGAGTGGAAGATCCGGGTGGCCGCGGCCGTCGGTTCGCCCAGCACCGGCAGGGCAGAGATCATAGAGCGTTTGTCATACTCCGCTACGGCGGCGTCCACCAAGCCCTTGACGCTGCTGGGGTCTGCTGAGGGATCGATGCCGCGCACACGGATGGTTTCGCGGACCTCATCCTCAACAATGCCCACAGCATCCACGACTCGCGCCTTCCCAGGAGTCTGCTCGTACTTCCAACGGTGAAACAGCCCTTGAACCTGTTTGTGATGTGGACCACTTTAGCGTCGGTCCGGGACTGCGTGAAGCCCCGTCGGAGGATCTGTGGAAACGACGAGTTATCCACAGACTGCATCAAACCCAATTAAACATCCCCTCTGGCGTATTAGGTTAGTTAAGTGTAACGAACCATGGCTTAATAAGGGCAGAGGTGATGTGCTGTGACGTTTGCGGTGACGGTGGTCCACGCCCCCGGGGCGGTACCAGCAGGCCGATGGGAACAGCTGCGCAGCCAGGCCCCAGGGGCCTATGACCATGAGCTGCGACTGCAGGTGGACCACAGCCCCGCCTCGCTGTCCGGCCCCGCTCTGCAGGAGGCACTGCACAGGTTCCTGGGCACCAGATCGGTCCAGCTGAGCACCGCCGGGCTGCCGCTTCGCCACCTGGAACCCGGCTCCGCACTGATGCACCCGGAGATGGTGGTGCTGGCCGCTCCCCCTGGGCACCAACTGCACCCGGTTCGCCCCGGACAGCTGAGCCTCTGCGTGGATACTGGTCCGGATGCCGGCCGGCTGATCCCGCTGCACCGGGGCCAACACAGCATCGGGCGCAGCAGCTCCGAGCTGCAGATCGCCGACCCGGCAGTCTCCCGCAAAGCTGCCGTTCTGGAGGTCGGGGCACGCCAGATCCGCCTCCACCCCCACACCGGGGGAGCCCCTACACCCCTGACGGTGGACTCCGGCATCACCCTGGGCGGTACCGGACTCAGACTGTGCCTGGAACCCCCGCAACCAGCACCTGATCCCAGCTGGCCACCTGCTGCCCAACCAGTCGGAGAGAAAGCCCCCGAGGGCAAACACAGCATGATGCTAGCCTTCGCCCTGGTCCCGCTGCTGGCCGGAATCGTGCTGGTCCTGGTGACCGGAATGTGGATGTTCCTGATGTTCAGCGGGGCCAGCGCCCTGATCGCGGCCGCCGTCTTCACTCACGGCCAACGCAGGCGGCGGAAATTCCGGCGGGCGATGCGCCGGGCGGCCGCAGCCTGGGCTGAGCGCGCCAGCACTGCCCTGTGCACCCCGGGCGAGCTCATCCGGCGGCTTCGCAGCCCTCAGGGCCTCCCGGTCCACGCCGGCGGCACCGCCGATTCGGGCCCCGCGGTGCGGATCGGCACCGGCAGGGTGCCTGCCGAGCTGGACTTGGGTGCCAGCGCTGAGACGGCCACACAATACGACGACGACGCCGAGGTGCTCAGCACTGCTGGCATCACACTGGCACCGGGTGAGCAGACCCGAATCCGGGGTCCGCTGCGGGAAGCTCAGCGGCTGCTCCGCTGGGTGCTGGTGCAGCTGGTGCTGAATCCGAGACAGCCGCGAGTAGTGGTGCTGGGCGGGCGCAGCATCACGGAACTGCGCGATTTTCCGCACCTGAGCCAGGTGCATCCGCATGACCCATCGCCGCTGCCGCCGGCTGATTCTGACCACCCCCTCCCCGGAGTGTTGATCTGCACCGAAGCAGCACAGAGCCGCCTGGTCCAGCAGGCGCTCAGTGCCGGTTGGCATCTCCTGGCTCCCGCGGCAGAAGCCAGCCAGGCCCCGGGGTGGACCGTCGATCTTCCAGCCGGCACAGTGTTGCGGCACACCGGAACAGCAGGCCCGCAGACCACGGTCCGGCAGCTGCGGTTCGACGGACTCTCCGCGGAGACTCTGGCCGAGCACCTGCGGCTCAGCCTGCCTCATGCCGCAGCCTCGAGCACTGCGGGGCGGGTCCCCGAACAGTGCAGCTATCCGCTGCCGGAGCGTCTGTTCAGCGGCACTGCCGCGGAACATCTGAATGCTGTGCTCGGCCAATCGGCCCAGGGGCAGCAGACCCTGGACCTGGTGGGCGAGGGCCCGCACCTGCTCATCGCCGGGACCACCGGGTCAGGCAAGTCCGAACTGCTGAAGACACTGCTGGTCTCCCTGTGCGCCACCTACGGTCCCTCTGAACTGGGCCTGGTGCTCATCGACTTCAAAGGCGGCGCGGCATTCCACCAGCTCAACACCCTGGAACACACCCTGGGTGTGGTCACCGATCTGTCCCAGGCTGCTGCAGAACGCACCCTGGAGGGAATCCGCAGCGAACTGATCCGCCGTGAGCGCCTGTTCCTTGAGGCTGGGGCGGGGGACTACACGGAGTATCGGAGGATGCAGCCGAAGCAGCCGCTGGCCCGCATCCTGGTGGTTATTGATGAGTTCCGTATCTTCTCCCATGAGCTGCCGGACCAGCTCGATGAGCTGATGCGCCTGGCCACCCTGGGACGGTCCTTGGGCCTGCACCTGGTGCTGTCCACCCAGCGGCCGCAGGGAGTGGTCACAGCTGACATCCGGGCCAATATTGGGGCGAGCATCTGTCTTCGGGTGCGCAGTGAGGAAGAGTCTCACGATGTGATCGGCGGCCCTGAGGCAGCGGGCATCCCGCGCGAGCTTCCCGGGCGAGCACTGCTGCGCCGTCCCGGAGAGCCTTCGGTGCTCTTCCAGACTGCCCAGCTCACCGGCAGCTCCCGGCTGCAGCTGTACCCGGAGGCCCATCCTGCTCCGGCGCCGGCAGGCAGCCAGTTCCGCACCGTGGTAGAGGCTCTGCAGCAGGCCTGCACCGCTGCCGGACAGCGCCGCAGCCACACCCCGCTGCTGCCCGGTCTCCCGGAGACGCTGTCCTGCACTGACCGGCTGGAGCACCCCGGCACCGCCTCAACGGTGCTGCTGGGTCGGCTCGATGACCCCACCGGCCAGTGTCAGGAGGACCTGATCCTGGATCTGCTCCGGCCCCGTTCACTGGCCCTGCTGGGCGAATCCGGCTCAGGTGCCGCCAGCGCGGTCAGTGCCGCTGCCGCCCAGGCCCTGGGAGCCGCGCCTGAGACCGATGTCTATCTGCTGGACGGGGACCGCTCCCTGGTCCGGTTCGCCGGGCACCCCCGGGTGGGGGCCTGGCTCACTGATGAGCATGTGCCGGAGGTCGAGCATCTGCTGTCCGCTCTGCACGAGGAGATGCTGGCCCGCCGGATGCGTAACGGCGAGCGCCGGCCAGTGCTGTTGGCCGTGACCGGCTACGCCCAGTGGCATGCGGCTGGGCAGCATGGCTCCCAGCTGTTGGAGCATCTGCTGGGCACCCTGGCTGCCGAGGGTCCGCAGGCTGGGATCAGCGTACTCATCGCCGGGGGCCGGGAGTTGGCGATGGGCAGATTAGCAGCACGAATCCCCGCCCGGGTGTACCTGCCCCTGGGCACCTCGGAGGAGGTCCGGTATCTCTGGCCCACTCTGCGCAGCACCGATCCGCTGCCCGGCCGAGGTGTGCTGACCGACCCGAAGACACCCCCGCCGGGCCTGGTGGTACAGCTGGTCACTGAGCATCCCACAGCTGCACCCTCCCCTGGGAATGCTGACACCGCTGAGCCTCCCCGCATCCGGGTCCGCCCGCTGCCCGAGCGGCTGGCCGTCGCTGAACTGCCACCCCAGCAACCCGCTGCAGAGGCCCAAAACCCCGCCCCCGTGGTGGGTGTCCACCAGTTCAGCTGGAGCCCCGCGGCCCTCCCGCTCGGCCCGGTCAACCTGATCCTGGGCGGCCGCGGCACCGGGAAGTCCAGCTGCCTAGAGCTGCTGGCCCAACAGGTTCCCGGCGCATATGTGCTCACCCCCGGCGGGCCGGCCCCACAGACCAGACCTGAGGTGCTGCTGGTAGACGATGCCGCCCGCTGCCCGGCCCAGCAGCACGGTCTTATCCAGCAGGCAGTCACCGCTGGGGTGCCGGTGGTGGCTACAGGGGCGGCGTCCTCCTCGGTATTCTCCCAGCTGCCCTGGGCCCACCCGGCCCGCAGCGAGGGCTCCAATGTGCTGCTCTCCCCCACCTCCCGCAGCCAGGGCGAGGCATTCGCCACCCTCGTCCCGGTGCTGCCGCGCCCCATCCCGGGGCGGGCGGTGCATCTGCGCCCCGAGGGCACCACGCTGGTTCAGTGGGCACTCGCCGAGCAGTCACCGCGGGTATCCGTCTGAACAGGAAGGCTGATGAGAGTTTCCTCATTACAGCTTGCGTCAAGCAAACTTGGTGGAGATGCTGAGCCTCTGGGCATGGAATGGCCCTATGAGCACCGAGCACATTATTCAGAGCACCCGTTCACCGCTGCACCGTTCAGCCTTCGGCATCCTCTCTGTCACCGCCGCTGCCGCCATGACGCTGGCCGCCTGCGCCCCCGATGACGAGATGCCCGAGGACGGCGAGGACGTCACCCCTGGGCAGAATGAGGACTCCCCCGAGCCCGAGTTCGAGCCCACTGAGGAGGAGACCGAGGAAGCCACCGACGACGCCGGCACCGGGGATGACACCGATACTCCCGAGGCCGGAGGGGACCACCCGGTCTACCAGGCCATTGAGGCCGCGCTGGCCGAGTACCCTGACGGAGTCATCACCGAGTTCGAGGACAACACCGACGAGGACGGCTATGTAGAGGTCTTCGTCTATGACGGCTCCACCGAATGGGAGCTGGAGGTGGACTCCGAGACCTTCGAGATCATCGACACTGAGGATGACGGCATCGACGCCGACGACGAGGAGAACGCCCAGGCGGTGCAGATCGACATCGCCGAAGCCCTGCAGACCGCTGAATCAGAGTCCGGCGGCGAGCCCAAGGACGGCGAGCTGGACACCGAGGACGGCACCGTGGTCTGGGAGTTCGAGATGACCAACGATGCGGAGGTCTACGTGGACGTCACTACCGGTGAGGTCGTCAGGACCAGCTAGTCACAGCCAAACTCTGATCCCGCAGTACTTTACGCTAGGTGCAGAGCAGCCGGACACAAACATGGGTAGATGCCTCGGTACCGAAGTCGGACGCGGAGAATGTAGGGCCGGTCGGGTAGTCGACACCGTTGAGAACATTCTATTGGCCTGTTCCCGAAGGCACCCCGGCGGGCCAGTGGCGGTCTACCTCGCTCAAGTCGACTCTAGCTCGCCGGCACAGATTCGTCGCAATAGGTTAGCGACCAACGCTACCTTGACGGTGGAGACTCTGGCTGGGTTCCTGAAACAAATTGCATCACTCACCTCGGAGGGGCCTGACATACTGAACCCTATGAGTGAGAAGACATCCCTCGTCCCCATCTGGCCAGAGTTCGTCGTGCCCACTCTCAAGATCCTCTCGGATGGACAAAAACACCAGCGGAGAGAGATTTTCGACTCCGTTGCCACCCTCACGCAGCTCAGCGACCAAGCCCGTGCTGAAACACTCAAATCAGGCGGTACTCGCTATGAGCAGCGCCTAGGGTGGGTGCTCAGCCACCTGGGTAAGGCCGGTTGGATTGACCGGCCCGATCGCGGTTACTACCTAATCACCGACGCCGGCCGGAAAGCTCTCCTCGATTACCCTGGGGGCTTCGACTACACGCTAGCGAGAGAGGTATTCGCCCCCTTCTGGCCCGAACGGTCGAAAGCGCCGACCTCGGGTCCGATCCCTGAAGCGAACGACGAGATCTCCGACCCCATAGAGGTGATCGAAGACGCGGTGGGAAGGATCGAGATCAGCGTAGGGGAAGATCTCCTGACACGGCTCCGAGACAGTCACCCGGACTTCTTTGAGCAGGCTGTCGTCGACCTGCTACTCAAAATGGGCTACGGAGGAGCTGCCCAGCGTGGTCGTCGCATCGGCGGGAGTAACGACGAGGGCATTGACGGGCTCATAGACCAAGACGCACTCGGTCTCGACCAGGTATACATCCAGGCCAAACGCTACAAGGAAGGCAATAACGTAGGGCGCGAGTCGATCCAGGCGTTCGTCGGCGCCCTACATGGCTTCGGCGCATCCCGAGGGGTTTTCCTCACAACAAGCGCCTTTACCTCTGGGGCAATCGACTATGCCCTGAAAGTACCGTCACGCATCATCCTCATCAACGGCGCGAGACTCGTCGAGCTCATGATTGCCTACCGAGTCGGAGTACAGGAAAAGCAGAGGTTCAGCGCCGTTGAGGTGGATGCGGACTATTTCGCCTGACCTGAACACATAAGTCTGTTAAGTCTGTTTGCATGGACCTGGGGTCGGAAGAGTCAGGGAAGCAGCTTCAACTGAGAGACGGCTGAGGCACTCGAGTCCTCATACTGACGGTAGCGTGACGGTTCCCACACTCCCGCAGGGCTGCGGCCACCCACTTGAATTGCTTGGATGTCGCCGCCCTGTACTTGAGCTCGGAGCTGGATTCGGGGACGCTCAGCGAGTAAGCACCTTCAGCAAATACGGAACACGTGATTTAGCGATTGCTACGAGCGTCCATTGTCTTCTGAGACTTGATCCAACTGGAGCGTAGTGATTGGGACGCAACCCTGAGGCGTGAATCTCGTGACCAATCTAGTCATCACGGCTCTTGAACCTGCGTACTATATGGGGATGACCCCAGCAGAACCCTCCATCCGGAAACGCGATCTGACCGGATTCTCCCCCAAGGCCCGTGCCTGGCGTGCCTTCTTCGAGACCTCCGCGCTGATCAGCGACCGGATGGAGAAGCGCCTGCACGCGGTCACCGGCCTGAAGCTGGCCGAGTACAACCTGCTGCTGCTGCTGGCAGAGGCCCCGGACCACCAGCTGCGGATGGGCGAACTGGCCGACCGGATGGTCTTCTCCCCCTCACGGCTGTCCTATCAGGCGAAGTCCCTGGCCAAACGCGGACTGATCGAACGGTGCATCGATGAGAACGATAAGCGCGGGATGACAGCCCAGCTGACTGAGGAGGGCCGCAGGGTCTTCGCCGCCGCCTCCGCCGTGCACGCCCAGCACATCAAGCAGCTCTTCCACCCTGCCTTGGACGATGCTCAGGCCGAACAGCTGCAGGGGATCTGTGAGCAGATCCACCAGACGGTGGAGCAGGCCGAGGACTGAACCCGGCTAGCCAGGCTTCACCAGGCGGATTTGGACCGAGTCGGCACGCTCGCGCAGCAGGCTGATCTCCGCCATGGCCGCCTGCACTGCGGCCAGCGCCAGCCGAGCGCCCACTTCATCGGTCCCAGGCTCCAGGAGCACCCCGATGCTCAGCTCCGGGCCGGTCCCGCCGCCAAGCACCCGGTCACCGTCACGGGTCTCGGTCATAATGCCCGCCCCCGGGCTCAGCTGCAGTCCGGCCACCCCGGGGCAGCTCTGGGGGATCTCCGCCAGAGCTCCTGCCAGCTCCTGATCCTGATAGCTGGGAATCCAGCTGGCGCCTTGGGCCAGAGCCTCCACCGCCGGGCGGCGGATGACAAAGGTGAACTCTGCACCCGGGTCCAGCACCACCAGCTCAGCACCCTCGGCCAGGGCTGCCAGCATCACGCGTTCGGATTCAGCGGCCACCGGGCGGGCCTCAGGGTGCCAGTCAGTAAGTGCCTGCACCGAGGTGAACACCGGCATTGCGGTCCTGCCCTCTGAAGCGGTCAGGGTGACCAGGGAGATGGCGGCCTCCTTATCGCCGTGCTCGGCATCGCCCTCCCCGGTAGCGATGACTGGGGCGAAGAGCCGTTGGCCGGCCAGGGCATTGACGAACCCGGCCTCATCGGTGTCCCCGGTGAGCAGGCGGCGTCGTACTCTGCCGATCTGTTCGGTGACCAGGCCGTTGTCACCGTCAAAGCTGTGCAGCGGGTTGCCGTCTCCGGAGAGGTCACGCCCGGCCCAGCTGATCCCGGCCGAATCGGCCGGCGAGCCGTCGGCGGCCCGGTTCTGCCTGGCCAGCAGATTGGCGATATGAGCCGGCAGTTCGGCGCGGATCCCGCCGGCGGGCACATCCCTACCGGCCGTCACGGCTGAACTCGGCACATCGCTCATGCGGACTGGGCAGCTACTTCCAGTGCCTCGGGGAGGGTGAACTTGCCGGCGTAGAGTGCCTTACCCATGATGGCGCCCTCCACCCCGGAGCTGACCATCGCTGCCAGAGCGGCGATATCGTCCACGCTGGAGATGCCGCCGGAGGCCACCACCGGCTTATTGGTGCGGGCGGCCACATCGGCCAGCAGCTGCGTATTGGGACCGCGCAGGGTGCCGTCCTTGGTGACATCGGTGACCACATAGCGCGGGCAGCCGGCATCCTCCAGCCGGGCCAGCACCTCCCAGAGATTGCCGCCCTCCTTGGTCCAGCCGCGAGCGGCGAGGGTCTCCCCGCGCACATCCAGGCCCACCGCAATGGCGTCCCCGTGGCGCGCGATGGCCCGGGCGGTCCACTCGGGATCTTCCAGGGCGGCAGTGCCGAGGTTCACCCGGGTGGCGCCCATCTCCAGGGCGCGGTCCAGGGATTCATCATCGCGGATGCCCCCGGAGAGTTCGATCTTGATATCGATCTGCTCGACCACCTTCTGCAGGATCTCGCGGTTGTGGCCGCGGCCGAAGGCGGCGTCGAGATCCACCAGGTGGATCCATTCAGCTCCTTGGTCCTGCCAGGTCTGGGCTGCCTCCAGGGGGTCGCCGTAGCCGGTCTCGGAGCCGGCCTCGCCCTGGACCAGGCGGACCGCCTGGCCGTCTGCCACATCCACAGCGGGCAGCAGCTCCAAGGCTTTGGTGGCGCCGGCGGGCGCAGAGTTCTCAGTCATAATCGTGCCTCCAGGTGGGTCAGAGTGAGGTGATCCAGTTGCGCAGCAGCTGCGTGCCGGCCTCTCCGGATTTCTCCGGATGGAATTGCGTGGCGGCCAGCGGCCCGTTCTCCACTGCAGCGATGAAGTCGGCACCGTGGTGGGACCAGGTGACCTTGGGCGGGTTCATACTCCCGATGCTCTGGTCGAAGTCCCAGGACTGCACCGCATAGGAGTGCACAAAGTAGAAGCGCTGATCCTCGATGCCTTCGAACAGGGTGCTGCCCTCAGGGGCCCGCACCGTGTTCCATCCCATATGGGGGACGACGACGTCACTGGGCAGGGCAGTGACCTCACCGGGCCACTCCCCCATCCCCTCGGCGGCGATACCGTGCTCCACGCCGCGTTCGAAGAGGATCTGATGACCCACGCAGATTCCGAGCACCGGGCGGGCTCCGGCGATCCGCCGGCCGATCCAGCGCGGTGCGTCGATGGCTTTCAGGGCGTCCATCACCGCGGCGAAGGCTCCCACTCCCGGGACCACCAGGCCATCGGCGTTCAGAAGTGTCTCCGGGTCCTGGGTGAGCTCCACCTGGGCCCCGGCACGGTCCAGGGCACGTACTGCGGAGTGCACATTGCCGGACCCGTAGTCCAGCACGGCAACGCTGGGCCTGCGGCTCACAGTGCCCCCTTGGTGGAGGGGATCTCATCAGTGCGCGGATCGGACTCCACGGCAGCGCGCAGGGCACGGGCGAAGGCTTTGAACTGGGCCTCCACAATGTGGTGGGGGTCCCGGCCGGAGAGCACCCGCATATGCAGGCAGATCCCGGAGTGATACGTGATGGCCTCGAACACATGCCGCGTCATGGACCCGGTGAAGTGCCCGCCGATCAGGTGGTACTGCTGGCCCTCAGGCTCACCGGTGTGCACCAGATAGGGGCGCCCGGAAACATCTACCGTGGCCTCGGCCAGCGCCTCATCCAGCGGCACTGAGGCGTGCCCGAACCGCCGGATGCCGCGCTTATCGCCCAGGGCGGTGCGCAGCACCTCGCCGATGACAATGGCGGTGTCCTCCACAGTGTGGTGGACATCGATGTGGGTATCTCCCTGGGCCTCCACCGTCAGGTCGATCAGTGAGTGCTTGGCCAGAGCAGTGAGCATATGGTCGTAGAAGGGCACAGTGGTGGAGATCTGTGAGGATCCAGTGCCGTCAAGGTCCATCCGCACATGCACCCGGGATTCGCTGGTGCTGCGCTGCATCTGCGCAGCCCGGGATGGGCTGCCGCGGCCGGTGATGAGTTCTGCTGCCATAGGGGGCAATCCTATCGGTTCAGGTAGTTCCGCAGAGAGTTGAGGAAATCGGTGGTCTCCGCCTCGGTGCCGGCGGTGACCCGCAGGTGGCCTTCGATTCCGACATCACGGATCAGAATGCCGTCATCGAGTAGGTGCTGCCAGGCCTGGTGGGCGTCCTCGAGCCCGCCGAAGAAGACGAAGTTGGCATCTGAGGGATAGGGGGTCAGGCCCATCTGCGGCAGCTCGTTGAGGATGCGGTCGCGCTGACCTTTGATCCTTTCCACATTGGCCATCAGATGCTCGGCGTGGTCCAGGGCCGCGCAAGCCGCTGCCTGCGTGACCGCTGAGAGGTGGTAGGGCAGGCGGACCAGGCGCAGCGCATCGGTGACCTCAGGGGCTGCTGCCAGGTAGCCAAGGCGTCCGCCGGCCAGGGCGAAGGCCTTGGACATGGTCCTGGTGACGATGAGCCTGGGGCGCCCCTCAAGCATGGTCAGCGCTGAGGGTGTGCCCGGTTGGCGGAACTCTCCATAGGCCTCATCGACGATCACCATGGTCTCTGATTCCTGCGCGGCCTGGTAGGCGGCCTCCACCACCTCGAGGCTCAAGGCGGTACCGGTGGGGTTGTTCGGTGAGCAGAGGATCACCACATGGGGCCGGTGCTGCCGGATCTGAGCCGCCACATCCTGCGGGGTCTGGCTGAAGCCGGGTCCGCGGGTGCCGGCGATATAGCTGCTGTATACGCCTCTGGCGTAGAGCGGATACATCGAATAGGTGGGCGGGAAGGACATCACGGAGCGCCCTGGCCCGGCGAAGGCCTGCAGGATATGCTGCATGACTTCATTGGAGCCGTTTCCTGCCCAGATCTGCTCAGCAATCAATGCAGCGCCGGACTCTACGCTGAGGTACTCCGCGAGCTTAGTGCGCAGCACGGTGAACTCGCGATCCGGGTAACGGTTGAGGGTCTCAGCGGCGGCGCGGACCTCTTTGGCGATGGCATCCACCACATCGGCCGGCACCGGGTAGGTGGTCTCGTTGACGTTTAGCATTGCCGGCACATTCAGCTGGGGTGCACCGTAGGGCTGCTGCCCCTTCAGCTCCGGGCGCAGTGGAAGGCGATCAAGTGGCGTTTGAGTCACCACACCATCTTAGAGGGCCTACTGCGTGCCCGCCCGGGCCCAGCACGCTCAGTCCACAGGGATATGGAGCACCTGGCCGGGCTGCAGCTGCGCGGAGTCCAGCCCGTTGAGCTCAGCGATCTGGGTGATCAGCTGCTGCACCTCAGTGTCGGAGTCAGCCGCGGAGGCGATCGACCACAGGGTCTCCCCCTCGGCCACGGTGATCTGCTCAGCCTGGACCCCGTGGTCTGCGGCAGTGGTGGCCTGGGCCTGGTTGAGCAGGGAGCCTGCGGAGAACAGGAGCGCAGCCAGCAGCCCGGCAGCCAGCAGCAGGGCCGGCAGTCCCAGGAGAAGCAGTCTGCCCCGGCGGGTCAGCTGCACTGCAGCCGCGGGCGCTGAGCTGGGCGCCGAGACAACGGCCTGAGTATCGATGCTTGTTTCGATTGCGGCGGTGGCAGTCATGGGGAAGTTCCTCCTGAAATCGAACGTGTATTCCATGTATAGCACATTGTTTCGAACCTGGTCTACGACACTCGCGTATTTCTATGGAACCCTTGTTCGGTTTCGAGTACCATGAGTAACGAGTTCGAAAGCGGCACCGACGGTCAATACCTGCACCGGCGACGTCGCTGACCATCCCATCAGGAGGGTCGGAGATGCTCCCGATCCGGCAAGGAGAGAACCATGGTTGGCTACACCGGCCCCACCCGGGCCCAGCGCCGCGCGCTGACCCCCCGCCAGCGGCGGATCGTCGAGACGATCCAAGAGTCCCTGGCGGAACGGAAGTATCCGCCATCCATGCGCGAGATCGGCGATGCCGTGGGACTGAAGTCGCTCTCCTCGGTCACCCATCAGCTCTCCCGCCTGCAGGAGCGCGGTTATATCCGCAGGGACCCGGGCAAGCCCCGGGCCATGGAGGTCATCCGTGATCCCGACGGCAACCTTCTAGTGCCCGAAGAGGCTGAGCTGGCCGAAGAGTCCACCGAGAGTGAGATGGACTCCACTGTGGTGAGCCTGGCCAGCTACCGCGCAGAGGCCGACTCCCGGACCGCCGATGTCCCGGTGGTGGGGCGGATTGCTGCCGGCGGACCCATCCTGGCGGAGCAGCATGTGGAGGATGTGATGCCGCTGCCGCGTCAGCTGACCGGCGAGGGCGAGCTGTTCATGCTGCAGGTCCGCGGCGACTCCATGATCGATGCCGGGATCTTTGAGGGCGACTGGGTGGTGGTTCGCCGTCAGCTGGATGCCGATAATGGCGATATCGTGGCAGCACTCTTGGAGGATGAGGCCACAGTGAAGGTGCTCAAACGCCGGGACGGGCACCAGTGGCTGCTGCCGCAGAACTCTCAGTATGAGCCCATCCTCGGCGACCACGCCACCATCATGGGCAAGGTCGTCACCGTTCTGCGCAGCCTCTAGACGCTCCAGCTCTAGGCGGTTGTGCGGGCCAAGTCGTCGCGCGCCCGCCGCGGGGGCTTAACGGAGGCGGGCGAGGGCCTGCCTGACGAACTCACCGTCAGTGGTGGGCCACAGGTCCGGCATCGACTTGCGCAGGAAGCCGCCGTAGCGGGCATGGGCGAGCCTGGAATCCAGGATGGCCAATACCCCTCGGTCCTGAGTGCTTCGGATCAGCCGCCCGGCGCCCTGGCTCAGCCTCACCGCTGCATGGGTGGCCGCCACCTGCATGAACCCGTTGCCACCCGCTCTGGCGATCTCCTGGCTGCGCGCGTTGTTCAGCGGATCATCAGGGCGAGGGAAAGGAATCCTGTCGATGGCCACCATCCGGCAGGAACGCCCCGGGACATCCACGCCCTGCCAGAGGCTCATTGTGCCGAACAGGCAGGTGGCCTCATCCTCTGAGAACTCCCGCACCAGTGCGGACATGGTGGAATCCCCCTGGCAGAGAATCGGCACCTCCAGCCGTTCGCGCAGGGCCTCGGCTGCCTCCTCGGCGGCCCGGCGGGAGGAGAACAGCCCCAGGGTCGCCCCGCCGCAGGCCTCGATCAGCCCCGCCAGCTCCTGGTGCTGGGCCTCCTTGGTCTTCAGCGAGGGGGCCGGAAGGTGACTCGCCACATAGAGAATGCCCTGGCTGCGGTAGTTGAACGGAGTGCCCACATCGAGGGCGTCATAGGCTGGAGCTCCCTCGCCCAACAGGCCCAAGGACCCGGCCACAGGGTCAAAGCTGTCCCCGATGGTCAGGGTCGCCGAGGTGAGCACCACGGTGCGGCTGCCGAAGAGCCCCTCCCGCAGCCGGCCCGCCACCGTAGTCGGTGCTACATAGAGCATCGGCGGTTCACTGAGATCAGCCTGCTGATACCCCTTACCGGGCACGAAGCTGCCCGGTCTGTCCACCCAGACCACATCCGGGGTCTCGGGGCTGCCCAGGATCCGCTCGGCGGCGTCGTAGACCGCCTGGAGACGGGCCCGTGCCGTGGTCCGGCCAGCTTCGGCATCGGACTGGTCTTTGTTCTTATTCGGCTCCGAGTCTGCAAGCAGGGTCTTGGCCGCATTGCGCACCGACTCCACCGCGTTGACCTGCTGCGGGTTCAGGCCACGCTCCAGCAGCCCGTCCGCCACTGAGCTGAAGGCAGCCTCCAGTGCCTTGGCGGCATTCTGCAGTCCTTCAACCTCCAGGGCGGTGTACTTGCGCATGGAGCTGGCCGCTGCCTGGATCATCTGTGCTGAGAGCTGGGCGGTAACCGCTGAGGTGACCCGCTCAGCCAGCTCATGGGCCTCATCGATGATCACCGCATCATGTTCCGGGAGCACCTCCAGCCCTTCGAAGGCATCGATGGCCAGCATCGCATGGTTGGTGACCACCAGATCCGCCTCCTTGGCGTCCTGGCGGGCCAGTTCGGAGAAGCATTCCTCGAACATGGAGCACTTCCGCCCCAAGCAGTCCACGGCGTTGACCGAGACCTGCCGCCAGGCCCGGTCGGTGACCCCGGAGGGCAGATCGTCCCGGTCCCCGGTGTCCGTCTCCTCCGCCCAGTCTCGCAGCATGGCCACTTCCTTGCCCAGTTTGGATGTGGGCTCATAGGTGGTCACGCCCCCAGTGGGCTCCACCGCCGCGGCAAAGAGCGCCTCCTGGTCATGATCGTCCTCAGGGAACCCGCCCGCCAGCTTCTGCTTGCACAGGTAGTTGGAGCGGCCCTTGACCAGAGCGACCTTGGCCTTGCGCGGCAGCTGATGCTCGATGCTGCTCAGCAGCCGGGGCAGATCTCTGCCCATGATCTGGGCCTGCAGCGCCAAGGTGGCTGTGGAGACCAGCACCGGCTTTCCGGTGGTGACAGCATGGTGGACGGCGGGAACCAGGTAGGCAAGAGATTTACCGGTGCCGGTACCGGCCTGGACCAGCAGGTGCTTGCCGGTGCTCAGCGCATCGCCGACACGCCGCGCCATCTGCTCCTGACCAGGGCGGCGGGCTCCGCCGAAGGAGTCCACCGCCGTGTCGAGAAGTCGTTCGGCAAGCTTCCCGGCAGAGGCAGCAGTCTCACTCATCCGCCTCATTCTACGGGGCAGGTCAGACCTGGTAGCGCTCCAACTCGGGGGCCAGGGCAGGGCGAACCTTCACGCTGAGCCGGGTGCCGGCCTCCTGATACTCAGTGCTGAGGATCTCGGCATCCTCAGCGTGCAGGCGGGAGACGATCTCACCGTGCTCATAGGGGATCAGCAGCTCCAGCTCCACACTGGGCCGCGGGATGGAGGCGCTGATGAGCTCTTTGAGCTCTTCGATGCCCTCCCCGGTGTGGGCCGAGACCACCGCGGTATGCGGCTCGCGGCGCCGGATGCGTTCGATGACATGCTCGGAGGCGGCATCGGCCTTGTTCAGCACGACGATCTCATCGACCTGATGGGCGTCCACCTCGGCCAGCACTGTCCGCACCGCGGCAATCTGACCCTCCGGCTCCGGATGCGATGCATCCACCACATGCAGGATCAGGTCGGCATCTGCCACCTCCTCCAGGGTGGAGCGGAAGGCCTCCACCAACTGGGTGGGCAGCTGGCGCACAAAGCCCACCGTGTCCGAGAGCGTGTAGCCGATCCCGTCGGGGGTGACCGCCTTGCGGGTGGTGGGGTCCAATGTGGCGAACAGGGCGTTCTCCACCAGAACCCCGGCGTCGGTGAGCCGGTTGAGCAGGCTGGATTTGCCGGCGTTGGTATAGCCGGCGATCGCAACCGAGGGCACCGCATTGCGCTTGCGGTTGGCCCGCTTGGCCTCCCGGGCCGGTTTCATCCCGGCGATCTCCCGGCGCAGCTTGGCCATCCGCTGGTTGATCCGGCGGCGGTCCAGCTCGATCTTGGTCTCACCCGGTCCGCGGGAGCCCATCCCGGCACCGGCGCCGCCCACCTGACCGCCGGCCTGCCGGGACATCGACTCGCCCCAGCCGCGCAGTCTCGGCAGCAGGTATTCCAGCTGGGCAAGCTCCACCTGGGCCTTGCCTTCTCGGGACTTGGCGTGCTGGGCGAAGATGTCCAGGATCAGACCGGTGCGGTCGATCACCTTGACCTTGACGATGTCCTCCAGCCCGCGGCGCTGGGAGGGCGCTAACTCGGAGTCCACCACCACGGTGTCAGCGCCCAGTTCAGCAACTGCCTCCTTGATCTCTACCGCCTTGCCGGAGCCGAAGAAGGTGCCCGGATCCGGGGTGGCGCGCCGCTGCAGGAAACCGTCGAGCACAGTGGAGCCGGCAGTTTCGGCCAGGGCAGCCAACTCACGCAGGGAGTATTCGGCCTCCGCTGCCGAGCCACCGCTCCAGAGCCCGGCCAGCACCACGCGCTCCAGGCGCAGCTGCCGGTATTCGACCTCGGTGACGTCCTCGAGCTCAGTGGAGAGGCCTTCTACCCGGCGCAGGCTGCGGCGCTCAAAGAGGTCGTACTGCTCGCCGTCATACTCGGTGTGCTCGGCCGACTCGGCCAGCTCACGGGCCCGGTCGCTGAGGATCCGGCGGCGCTGGGCCTCCTCCTCAGTGGCGAACTCCGGATCAGGCACAATCTCAGTGGCGCTGGTCTCTGGGGCCTTCTCGCCGGCAGCGAGAATGCGGGCGATGGTCTCATCGATGGTGGATGAGGCTTCTGGGGTGTTTTTCTGTTCAGTCATGAATTCCTTGCCCGCGGTGAGCAGGTGAGAGGGGCGGCGTCGTCGGCCTGGGGTTCACCTAAGGGTGCGGGACTTGTGTTGGGGTAAAGGATTCGGGCAGGCTCAACCGGCACTGTCTCCACAGCGGCCGGGAGCTGGTCTGTACGCTTCAGGCCGCGTGACGGGGCCGTGCGTACTGCAATGGGCGAATCCACATGGGTACTAGTCTAACAAGGGTGAACAGTTCGCACTATTTCAGCGCGCCGGAGGGGCCGTTCTCACGGCGCCGGATCAATGTGGAGCTCGCCAGCCGGCAGGTGGAGGTCAGCACGTCCGCGGGGATCTTCTCCCCCGAAGCGGTGGACAAAGGCACCCAGGTGCTGCTGCGTGAGGTCCCCGCACCGGCGGCCTCCGGACAGCTGCTGGACATCGGCTGTGGGTGGGGGCCGCTGGCCCTGACCATGGCGATGCTCTCCCCAGATGCCACAGTGTGGGCAGTGGACATCAACGAGCGGGCGCGCGTCTTGTGCGCGGAGAACGCTGCCGCCCTGGGGCTGGAGAATGTGCGGGTCTGCGCTCCGGAGGAGGTCCCCGCCGGGCAGCGGTTCGCCACCATCTGGTCCAATCCGCCGATCCGGATCGGCAAACCGGCCCTGCATGAGCTGCTGGAACTGTGGCTGCCGCGGCTGGACGAGGGCGGTGAGGCGTGGTTGGTGGTGCAGAAGAATCTGGGTGCGGATTCGCTGCTGACGTGGATGACCTCGATGCTGGCAGTGGTCGGTGAGGATTTTTCTGCCGAGCGCACCGCCAGTTCCAAGGGGTTCCGGATTCTGCGGGTGGCGCGCGGGCGGATCGGATGACGCTGTTCGGTCCGGTGAACCAGCCCGGTCGGGTGGACCAGCACGACGCCGCCCCGCTGGCGGCACTGCCCACAGACCAGTTGGAAGAGCAGGTGGTCTTCGGCGAGTGGCGGGCCCTGCGCGGGGTCTCCGCCAGGTCATTGGAGCGGACCCGGGCGCTGATGCAGGCCCTGGAGTATGACCCAGAAACCGCTGCGCACCGAACCATCGGAGTGGTCGGCTCCAAGGGCAAGGGCACCGCCAGCGCCTACGCCTCCGCCGCCTTAGCGGGGTTGGGCCACCGGGTGGGCACAGTGATGAGCCCCGGGGTGCTCTCTAATGCGGACCGGATACGGATCAACGGTGTGGTGCTCCCGGAGCAGGAACGGCGCCGCCTTCTGTTGAGGATTGCCCAGGCTCAGGCACAGCTGCCGCCGGCCACAGCTGAGAGCGGCTATCTGGCTCCCACAGGAGTGTTCCTGCTGATGGGGTTTCTGGCTGCGGCGCAGCAGGACTGTGAGGTGCTGGTGGCTGAGGCGGGGATCGGCGGGGCCTCGGACGATCTGAGCCACTGGCCATTGGATGCGGTGGTGGTGACCAGTATCTTCGCCGAGCATCTGGACCTGTTGGGCCCCACTGTGGCAGATGTGGCCCGGGATAAGTCCGAGGTGATCACCGGGAGCACGCAGCTGGTGGTCAGTTGCCCGCAGTCTGCTGAGGTGGCGGAGATCCTGGCCCAGCGCTGCGCCGAGACCGGTGCGCAGCTGGTTGGGGCGGAGGACGACGCCGCGGGACTGGTTGCCCATCTGCCGGCGGGGTTCCAGCGGGCTAACGCGGCGGCCGGTGTTGCCGCAGGGGTTGCTGTGGCGGACGGTTTAGTGGCGGACGGTTCAGTGACGGGCGGTTCAAGGAATATGCGCAGTTCCGCACGACACGCCGGCCCTAAACCCGTTTCATCGTCACCTACTGCCCATTTTCTGCCCGCCGAGCACCCGTTATGCGCCATATGTGACGACACCGACCCCGCGGGAACGAATCGTCGTACGCTGATGCCCACTCTGGCGGAAGTGGTGCGCTCGGTGCGGTACCCGGGGCGGCTCTCGGTCCATGCGGTGCCCGGTGGCGGCGTCGTGCCCGAAGGCGGGGCTGCCGATGGGGCGGTGATACCCCGTGGCGAGGTGGCCGGCGGTGTGATGCCCGGTGGCGGCGTCGTGCTTGGAGGTAAGACCCCCGGCGGGGCGGTGCCCGGTGTGCGGTGCGTGGTGGACTCAGCTGTCTCCGGTGCGGGGCTGCGGGCGGCCTTGGAGTTCGCCTCGCAGGTGATGCCTCAGGAAGCCCGGAACCCCAGCGCGGGCGCAGGGGAAGCTGACACCGAGGCGGCGGAGCTCCGGCAGGTGCTGGTCTGCCTGCCCCCCGGCAAGGATCTGGCCGGGTTCATCGCGGAGCTGCAGCCCTTTCCGGGGCGCAAGGTGTTTGTGGAGCTGCCGGGAGCCTATACCGGCACTCCGGAGCGCTCCGAGTGGCCCCAGGCTCCGGGATGGGACTGGCTGCGACTGGATGATCTGGGCACCGCCGGGGTGCATGAGGCAGCGGGTTCGCCCCAGCTGTTGGAGCAGCTGCAGCAGGGGGACTCGCTGGCAGTGGGCACCGTGCTGTTCAGTTCCCTGGTGCTGCGCACCCTGGGCGCCGAGGCCGAGCGGCTGTTTGATCCGCCGGCCTGGTCTCCGGGCTGAAACGGGTTTAGCCTCCGGGGGCTCGTCTCCCGGACTAGTCTCCAGGGTTAGTCACCGGGATTAGTCACCGGGGCGCAGCTGCACCACTTCGAGAGGCTCTGTCATGGTGTCGAGCTGCTCATGGTCCAGCTGAACGGTCAGCGGCAGCTCCTGTGCCTCCTCGGGCAGCTCGAGCACATGGGTGGTGGCGGCCATATCTGCTGTGCATGGGGTGTCTTCATAGGGGAAATCCAGGGTGACGCGCAGCTCCGCGGGGCCCTGGTGCTCAAGACCGGTGACCCGGGAGGGGCAGCTGGAGCTCCCCCAAGTGGTCAGATGCAGATGGCCGTCCTGGCTCAGGGCCGCTATCGGCTGATCAGGCAGCTCCTCCAGAATGGGCTCCTGCGGCTGGGCGGGCTCCAGAGTTGCAGCGTCCTCGATGAGATGGCTCTCCGGATCGAACTCAAAGTCCCCACCGGGCAGTTCCGCCGGCTCTGCGGCGAGATCTGGATCAAGCTGGTCCGCCTCGCTGGAGCTCAGCGGCTCGGGATGAGGGTTGGCCGGCTCAAGGTCCTCGAGCTGGGGGAATGCGCCTTCCGGGGCGCCGGCGTACTGCTCCAGTGCTATGCCGAGCCGGTCATCCGCCGTGGGGGGCTCCTCAGTGGGCTCCGGGCTGCTGCCGCAGGAGACGAGCAGGGCAGCCGTTGCCGGGGCGGTGAAGAAGGCGCGATTCATGCGATTACTATGCCGTGAGCTCTCCGGAGTAGACGAGTACGGCCGGACCGGCCAGAGTCACGTCCTCGGCGCCGTCGGAGCGGGAGGCAAAGGTGACTGTGACCTCTCCACCGGGGACTGCGACCTGCCAGGTGTTCACGGCATCCGCGCCGACCCAGACCCGCACTGCCGCTGCTGCGGCACAGGTACCGGTGCCGCAGGAGAGGGTCTCGCCCACACCGCGTTCGTGCACCCGCATCTGGATACGGCCGACGCCGCCTTCCACCAGTGGGTCTGCCGGGACCACGAACTCCACATTGGTCCCCTGCGGCGGAACCGGCTCAACGGTGGGGGCGGCGTGCAGGTCCAGCTGCTGCAGGGTCTGCGCATCGGGCAGGGCCACCACAGTGTGCGGGTTGCCCATTGAGATGCTCAGCGCCGGCCGGGGGTCGGTGAGTCCCCGTGCCTGGACCAGGGAGTCGGAGGCTGATTCTGAGGCCATCTGCGGGTCGATGAAGGACCAGATGCCCATCCCGACCGCATAGCCTTCCGGGACCCGCTGTACGGTGCGCAGTCCGGCCCTGGTCAGTACGGGCAGGGAATCGCCCTCGGTGAGCTCCGCTAGCCGCTCGGCCACCAGGAAATGCGCGAAGGCCCGCACGCCGTTGCCGCACATCTCAGCAGCGGTCCCGTCTGCGTTGCGGTAGTCCATGAACCAGACCGGCGCTTCATCGGTACTGGTCAGCTCCGCCCGGGTCAGGGCGGTGCGGCCGTCCTCGGTCCGGTGGGCCGGCACGGCCCGGATCAGCCCGTCGGCGCCGATGCCCAGGTGCCGGTCACAGAGCTGGGCTGCCTGCTGGGCGGGCAGATGGAGCTGACCGGCGGCGTCGTTGATCATCACGAAGTCATTGCCGGTGGCGTGGGCTTTGGTGAAGCGCATAGTCCTATTCAACCAGTGAGTCCTGCAATTGCTTCCATGGCCTGCTCGGCGAGGTTCTCGCCCAGAGCGTCCAGCCAGATGATGCGGTGGTCGGCGCGGAACCAAGTCTCCTGACGGCGGGCGAATTTTCGGGTTGCCACGATGGTCTCCTCCACCGCTTGGTCCTCGGAGAGGGCACCGTCGAGCACCCGCAGGAACTGCTGGTAGCCGATGGCCGCCGGTGCGGTTCGCCCCCGGCGCAGCCCGGCTTCCTCCAACCGGCGCACCTCCTCCAGCAGGCCTTTCTGGCGCATCTGCTGGACCCGCTGCTCGATCCGGCGGTGCAGCAGACTGCGCTGGACTCTCAGACCGATCTGGATGACTGGCTCCACAGTGGGCTCATAACTGCGCTGCGGCATATACGAGGTGAAGCTGCGCCCGGTGAGCCGGATGACCTCCAGGGCCCGGATCAGTCTGCGCTCGTCCTTGATCACGGAGGCGGATTCCGGGTCGGCCCGGCGCAGCTCCTCGCGCAGGGCTGCAGCACCCTCTGCGGCGAGTTCGGATTCGAGCTGGCGCCGCAGCTGCGGATCTGTGGGCGGAAACTCAATGATGTCTGTGACGGCCCGCAGGTAGAGTCCCGAACCGCCAACCAGGATCGGGGTGTTCCCGCGGGCGCGGACAGCCGCCACGGTCTCCCGGGCCTGCTGCTGATAGGCGGCCACTGAGGCTTCCTGGGTGACCTCCAGGATGTCGAAGAGGTGGTGCGGGTGTCCCTGCCGCTCCGCGGCATCTGCTTTGGCGGTGCCGATGTCCATTCCCCGGTAGAGCTGCATGGAGTCGGCGTTGATGATCTCCCCAGGGGCACCTTCAGCTGCGAGTCGGTGGGCCAGCTCGATGCTGAGCCCGGTCTTCCCGGAGGCGGTGGGGCCCAGCAGAACGACCAGCGGGATCTGCTCCGGCGGTGTTACCACCTCAGGTGCCTGGGCGCAGGGTGGGTAGCCCCAGCGAGACGGTGCTGGGCTTGTTTCCGCCGACCTGGGTGATGCCGACCCCGCAGGAGTCTGCTTGCCAACGGTCCCACGCATCCCCGGCCCTGGAGCGGCGCAGGCTGAACTGCTCAACCGATGGGTCGGAGAGCAGGTGGAAGCTGCCGGCCTCAGTGATCGGCACGGTGACGAAGTCCCCCGGGCGCGGGGTCTCGGCCCCGGCGGGGACGCTGAAGTGCACCAGCCGGTTATCCGGTGCCCGCCCGGAGAGCCGGCCGGTCTTAGCTCCCTTGGAGCCGGAGTCAGCGGTGACCAGAAGTTCCTGGAAGGTGCCGACCTGCGCGGCGTTCTCCTCTGCGGTGATCCGGTCCTGCAGAGCGGTCAGCCTCTCGAAGCGGGCCTGGACCACCTCTTTGGGGATCTGCTCGGCCATCTCGGCAGCGGGGGTTCCCGGGCGTTTGGAGTACTGGAATGTGAAGGCTGAGGCGAACCGGGAGGCCTCCACCACGCGCATGGTGTCTTCAAAGTCCTCCTCGGTCTCCCCGGGGAAGCCGACGATGATATCGGTGGTCACCGCGGCATGGGGCATCCGTTCCCGGACCTTGTCCAGGATGCCGAGGAACTTCTTACCCCGGTAGGAGCGGCGCATGGCTTTAAGGATCCGGTCGGAGCCGGACTGCAGCGGCATATGCAGCTGCGGCATCACATTGGGGGTCTCGGCCATGGCCTCGATGACGTCATCGGTGAAGCTGGCCGGATGGGGGGAGGTGAACCGAACCCGCTCCAAGCCCTGGATCTCACCACAAGCGCGCAACAGTTTGGCGAAGGCGGTGCGGTCGCCGAACTCCACACCGTAGGTGTTGACGTTCTGCCCCAACAGGGTCACCTCGACGGCGCCGTCGTCCACCAGGGCCTGGACCTCGGCGAGGATCTCCCCGGGGCGGCGGTCCTTCTCCTTACCGCGGAGGCTGGGCACGATGCAGAAGGTGCAGGTGTTGTTGCAGCCCACTGAGATGGACACCCATCCGGAGTGCACCGATTCGCGCTTAGTGGGCAGAGTGGAGGGGAAGGTCTCAAGCGCTTCGAGAATCTCGATGCTGGCCTCTCGGTTGTGCCGTGAGCGTTCCAGCAGGGTGGGCAGCGAGCCGATGTTGTGGGTGCCGAAGACCACATCTACCCAGGGCGCTTTCTCCAGGACGGCGTTCTGGTCCTTCTGGGCCAGGCAGCCACCCACTGCGATCTGCATACCGCTGGCCTCTTTGACCGGTTTCAGCTGGCCAAGGTTGCCGTAGAGCCGGTTGTCGGCGTTCTCACGGACCGCGCAGGTGTTGAAGACCACCAGATCCGGGGTGGCTCCCTGCTTCGCTTTGGCGTAGCCGGCCGCTTCGAGCAGCCCGGAGATCCGCTCGGAGTCGTGCACGTTCATCTGGCAGCCGAAGGTGCGCACCTCATAGGTGCGTTCAGCGGCCGGGGTGTCGGTGCGTTCCAGGAGTGCTTCAGTCATTGGGGTGATTCTACCGAGCCGTGCTGGGAGCCGGTGTTCAGGCTGCTCTTCGGTCGAGTTCCTCACGGACCAGCTGGAAGGCTGCGGCGGGGGTGTGCCCCCGGCGGCCCAGCATGCTCACCAGCCGGCGGGTGATCTTCTCGCGTTCCTTGCGGTCCTGAACCCCGTTGCCGATGGGTATCACCACCCCGCGCAGCTTGGCCTCAATCAGCTCACGCGCCGCGGCATCTTCATCCTCGGCGGTGAGCTGTTCCAGGGCGGCTTCGATATGCTCCGCGGAGACGCCCTTGTCCTGCAACTCTCGGCGCAGCGCCGCAGTGCCGAGGCCTTTGAGCTCGTGGCGGGTGCGGACCCAGGTGCGGGCGAAGGCGGCATCGTCGATGAGCTGGACCTCTTCCATCCGGTCCAGCACGCGGGTGATGACCTCTTCGCTGTACTCCTTCTCGCGCAGCGCCTCGGCAAGCTGATGCCGGGACTTGGCCGAGCCGGTGAGCTTGCGCAGCACCACGGCCCGGGCTTTGCCGTACTGCTCCTCCGCTGCCGGTGCCCGCTCAGCCGGTGCCTGCGCTGCCTGATCAGCCGGCGTCTCCGCTTGCCGCTGCCCCGCCTGCTGTCTGGACCGGGGCGCAGCCGAGCTCAGCTCGGCGTCGCCAGCAAAGAGATCGGAGCTCAGCTCCCCGGACTCGTACCGGGCCAGGGTGTCCTTCAGCGCCTCGATCTTTGAATCGCTCATCAGACGGCCTGGAGTTCGGGACCTTCATCCTCGGTCTTGATGATGCCGAGCTTCTGCTTGATGCGCAGCTCGATCTCATCGGCGAGATCAGGGTTGTCCTTGAGGAACTGGCGGGCCTTCTCCTTGCCCTGGCCCAGCTGGTCTCCGTCATAGGTGAACCAGGCTCCGGACTTCTTGACCAGCCCGTTCTCCACGCCGACGTCAATGAGCCCGCCCTCACGGGAGATGCCCTCGCCGTAGAGGATGTCGAACTCAGCCTGCTTGAAGGGCGGGGCCATCTTGTTCTTCACGATCTTGGCCCGGGTCCGGTTGCCCACCGCGTTGACGCCTTCCTTCAGCGTCTCGATCCGGCGCACGTCAACGCGCACGGAGGCGTAGAACTTCAGTGCCTTACCGCCGGAGGTGGTCTCCGGAGAGCCGAAGAACACGCCGACCTTCTCACGCAGCTGGTTGATGAACACAGCGGTGGTGTTGGTCTGGGCCAGCCGGCCGGTGATCTTACGCAGCGCCTGGGACATCAGCCGGGCCTGCAGGCCCACATGGCTGTCGCCCATCTCGCCCTCGATCTCAGCGCGGGGCACCAGGGCGGCCACTGAGTCGATGACCACGATGTCCAGCGAGCCGGAGGAGACCAGCATGTCCATAATCTCCAGGGCCTGCTCCCCGGTGTCCGGCTGGGAGACCAACAGCTCGTCAGTGTTGACCCCGAGCTTCTCGGCGTAGCTGGGGTCCAGGGCGTGCTCGGCGTCGATGAACGCGGCGATCCCGCCGTTCTTCTGCGCGTTGGCCACTGCATGCAGGGCCACCGTGGTCTTACCGGAGGACTCCGGACCGTAGATCTCCACCACACGGCCGCGCGGGAACCCACCGATGCCCAGGGCCGCGTCCATCGCGATGGAGGAGGTGGGGATGGCCTCAATCGGGGCGCGGGTCTCATCGCCCAGGCGCATCACCGAGCCCTTGCCATACTGCTTGTCGATCTGGGCCAGTGCGGCCTCGAGGGCCTTCTGTCGGTCTGGGCTGGTCGCCATGTTTCACCTCTCGATAAGTTGTTCTTCTGCTGACATGATCGAGACTACGGGCAGCCCCCGACATGCCGATTGTCGGATCATGGATCTGTGGAGCATCCGGTGGGCCGGCAGCCCCAGATCTCTGCTGGGGAAAACTCTACGCCTAATCGAACAGGTATTCGAGCAACACGCCGGGTGCCCGCTGAACCTCTGCCCTTGGGCCCGCCGGCTGCCCGGTGAACCTGCCCTACCGTTTAGGCGGGTTGTCCTTGCCCAGCCGGCGCTCCTGGGGCACATCCTGCTGTTCGCAGAGCTCCTCCCAGACCTGGCGAGCCGGTACCCCGGCGGCCAGCGCCTGCTTGGCGGTGAGCTGCAGAGAGGTGATGACCAGCTGGTCGGCCAGCACATGGGCATAGCGTCCACCGAACTCGCCCTCCATCAGCGCCCAGAACCGGGATTCGCGCATCGAGGCCAATCAGGCAGCCTTCGAATCTGCTGCCCCGGGATCAGCAGCGGCCTGCGGGGCATCTTCACCCGGGCTGGCAGCGACTGCGGGGGCGTCGTCGTACTCTGCGTAGGTCTGATTCAGCTTGGCCACCAGTGCGGAGAGTGACATGATCTCCTCCTCACTCCAGACTTCCAGCATGTGCAGATAGCGCTCCGAGCGCTGCTTCTGGGCGGCCTCCAGCCGGGATTTGCCCTGTTCGGTCAGCGAGATGACCAGTGCCCGGCCGTCGGCGGGGTCTGCTTTCTTGGTGATGAATCCACGTTCGGCCAGAGTGGTCAGCTGGCGGGAGAGGGTCGGTTTGCCGATGCCGAGGTGCTTGGAGATATCGGTCATCCGCTGGGCGCCTTCGCGCTGCAGGGTGAAGAGGATGGAGTAGGCGGCCGGTTCGATCTCCGGGTCGATGGTGCGGGCCAGCTGGATCGCATTATGCCGCCGGCGCAGGAAGAGTCGGTGCAGCTCCTGCTGGAGCTCCTTGACGTGGGCGCGGCGATCCTCAGAAACCATGCTGGCCAGTTTAGCGGGTGCTCGGCTGCAGTCCGTCTGCGGCCGAGTAAGGTGCCAGATTACCTGGCTGCCGTGACCAGCACGGAGTCGAACGGGGTGGTCTCCCCGCCGACGGGAGAAGCACTGTGGAACTCCCGCTGCATCTCGGTGGGCACTGTGTCTGGCACCTGCAGGCCCTCAGCTGCGGCGATGCGCTCGGCCACCTGGAAGAGCATCACGGCCAGCGGCACGTTCAGTGCGGTGCAGATGCTGGCCAGCAGCTCGGAGGAGGCCTCCTTCTGCCCGCGTTCCACCTCGGAGAGGTAGCCCAGGGAGACCCGGGCGTCATGGGAGACATCGCGCAGGGTACGGCCCTCGGACTGCCGGATGCTGCGCAGCACATCGCCGATCTCCTGGCGGAGCACCACACCTTTGGCCTCGCGAGCCTCGGTGGGCAGGCCTTCGGTCTCGGTGTCCTTCCACCGGGTGACGCCATTGACTGTGACTGGCTGACGGACCATGAGATTCTCCCTCGCGTGTACGACTTTCGACTAGCCCAACCTGCTGTACCGCTATTTTGTTCCCCACTGTAGCCGAACTCAGGGAGCTTCCGGCAGGCCTGCAGGCTCTGTATGTAGAAGATCGCGCACCAGCTTCAGTGCAGCCTCCACGCTGGCTTGACGGATGCTGGCCCGGTCACCGTCCAACTCCAGCAGCCGGTATCCGGCCAGGCCCTCCTCGGCGGGACATTCTGCGCAGTCCTCGGGGAGGCTGAGCCGATAACGGCCGACGACGCGGGCATCGGCTGAGATGCCCACATACACAGTCCCCACCGGCTTGCCTTGGTGGGGCTCCGGACCGGCCACACCGGTGGTGGAGACCCCGATCCCGGCGTGACAGGCCGCTGCGGCGCCGGCGGCCATCTGGGCGGCGACCTCCCCATCCACCGCTCCCTTCTCCTCCAACAGGCCGGAGTCCACGCCGAGGGTCTCCTGCTTGACCTCGTTGCAGTAGGCGATGACTCCGCCCAGCAGAGCCACCGAGGCTCCGGGGACCTCAGCGATCCGCGCAGCCAGAGCTCCGGCGGTCAGTGATTCGGCAGTGGCCAGGCTGATTCCCCGGTGCCCCATCCGTTGGATGAGCTCGATATCGTCGCGGTTCGGGCTCATATGTTCCCCCTGGCGACTCGGCGGATGTGCACGGCCTGGATGATGTAGTCGATGCCGGTGACCACGGTGATCACCATCGCGGCGAGCATCACCCACAGCGCCGCGGTGGCCAGCCAGCTGGCGAAGGCCGCCAGCGGCAGCAGCATCAGGAACAGGCCGGCGGCCTGCAGGGCAGTCTTCCATTTGCCGCCGCGGGAGGCGGGCATCACCTGGGTGCGGATCATCCACATCCGCAGCGCAGTGATGCCGAGCTCACGGACCAGGATCACGATGGTCACCCACCACCAGAGCTCGCCCAGCAGGGAGAGCATGATCAGTGCGGCACCTACCAGCAGCTTATCGGCGATCGGATCAGCGATCTTGCCGAAATCTGTGACCAGGTTCCGGGCGCGGGCCAGATCGCCGTCAATCTTGTCGGTGATCATCGCGGCGGTGAACACCGCGGCCGCGGCCCAGCGCCAGCCACCATTCTGGGCCTCCCAGGGGGCCAGGCCGGAGCCGGTGGCCTCGGCGTCCATGAGCAGGAACACCACCATGATCGGCACCAGGGCAATGCGCAGCATCGTGAGCACATTCGCGATGTTGAGCAGCGGTGCCTGCGGGTTCACATTCATCAGGGTCTGACTCTACCTAATTCCGGTTATCAGGGGGTTATCCCGCAGGAGTAGGTCAGGGCAGCTCAGCGCCGGCCGGTCAGGGCCCAGGCGTCCTCCGAGTCGGTGGGGTTCTCCGCGCCGTCGTTGTAGTCCATGACCTCGGTGAGGTCGCGGGTGCGTTCGGCCATATCCCGGGCGATGAGGTCCGCGGCCCAGTCGTTCTCCGCAGCATCAGATGACGGCGGCTCCTGCTCGCCGGCTGCAGCAGCCGGTACCGCCTCAGTCTGCTCCGTCACGGGCACGGACTCCGCCGTCTCCACCTCAGCCGCTGCGTCGAAGGGCTGTGGGGCGTCGTCGTCGTCTCCCTCTCCCTTGATCGCTGCCAGGACTTCGCCCAGCTCCTCGGGGGCAACCAGCACATCGCGGGCCTTGGAGCCCTCGGAGGGTCCCACCACCCCGCGGGACTCCATGAGGTCCATGATCCGCCCGGCCTTGGCGAAGCCCATCTTCAGTTTGCGCTGCAGCATGGAGGTGGAACCGAACTGGGTGGTGACCACCAGTTCGGTGGCCGCCAGCAGCAGGTCCAGGTCCTCGCCGATGTCCTCGTCGATCTCACGCTTCTTGGGCTCCATGGCCTTGACCGCATCCTCGCGGTACTGGGCCTTCAGCTGTGACTTCACATGGGCCACCACGGCCTCGACCTCGGACTCGTTGACCCAGGCGCCCTGCACGCGCATCGGCTTGGACTGGCCCATCGGCAGGAACAGGGCATCGCCCTGGCCCAGCAGCTTCTCCGCGCCCACCGAGTCCAGCACCACGCGCGAATCGGTGGCGGAGCTGGTGGCAAAAGCCATCCGGGAGGGCACATTGGCCTTGATCAGCCCGGTGACCACGTTGACCGAGGGCCGCTGAGTGGCCAGCACCAGGTGGATGCCGGCGGCCCGGGCCAGCTGGGTGATCCGCACGATGGAATCCTCCACATCCCGGGGGGCCACCATCATCAGATCGGCCAGCTCGTCGACGATCACCAGCAGGTAGGGGTAGGGGCGCAGCACCCGCTTGGAGTCCGGGGGCAGGGTGATCTTCCCGGCCCGGACCGCGGCGTTGAACTCGTCGATCTTCTTGTACCCGAAGTGCGCGAGGTCGTCGTAGCGGTTGTCCATCTCCTTGCAGACCCACTCCAGGGCCTCTGCGGCCTTCTTGGGGTCGGTGATGATGGGGGTGACCAGGTGCGGGATACCCTCGAAGGCGGTCAGCTCCACCCGTTTGGGGTCCACCATGACCATCCGGACCTCGTCCGGGGTGGCGCGCATCAGCACCGAGGTGATCATCGAGTTGATGAACGCGGACTTACCGGCCCCGGTGGCACCGGCCACCAACAGGTGCGGCATCTTGGCGAGATTGGCCACCACGAACCCGCCCTCGACGTCCTTGCCCACGCCCATCACCATGGGGTGTTCGAGCCTGCGGGCGGCGTTGGAGCGCAGCACATCGCCCAGGGCCACGGCCTCCTTGTCCCGGTTGGGGATCTCGATGCCGATGGCGGATTTGCCCGGGATGGGGCTGAGGATGCGCACCTCATTGGAGGCCACCGCATAGGCGATGTTCTTCTCCAGAGTGGTGACCTTCTCCACCTTGGTGCCAGGGGCCAGCTCGATCTCGTAGCGGGTCACTGTGGGGCCGCGGCTGAAGCCGGTGACCTCGGCGTCCACCTTGAACTGCTGGAAGGTGGCGTCCAGGGCGGCCACGATCTCTGCATTGGCCTCCGTGTTGTGCTTGGGGGCCGGGCCGGCCGGCAGCAGGGACTGCTCGGGCAGGGTGTAGGTAACGTCCCCGGAGAGTTCCAGCTGCTCGCTGCGCACCGGCAGGTCAGTGGCCGGTGCCGGGGCCTCCGGCGTGGCCGTGGGCTTAGGGGAGGACTTTGCCGAGGCCGCTGTGGACCCGCCTTGGCTGCCGGAGTCGGTGATGCCTGCCGCGCGCTTGGCTGCGGCCACCTCCTGCTCGTGCTTGGTGGGCCGCTTCTGCCCGGGCTTGAGCTTGGGCGCCTCATCCGCGCTGGGCTCCACATGGACCGAGGAGTCGTAGGCACCCTCGGCGGCACCAAAGACCTCGGTGGGGGCGGTGGCCGCCGGATCCTGACTGTGGCGCCCCCCGGCGGCGTCGTCCTCTGCTGTCTGGTGCTCCGCGGAATCCTGCTCTGCAGCATCCTGCTCTGCGCTGTTCCCCGTCAGTTTGGCAAAGAAGCTGGGCCGCTCGGACTTGGCGGCGGACTTCTTGGCCCGGCCAGCTTTTCCAGTGCGTGGGCGCGGGGGCTTGTCCGCGGCGTCGTAGTACTCAGCATCGGCCTGCTGGGCGGCACCACCGGAGGGCACTGCGCCGTGGGCGGGGCGCTCACCGGGTTCGCCGATGATGTAGTTGCGCGCCACGGCCAGGCGGGCGGGGATGCGGCGGACCGGGGTGTCGGTGAGCACCAGCAGGCCCAGTGCCAGCACCATACAGAGCAGCACCCAGACCGGGTAGCTGGTGATCAGCGAGGCGATCGGAACCACCACCAGATAGCCCAGGATGCCCCCGGAGTCGATCATGTGGTGGAAGCCGCCGTCCTCGGTCTGGGCGAAGATCTCGTTGATGGTCGGGGCACCGGCCGAGAGGTGGGCCAGGCCGGCGGAGGCGGCGAGCACAATGGACAGCCCGATCGCCACCCGACCGTTGGCCTCATGCTGCTGAGGCGTGCGGAAATAGCGCATGGCGGTGATCAGCAGCGCCAGCGGCAGCAGCACGGAGGCCCAGCCGAAGGTACCGGCGGTGACCCGGTGCACCACATCGGAGACCCAGTGGTCCCAGTGGTGGGCACCCCACCAGTCGACCACTGCGGTCAGGGCCGCGAGCAGGAAGAACACCAGCCCGGCACCGTCGCGGCGGTCATCGGGGTGGATCTTCACCTGCCGGCCGATACTGCGCACCGCCCCACCCACCGGGGTGGCCAGGGCGAGCCAGATCCCGCGGGCAGCGGTGAAGGCCAGATTGCCACGCTCCTGCTGGGGAGGGTTCTTCTTCGACGTCGCTGCGCGGGGTTTGGCGGATGAACTCTTCTTCTGTCCGGCCGACCGCGAGGGGGAAGTACGTGTCGCCATACCCCCAACTTAGCCGGTGGGCCCGGCGTGTCGCCGCATATACGCGCCTGGGTCTCCTAGGCCGGGAGGATCAGGTCTCCACCACTACCGGCACGATCATCGGCTTGCGGCGCAGTTTGCGGCTGACCCAGGAGCCGATGGTGCGGCGCACGATCTGCTGAAGCTGGTGGGTGGTGTGTTCCTTATTGTCCTGGATGGCCTCGGTGAGCGCCTTGGCGATCTTGGGCTTGATGTTCTTGAACACCTCGTCCTCCTCAGCCACACCGCGGGCGTGGATATCTGGCCCAGAGATGATGGTGCCGGTCTGCCGGTTCACCACGGTGACCACCGAGATGAAGCCCTCCTCGCCCAGGGTGCGCCGGTCCTTCAGCTCGGAGTCGGTGATCTCACCCACAGAGGAGCCGTCCACATACACATAGCCGGCCTCCACCTGGCCCACCTTCCGGGCTTTGCCCTCGCGCAGATCCACCACGGAGCCGTCCTCGCAGAGCAGCACCTGCTCCGGATCCACCCCGGTGGCCTCGGCGAGCTTGCCGTTGGCGATCAGGTGCCGGTGCTCACCGTGGACCGGCATCGCGTTGCGCGGCTTGAGGATGTTGTAGGTGTACATCAGCTCCCCGGCGGAGGCGTGGCCGGAGACGTGGACCTTGGCGTTGTCCTTGTGCACCACATCGGCACCGAGCTTCATCAGCCCGTTGATCACCCGGTAGACCCCGGTCTCATTGCCGGGAATCAACGACGACGCCAGGATCACGGTATCGCCTTCGCCCACCTGGATCTGGTGGTCACCATTGGCCATCCGGGACAGTGCGGCCATCGGCTCGCCCTGGGAGCCGGTGGACATCAGCACCACCTTGTGATCGGGCAGCGAATCGACCTTCTTGAGGTCGATCAGAATGCCCTCGGGGATCTCCAGATAGCCCAGCTGCTTGGCGATGGACATATTGCGCACCATGGACCGGCCTACGAATGCCACTTTCCGCCCGTGCGCGGCGGCGGCGTGCAATACCTGCTGGACCCGGTGGATATGGCTGGCGAAGCTGGCCACGATCACCCGGCGCTGGGCCTTAGAGATCACCTGGTCGATAGTGGGACCGATCTCCTTCTCCGGGGTGGTGAACCCGGGAATATGGGCGTTGGTGGAGTCGGAGAGGTAGATGTCCACGCCCTCCTCGCCGAGCTTGGCGAAGTGGCGCAGATCGGTGATCCGCCCGTCCAGGGGCAGCTGGTCCATCTTGAAGTCCCCGGTGTGCAGGACGGTGCCGGCCTCAGTGCGGATGAATACGGCCAGCGCGTCCGGGATGGAATGGTTGACGGCCACGAACTCGCATTCGAACTGGCCCAGCTGTTCCACATCACCCTCGCGCACGGTGAGTGTATAGGCGTTGAGCCGGTGCTCGGCCAGCTTGGCCTCCACCAGGGCCAGGGTCAGCTTGGACCCGATGATCGGAATGTCCTCCTTCTGCCGCAGCAGATAGGGCACTGCGCCGATGTGGTCCTCATGGCCGTGGGTGAGCACTAGGCCCACCACGTCGTCGAGCCGGTCCTCGATGTAGCTGAAGTCCGGCAGGATCAGGTCCACCCCGGGCTGCTCCTCCTCGGGGAAGAGCACCCCGCAGTCCACAATGAGCAGCTTGCCGTTGAGCTCGAAGACGGTCATGTTCCGCCCGATCTCACCGAGCCCGCCCAGCGGCACGATTCGTAGGGTGCCGTTGGCGAGTTTGGGGGGTGTCTGCAGTTTTTCTGGTGTCACGCTGTGACGGGTTCCTTTCTAGAGCTTCCAGCCTGCTTCACGCAGGTCGGCGAGGACGAGCTCCTGCTCGGCCTCATTTGCCTGCACCAGTGGCAGGCGGACGTCTGTGTTGATGGGGAATCCCATCCAGTTCAGCACCAGCTTGGAGCTGACGGCACCCTGGACCCGGGTCATCAGGGCGCGGATCACCGGGCCCAGCTCGCCGTGGGCGATGCGGGCTTCGCGCAGATCGTAGTTGAGCACTGCATCGATCATGCGGCGGAAGGTGGGGGCTGCCACATGGGCGGTCACCGAGACCACGCCGGCCGCTCCCATGGCCATCCAGGCCAGCACGTTCTGGTCATCTCCGGAGTAGATCTCCAGATCGGTCTTGGTCAGCACCTCGGTGGTGGCGGTGATGTCGTTCTTAGCGTCCTTCAGGCTCATGATCCGGGGGTGCTCGGCCAGCCTGAGGATGGTCTCAGTGGCGATCGGGATGCCGGTGCGCCCGGGGATGTCGTAGATCATCAGCGGCAGGTCTGCGGCATCGGCCACGGCCCGGTAGTGGGCCAGCACGCCGTCCTGGGAGGGTTTGTTGTAGTAGGGGGTGACCACCAGCTGACCGTCGGCTCCGGCGCGCTCAGCCTTGGCGGCCATCTCCAGGTCATGGCTGGTGTGGTTGGTGGACGTGCCGGCGATGATCCGGGCCCTGTCCCCCACGGCGGATTTCGCCGCACGGACCAGATCCGCCTTCTCGTAGTCCTCCAGGGTGGAGGTCTCACCGGTGGTGCCGGAGACCACCAGGGCGTCATTGCCCTCGTCCACCAGCTTGGCGGCCAGCGCCTCGAAAGCCTTGAAATCTACCCGGTCATCCTTGGTGAAAGGCGTGACCATCGCGGTGATCAGGTGTCCGAAGTGGGGATCGGTCTGGTCGGGGTGCTTGACCTGCCCCTTGGCCAGGTAGGGGTCGAACTCGTGCCCGGTGGAGGTGACGTCTGCCGCGGCATGATGGGTGGCGGCATTCGGATCGGTGGTCATGGGAGTAGCCTACCTGTGTGAGCAGACTCTGGGGCGTTGATGCTGCGCGCGGGATCGCCCTGCTGGGCATGATGACCGTGCATGTGCTGCCCACCTCCGATCCGGCCACTGGCGAGGCCACCTGGGCGGGGATGCTCTTCGCCGGACGGTCCGCAGCCCTGTTCGCAGTCCTGGCCGGAGTGGGCCTGGCGCTGATGGTGGGCTCCGGTGGAAGAACTGGCTGGTATCGCAGGGTGATCTCGGTCCGGGCGGTGTTGATTATTCTGATCGGCTTGGGCTGCGCGATGCTGGGAGCCGGGGTGGCGATCATTCTGGTCCACTACGGGCTGATGTTCCTCCTTGCGCTGCCGTTCCTGCGCCTAGGTGCCCGGGCCCTGATGCTGGTGGCTGCAGGCTGGCTGGCGGCCGCCCCGCCGCTGTACTGGTGGTTGCAGAATCAGCTGCGGCCCTCCCCGGTGGAGCCGCCGGATCGGCTCTGGCACTCCCCCGGGTTCGCCGATCTGACCCAGCCCGGCCTGCTCGGGCTGGACCTGGTGGTGACCGGTTACTACCCGCTGCTGCTGTGGCCGGCCTATCTGTTCGTCGGGATGGCGGTGGGCCGGCTGGACCTGCGCAGCACCACCACCCAGCTGCTGCTGGTGCTCTTCGGCACAGCAGGTGCCGCAATCACCTATGCAGTGGGCTCGCTGGTGCAGGCGCACTCCGGGCTCACTGAGCGCCTCCTGCCCTACGCAGGCGACCCCACGGCCCTGGCAGGCTCATTGGAGACCGGGGACCATTTCCTGCCGCTGATCAGTGATCCGCTGTGGTTCCTGATCCCGATGCCGCACCAGGGCACCACAATGGACCTGCTGCACACCGCCAGCTGCGCAGTGGCGGTGCTGGGCCTCTGTCTGATCCTGAGCCGCTGGGCCGGCCTGGCCCTGGCACCGCTGGCCGGGGCCGGGGCCATGCCGCTGAGCCTCTATGTGGGCCATCTGCTGGTGCTGGGCCCGTTGTGGCGGATGCCGGGAGCGCCGTTCGCCCAGACCCAAGAACACACTATGATCCTGCTTTTGGTGGCAGGCGCCCTGGTGGCCGGGGCAGTGAAGATCAGGCTGCGGCGTCGTGGTCCTCTGGAGGCCTTCACGCACTTCTGCAGCACCAGCCTGGCCGGTGAACGTAGGTAGGCTTGGGAGCATGTCAGAACAGATCAGAGTAGCGGTGCTGGGCGCCGGCGGACGGATGGGCTCGGAGGCGGTCCGCGCGGTGCAGGCGGCACCGGATATGCAGCTGGTGGCGCAGCTGGGCCGCCATGATCCCCTGGAGCAGATCATCGAGGCCGGTGCCACCCACCTGGTAGACCTCACAGTGCCCGATGTCACCGAGGCCAATGTGCGCTTCGGCCTGGCGAACGGCATCCACGCAGTGGTGGGCACCTCGGGCTGGGATGAGCAGCGGCGCTCGCAGCTGGCCGCCCTGATCGAGCAGAGTTCACCCGGGGTGGTGATCGCGCCGAACTTCGCCCTGGGCTCAGTGCTGGCCTCGGCCTTCGCCGCCATCGCCGCCCCGTACTTTGAGTCTGCGGAGATCATTGAGCTGCACCATCCCACCAAAGTGGACGCCCCCTCCGGCACCGCAGTGCGCACTGCCGAGCTGGTGGGCCAGGCCCGGCGAGCAGCTGGGCTGGGCCCCTCCCCAGATGCCACGCAGTCCCAGCTTGAGGGGGCCCGCGGCGCCCAGGTGGCGGGAGTCAATGTGCACAGTGTGCGGCTGCGCGGGCTCACCGCCCACCAGGAGACGCTCTTCGGCAATCCCAGTGAGCAGCTGACCCTGCGCCATGACTCCTTCGACCGGGCCGGCTTCATGCCCGGGGTACTGCTGGCGCTGCGCGAGGTCGCCTCCCGGCCCGGCCAGCTGATCTACGGGCTGGACCGGCTGCTGCGCCTGGACCGGCTGCTGCAGGTGGCCACCCTGCTGCAGCGCTCCGAGCCGGCTGAGCTGACTGCCCTGGATGAGCTGCTGGGGCCGGCGGGGGCATGAAGGACAAGATATGGACCTGGGTGATGATCGCCCTAGTGGGGATCGTCATGGCCGGGGCGGTGTCCTCTGCGGTGCGGTTCCTCCGGGTCGACGACGCCGTGGCCCGGCTCCTGGGTGCCGGAACCCTGGTCCTAGTGGCGGTAGGAGTCTGGTTCCTGTGGCATGCGATCAGCTTCGGGCTGCGCACCGAGCGGCTAGGCCGGATCCTGGATGCCGAGGGCGGACTGCCGGAGGATACGGTGGAACGCTCACCGGCAGGCCGGCCGAACCGCGCCCAGGCCGATGAACAGTTTGCGCGGTTCAAGGCCGAGGCCGAGGCTGCCCCCGAGGACTGGCGGGTCTGGTACCGGCTGGCCTATGCCTACGATGTGGCCGGGGACCGGGCGCGGGCCCGGCGCACTATGAAGCGCGCCATCACCATGCACAGAAACGGTACAGAGTAACCCAGGCCGAAGTAACCCGGGCTGAGGTAACCCGGGGCCGGCTCAGTCAGCTCAGCCGGCTCAGCCCCAGTGGCCGTCGCGGATATCGGCCACCTGGTCGCAGAGGTGCGGCAGCAGCTCCACCAGGACCTCCATGCCCTCGCGTACTGCCTTGGGCGAGCCGGGCAGGTTGATGATCACGGTCCTGTCCTTGAACCCGGCCACCCCGCGGCTGAGTGCGGCCAGCGGATTCTTGGTGCGCCCATGGGCTCGGATGGCTTCCACCACCCCGGGGATCTCCTTGTCCAGCATGGGCTTGGTGAACTCGGGGGTGAGATCATCAGGGGTCAGGCCGGTACCGCCGGAGGTGATGATCACCGCTGGTTCGATCTGCACCAGCAGCTCGGAGAGGGCCGCCAGCACCCCTTCCCCGTCCGGGATGACCACCGGGGGCCGGGTCGCGAACCCGATGGTGGCGGCGAACTCGGCGATGATCGGCGCGGATTCGTCCTCACGCTCACCGGTGGCGGCACGGGTGGAAACGATCACCGGGGCGATGACGCGAGCCTCAGGGTCATAGTCAGCCATGGGCCTACTCTACGCCTGTACCCTCTCCGCGCCGGTGCTACCAGGTGTAGTGCCCGGTGTTGGACATCTCGAAGCCGAAGACCTCCACCGTGTTGAAACAGGTCAGCCGGTCGCTGAGTTCCTGGCAGACCAGGAACCCGTCGGTGGCGGCGTCGTTCTCTGAGAGGCTCTGTTCGCGTTCGCCGGGCTCCAGGTGGGCCCCGCAGTCGACCTCCACGCCCTCTACTGTCATCCGGTAGGTGGCTCCCTCATCACAGGGCTCAACAGTGGTGCTGTAGACGGTGCAGGTGACTCCATCAGAGAATTCGCACTCCACATTGCCGCCCTGGGCGGTGAAGGAGCTGACCTCCTCGGCTCCGCGCAGATCGTTGATGCCGCGGGTCACCCAGTCGGTGCCTACGGTGCTCAGCGCTTCACCCTGGCCCTCCTCGGGGGCCTGCGGCCCGCTGCGCGCGGACTCGAAGATGGCGGCGGCCGCTGTGGGTGAGCACTGCGACTGGATGGATTCGAAGGTGGACTCCAGCAGGGCGGCGTCGTCATCACCGGGGAAATCCTGCTCGGAGCCGGCGGCAGAGAGGAAAGCGGCGACCACGCCGGCATCCTCACCGGTTTCGCAGCTCGGGTTCTCACCAAGCTCCTCCACTGCGGTGCGGGCCTGGGCCAGGGCCTCCTCGTCGACGGCGGGGCTCTCCTGGTCCTCTCCGGGCTCCTCACCCTCTGCTGGGTCAGCCTCCTCCGGTTCCTCCTCCTCTGCCTCATCCTCGGCAGGAGCCTGGGTGGGCTGGGGTTCGGGGGTGTCATCCGCGGCGGGCTGCTCGTCATCGCCGCCCAGCAGCAGCACCAGCAGCCCGATCACGGCACCCACCCCGATCAAGCCCAGCAGCACAGCCGCGATCGGCAGCAGCGGCAGCTCCCGCTTGGGGCGGGCTTCCTGGTGGGCTCCCGGCGTTTCCCCGTAATATCCTTCCGGGACCTCCGCCGCGGCTTCCATCTGGGCAGGTGCTGGTTCCGGCTCAACAGCTGGTTCAACAACTGGCTCAACAGCGGCGAGCACCTCATGCGGCTCATAGGCGCCCTCCAGTGCGGCCAGCTCGGCCTCGGCATGATCCTGCTGTTCGCCCTCAGGAATCCCAGCCGATTCCGGATCAGCCGGTTCTCCCTCCGGCTCCGGATCATCCGGATCCACCGAGTGTTCCTCCCGGTGGTCCATCACCGGCTCAGGGGCACTGGGCTCTACAGTCTCAGGGGCGCTGGGCTCTGCAGTCTCCGGGGTCCCGGGGGTGGGGGCCTGCTCAGCTTCTGTGATCGCGTATGCGCCGGGGGCGGTATCCCACATACCGGCCATGGGGTGGGGATCCGGCGGGGGCTCTGCCACTCCCCCAGCCACTCCCCCAGCGGCCTCGCGCTGGGCGATGGCAGCATCGATCTCGGGATCCCCCAGGGATCCCAGGGCATCCACGAGCTCCTGGTAGGTGCCGGGGTTGGCCGCGACCACAGCACGCAGCTCAGGATGATTCTCGGCAATCCAATGCAGCACATCCCAGTCGGTGTGCGGGTTGGCAGCGAGAGCTTCGAGATCGTCAGAGTCGGTCATGGTCGTCCCAGCATAAGTTGAGCCCTGGTACAGCGCACAATCAGCTGCCAGCCCATGACGAGTCCCGCTCAGGGGCTCTCAGGCTGAAACGGAGCTCAATTATTTGCCGCGAATTCGCCGAAAGTGCCGTCCCGCATCGCCTGGCCTGCCTCGGCAAAGGCATCGAAGTCAGCCACCACGATCGATTCGGAGCCGGCGGTGCCCACTCCGAGGTTAGGCAGGGTGAACATCTCGATGTCTCCGCCGCGCACATCGCGCAGTGACCACGTCACATCAGCCACGTAGCCGGCCTCTGCCAGTTGGGAGTCCACTGCCATATGCGGGGCGAAGGAGGAGACCATCTCATGGACCCGGGCCGGGTTGGTCAGCGTGGCAGGCGTGAGCACCTCGTTGAGCACTCCGCTCATGAAGGCCTGCTGGTTGCGCACCCGGGAGTAGTCCCCATCGGAGAAGGAGCGGCGTTCGCGCACAAAGCTCATCGCCTGGGCGGAGTCCATATGCTGCTCCCCGGCCACAAACTGGTAGCCGTCCCGGGAGGTGAAGGAGACTGGCGAGTTCACGGTGACCCCGCCCATGGCGGAGACCAGGTTCTGGAAGCCCACCATGTCTACGGTGGCCACATGGTCGATGGGCACTCCCACCAAGTTCTCCATCGTCGCAACTGCCACCGATGGCCCCTCCCCCAAAGAGAGCGAGGCGTTGATCTTGGCCTCACCGTGCCCGGGGATGGGCACCCAGGTATCTCGCATGATGGACATCAGGTAGATGGCGTCCCGGTCATGCGGGATATGCATCCACATGATGGTGTCGGCGCGGCCGGAGTTGGGCAGCCAGGGCACATTCTCGAATTCGCCGGAGCCGCCGCCGGAGTCAGAGCCGATCAGCAGGATGTTGAGCTGCTCATCCTCGACCTCTTCGCCGGTCTCCTCATCGTCAATGGTGGTCTCATCGGGCCGCTCGGCTGTCCCGGGGAAGGTGTGCTCCTCGTCGATGACGTTGACGGCCTCCTCATAGGCTCCGCGCAACGAATTCAGGTACAGGGCGGCAGCGGCCACCCCGCCGATCAGCAGCACCAAGGCACCGCAGAGCACCCCGATGGCAACCCTCTTACCCCGCCGATTCTTATGCTCCGGCTCGGTGTCAGTATCCTCAGCCTGGTCGAACAGATCCTCGCTCACAGGACACCAGGGTACGGGATGGCTGCACGCCCTTCTCATAGGGGTACGTTAGGGTTTCCATGGTATTTGCACATGTCGATCATGCCGGAAGGATCTGGGGGACCTGGAAAAACGCATCCTCACCACTCCGCTGGGCGTGATGATCGCCGGGGCGCGGGGCGTCTATGCCTTGCTGAAGCTGTTGCCGGTGCAGCGCAAGGTGGTGCTGATCACCCGTGAGCCCAAGCAGATCACGGTGGACTTTGCCCTGCTCAAACAGGCGATCCAACGCAAGCACCCGGATCACCGGATCGTGGTGATCAAGCACAAGAAGCTCTCCTCCAGCTATATCCCCAAGGCCTTCCGCGAGATGTACCATCTGGCCACCTGCGCGGGCTGCCTGGTGGACGGCTACATCATTCCCGTGAGCATCCTCAACCACCGCAAGGATCTGCGGATCGGCCAGATCTGGCACGCCCTGGGGGCGATCAAGAAGTTCGGGCACCTGGCCTCCGGGACCAGGGAGGGCCCGAACCCTCGGGTGGCGGCCACGATGCGTATGCACCAGAACTACAGCTTTGTCTGCGCCTCCGGGCAGGTTCCAGCCTCCATCTACACCGCAGCCTTCGGCATTCCGGCCGAGAAGATCCAGCCGCTGGGGATGCCACGGATCGACTACCTGCTGGATGCTGAAACGATGCGCGCCCGGCGCACAGAAATCCTAGACCGCTACCCCCAGCTGCGCAGGCCTGAGGACCAGCGGGGCCGCACAGTGCTCTACATTCCCACCTTCCGGCGCGGCAAGCACATCCCCTATACCCAGCTGGCTGCAGCGTTCCCAGATCACGACGACGCGCCCAACACTCTGGTGCTGCTGCCCCATCCGCAGGACAAGTCCCCCCTGCCGGAGGGTGGAAACACCATTATCGGCAGTGAATTCGGTGTTCTTGACTGGCTGTCAGTGGCCGATGCGGTGATTACCGATTACTCAGCCGTGACCTATGAGGCCGCTCTGCGGGACGTACCCCTGGTGTTCTGGCCCTATGACATCAAGGACTACACCAAGGCCCGCGGCCTGGCGGTGGACTATGAGGCTGAAGTCCCCGGCCCGATCGTGACTTCCGCCACTGAGGCGGTGGAGACCGCACTGAAACTGCGTAACCCGGACTACCGCGAGTTCCGCTCCAAGCACCTGAACTACGTCACTGACCGGGATGGTGCGCTGCCGGAGGATCCCCCAGCCTGTGCCGACCGAATTGTTGAAGCCCTCAACCTGGAACCTGAGCATAAGCCCACACCATCCTCTACCCCAGCTTGAAACCTTCCCTTTTCATGACATTGCTATCATGCGGCAATAGTTGCAAATGTCATCGATATTGCCGGTGCGGTGCCGGGCACAACCGGGGGACGGTGTGAGGACCTTATGAAGCGAGTTCTGACCTACGGAACATTCGACCTGCTCCACTGGGGCCATATTCGCCTGCTTAAGCGCGCCAAGGCCCTGGGCGACTACCTTATTGTCGGTGCCAGCACTGATGACTTCGCCGTGGAGCACAAGCAGGTCCGCGCCCCCTACCACCAATACGCCACCCGTTGCGACATGCTGGAGGCGGTGCGTTATGTGGACCTGGTGATCGAGGAGTCCAGCTGGGAGCAGAAGATCGATGACATCCGCCGCTACCATGTGGACACTGTAGTCATGGGTTCGGACTGGGAAGGGTCTTCCAGTTCGAGTACCTCCAGGACTATTGTGAGCTGGTCTATCTGCCGCGCACTGAGGGGATCTCCACCTCCAAGATCCGGCGTGATCTGCTCTCGGATGCCGTGGGGCTGCCCGCCCGGCGCAAACGTACTGTGCGTGAACCCGCCGTGGTGACCACTAAGCTCACTGCCCTGCCCCGCTCCGCCTGAGCGGCGACAGCCGGACAGTCAGTACGACGCCGCCCCGCCCACCTTATGAAGCGCATCCTCACCTACGGCACCTTCGACCTTCTGCACTGGGGGCATATCCGACTGCTGAAGCGGGCCAGGGCACTTGGTGACTATCTCGTCGTCGGGCTCTCCACTGACGAGTTCAATGAAGCCAAACCCGGCAAGCAGCCCAGCTATCACCCCTATGAGCTGCGCAAGATGATGCTGGAAGCCATCAAGTATGTGGACCTGGTGATTCCGGAGACCAGCTGGGAGCAGAAGCGCCTGGATGTGGCTCAGCATGAAATCAACACCGTGGTGATGGGCTCGGACTGGGAAGGGTCCCCGCGGTTTGAGTACCTGCGGGAACACTGCGAGGTGGTCTACCTGCCGCGCACCGAGGGAACCTCCACCTCCGAGATCCGCCGCGATCTGCTCTTTGAGGCCATCCAGTATAAGGAGCAGGAAGAGCGCCGGGATCACTATTGAGTTGTCAAGCGCCTTGCCCGTGCCTGCCGCAGCAGGGGGCTGAGGTCGACTGGGGCAACCTGCCCGGCACCCCGTTGGAACCAGGTGTTCAGGCATCAGGGGTGCTGAGGGTCAGGGTGCTCCACCTGGGTTCGCCCGGGGCGGGTCGGCTCCGGTGGTGGCCCAGTCTGGTGGGGGATCTGGTGAGGCCCGCTGTGGCGGATCGTTGCCTGGGAGGTGCCCGTGGGATTTGATCTCGTGATGGTGGTGGCAGAGCACCTGAGAGTTCTGCGCATCGGTGGCTCCACCTGTCTCGTGAGAGATGATGTGGTCGACCTCTGACCGGGTGGCAGGTTCAGTGCATCCGTAGGCCTGGCATTGCCCGGCTCGGATCTGGACTGCGGTGCGCAGGTTTCCCGTCACGAACCGGGCCGAGGACTTCGCCTCCAGGAGGTTCGGCCGAGCATTCAGCTGCTGAATCAGTGCCTCACGAGCCAGCTCACCGGTTGCACAGAGGCCGTCAAGAGGGTTGGTCTTACCGATCTTGACGATCTTCTCTCGGTTTTCAACACCATCGGTTCCGGTGGTGGTGCCAGTGAGGTAGTAAGTGTTGTCTGCGGTTGGGTCATTAGCTATGCGGCGAGCTTCAGATGCAGGCAGGGTGAATGCCCCGTCGCTGCTGACGGCCGGAGCCTGGGAATCGCCGGTGAGGGTCTCCAGGGGAACGGTGATGTTGATGGCAGCTGCGGTGGGGCGGCGGCTGGGACTACCCACTGCAGTCCCGCTCTTTTCGGCACCCTCGGCATTCCCACCCGCGGCACCGCGGTCGATCCATGCGGTGAGCACATCGGCCGTTCGGTTGTATCGGGTGGTGTCCTCGGGTTTCCCGGTCTCGGGGTGGGCCTGCCGGCGCGGCATGCCTGCGGCTGCGGCATCCACTTCCTGATAGATCCGGGTAGCGGTCAGAGTGGGCAAAACCGCGCGCAGGGTAGACATACCGTTGCTGTGGTGAGTCAGGGAGACCCCGCGGGAGCTGCGGGCCCGCTCATAGCGGCGCTGGTCGCCCGAGGGGTCTGCCGCAGCCACGTGGTGGTGGATCTGCTCTTTGAGAATCCGCTCATTCTGGGATGGGGCTACAGCGGCAAACTGCGCATCCAGTGCGGCCGTGAGCTCCTGCTGATCCTCCGGCCGGCCGGAGTTGGTTTCAATCAGGTCTGCGGCGCCGGAGACCAGCACCTTCAGCCGGGAGAGATCGATCTCTCCCCGGCAGAACTGGTCCCACAGCTGGGGCAGCCACTGCCGTGCGGTGGCGGCAGTACCAAGCATGCTCGCGATATGGCGTTCAGGAACCCCCAAGAGGACACCCGCCTGATGGTGGGCCGCCTTCGCCGCTGCCCGGCCCGTGAAATTATCAACTCTCTCCCGGCTCTGCGTTGCTTCAGTGACCTTCCGGTCCCGGTAGTCCAGCAGCTCCGTAATCTTGCGGGCTTCAGCCACCCGAGCGGTGACTTCAGCCTCCCAAACCGCTGCGAGCTCTGGCTCCTCGGTCAGGTGCGCGTACTCCGCAGGCAGGGCCGGGGCAGGTGAGCTGCGGCCCTGCCAGTCATTCTGGAACTCAGCAGAGACTCCCCCGCCCCCGGTTGCGCCGGCAACAGCGGGCTCCCGGATCAGCGTCAGTGCTGGGTTCGTATCCATGTTCCAATCCTACAGCAATGTGATACGCATCACAAGTGGTTTCGTTATATTTGTTCGATGTAGAGGCTCGGATGATATTGTTCGTGTCATTTTGAACTCTCAGAAACAATAGACCGAGGGCGGGGCCTGGAGTCGGGGACCAGTGGCAGGGGTCAGAGCCCCGAGGCGGAAACCAAGTGCAGAGAGGCCCGAGGCACATGCCACGAGGACGGGCTGCAGCCGAGGAACAGACACGCAGGTCAGAGCTCCCGGGCAGAAGCCAAAGGCGGGCTGGAGTCGGGAACCAGGCACAGAGGTCCGGGCCTCGTGGCAGGAACCACGAGGGCGGAGTCTGGAGTCGGGGACCGGTGGCAGGGGCAGAGCCCCGGGGCTGAAGGCAAGAGGACACAGCCCCGAGGCGGAACCTAGAGGCACGGTCCAGAGCCTGGAGGTAGAAACCAGAGGTCAGAGACTCGAGTCAGAGGCTCCGCGGCCAAAGCCAGACGGCAGATCGCGGGGCCACGGACAACAGTAAGCGATCCGAGCGCGAAGCCAGGGAGCAAAGCGAAGAAGACGCCACCCCGAGGCACAAGCCCAGAACCCGAGAACCCAGCGTCAGTTGCCGGAACCGAGCCCCAGCGGGCCGGCCTCCAGCCGTTGCAGATAGGCCGTCTGGCTCAACCCCAGGACCTCCGCAGCCGCTCCGTGGGCGGTGATCAATCCCGCATCCTGCACGCCCTGGACCCAGCGGAACTCATGGGCCAGATCGTGCATGGCCACCACATCATTGGTCTGGTTAAAGGGACCGAAGGCCGTGTAGCTGGCCCGGTAGCCTGCCACGGCCAGCGCCTGCCCCGCGTAGAAATCGGCGTTGAACACGGCGATCTCCGCCGGGGCGAACTGCAGCAGGTCGTAGATGATCCGCTGCAGACCCTGCGGCGCCCCGCGGAAGTAGAGCCCGTATTCGAACCGGGCCGGCCGCAGCCATGCCGGCCACTGCTGCTGCAGGCTGGGCGCCTGGACAAAGAACGGCCTGGTCACTGCCAGCTGGAAGGCCCCGGAATCTGCGGCCGCGGCGATCTGGTCATAGTCGCGCAGCAGATCGCGCCCGGCATAGTAGGCGATATCGGTGCGGGTACCCGCATCCACCGGCATCCCCGCCGGGGTGTGGCGGGTGCGCACCACGGCGTCATAGGAGTCGATCAGCTCACCCAGCCCGTCTCCGGCGGCCGGGCCGACCACCGCGATCCGCTTCCCGGCCACCAGCTGACGCATCTGCTCCTCGCCGGGGGCCGGGGTCTCGGCTTGCCGCGCCCTGGCGTGCTCGCGCAGCGGCCCCGCATCCCCGGTCCATAGGGCGGCGTCAGCGGCCAGTTTCTGCAGCTGTCGCTGGACGGAGGCGGTGCGGGCAACTACTGAGGGTTTCCGGGCCGTGTGCAGGAGGGCGGCGTCGTCCCCTATATAGGCGTAGCCACCCAGCAGGTGTTTGTGCCAGGTGGCAGATTCCAGCGGGATCCCGCTGAGCTCATGGACCCGGTTGGCTGCCATTGCCTGCCGCAGCCGGGTTCCGGCGGTGAACCGGCCCAGGTACTGCATCCGGGCGGCGAGGGTCTCCAGCAGCAACTGGTGCAGGCGGGGCAGCCGGTGCTCCTGGTAGTGGACCTGAGCGGCGGCAGCGCGGACCTCCTCGGCGCTGGGCGCGGGGGTGAAGACCGCGTCGAAGGCACGCCAGAATCCGCTGCCGGCTCTGAGCGGGCCGCGCCGCGGTTTCAGCTCGCCGAGCACCGACCAGATCCGCGGCCAGTCATAGTGGGAGCGTGACCCGCAGGTCAGTACGCCTTCGGCGGCGCGCAGGTCCCCGGGGTTCTCGGAGAAGGCCAGCTCGTAAAGATCAGCCGCAGTCTGCTGATCATCCACATAGGGTTTGCGGTAGGCGGCTGCGGCGGCGATCAGGTTCGCCGCGGTGGGGTCCTGCTCGGCGCGGCGGGCCAGGTCCTGCACATCGGCTGCGGGCTCGGCGGTACCGGGGACCAGCCCGGCGATCGGATCATAGACCAGCCCCGCGCCCGGGTTCTCCGGCAGCGCCTGGCGCAGCAGCCCGGAGGCCAAGCCCCGGTAGCTGCCGGTGGTCTCCCGGCCTGCAGGCGCCATACGCTCGGCAAGCCTCTCCACCAACGACGCCGCCCCGGGCACCCTCACTGCCCCATACACACCGGCCTTGACCACAGCTGCGGCGGCGATCTTGAACCGCAGCCCATGCAGACTCACCGCCACAAGTCACTCCAGTTTCTAGTTTGTAGAGATAATGACGGGTCTGTGCCAATAGATGCGTCTCGGTGAACTGTCGTGTATTCTAGATGGTGCAGACCCCCCCACCACATGTGGAGACGGGGGTCTAGCTGTTTAATGCTCTTCACGCTTAAATCTCCCTAGGACGGCGAGCAGGATCACGTAGGGCCAGATACGTCGGATACCATTCCCTTGCGAATTGATTGCCAGCATGGGGATCTATAGACACATTTGCGCTCCAAGCAACCAGATCGGCCATCTGCATCAATTGTGAAGTTCTGGAATCGAGGTGGATCGCATCCTCCAAGACTCTCCGATCAGCCAGCTTCAGACTGCGATGGCTCTGCCGGTAGGAAGAATCGCTCCCATCACCGTCCATAAACACCAGTGCTAATGAGTCTGTTTGGGCTAGCTCCTCCTCAAAGACTCGGATCAACGCAGAGTATGTTTCAGCTTTCACTCTTGCAAACTCTTCCGCAGGACCGCGCCGCCATACCGCTCCGACCTTGAGTCCTTCCGTAGAGCGAAGTGCATCGAGGCATTCCACGGCAACCGCCCTGCCCAGGTCTTTCCAGAATTCCTGGCCTCTGTGTACAAACCGATCAGGAATCCGTTGCGATATACGCCCCCGCCCATTGACAAACTGCGTGGCGTGCAGTTCCTCAACAACAGGAACACCATAGTCGCGCCATAACTTTTTTCGCAGGTCCAGCCATGTTCGGAGCACAGTGGCCCAGTGATCAGGCTGGAACTCGATCCATCCATAGACCACCAAGCCCGAGGACGGGTGCCCGGAGTCATCTACGTAAATCATCCGATCGAGCGTGGCGGTCATCACCCAATCCTAGCCAGGGGCCCGGAGTCGGCACCTCATCCCTCTGCGGTGCGCAGGGCCGGGGATTCTTCGAGCCGCTGGATGTAGGCGGGCTCGTCCAGGTCCAGCACATCGGCCACCACGCCGTGGCCGCGCAGCAGGCCGGTGGCGGCGATCGCTGTGGTCAGCCGGTGCTCGAACACCAGGTCATGGGCCAGGATGATCTCGTTGACTATGGAATACGGCCCCAGCCCGGCGTCCTTGCCCTCGCGGTAGCCGGCGCCGAATGCGGTCTGGCCGGTGAAGAAGTCGATGTTGAACAGGCCGATCTCGGCAGGGGCAAACTGCAGCACATCGTAGAGGATCCGGCCTATCCCCATGGGTGGCCCGTGGAAGCCCAGGGAGTAGTCGTGGCGGTAGAAGCGCAGCCAGTCCGGGAGCTCGGCGCTGAAGCTGCTCATGCTCAGGGCCCGGCCCACCACCATCTGCAGCTCTCCGTGGGCCACGGCCTGCTCTGCCACCGGCACGAACTCTTCAAGGTCGCGGCCGGAGAAGTAGCTGATATCGGTGCGGCTGCCGAGTCTGGCGAGTTGGGCGTCGTCGAACTCTGTCATCAGCCGGGGGCGGATCACCACATCGAAGCTGTCAATCAGTTCGCCCAGCCGGTCGCCGGTATCAGCAGGGCCGACGACGGCGACTCGCTTCCCTGCCACCAGCTCCCGGAAAAGTTCCTCACCGGGAAGTGGAAGATCCGCTGCCCGGGCTGCGGCGTGGTCGATCAGCGGCTGCGGGCGGCCCTGGATGAGATGGACATCGGCGGCCATCTTGGCCAGCCGGTGCTTCTCGGATGTGGTGCTGGGTGTCCAGGGCATGGGGTCGATCAGCTGCTGGGCCTGCTGGTACTCGCCCAGGTAGACCAGGGCGGAGAGAAGCTTCTGGCGGTGCCTGCTGTGCCCGGCGCTGGCGGTGCCCAGCCAGGCGGCGCTGCGCTGGGCCAGACCGCGGCGCAGGGCGAAGGCCTCTTTCATCCTTTGGGCGAAGGAGAGCCGGTAGACGATCAGGCTGGTGGTGGGCCAGGAGAGCCGCTCCCCCTTGGTGTGGGCGATGCCCAGCTGCACGATCCCCGCACTGATCTGCGCCCGGCCGGCACCGGCGGCGAACATGGGCCGCAGCGCTTCCATCAGCTTCATCCGGGCAGCCCGGCCGCGGGTCCTGCGGGCGGATTCGTAGAGCTCCGCGCTGCGCCAGAGCCGGGCCCAGTCCTGGTCGGCGCGGGCGCCCATGAGGATCACGCCGCGGAAGGCGGCCTCACGGTCCGGCCGCAGCTGCAAGGCCTTTTCGTAGGCCTCCAGGGATTTGTCCAGGTCTGCGACATGGGGTTTCCGGTAGGCGGCGGCCAGGTAGGACCACCAGCTGGAGCTGGCCTCCGGGGCGGTCTCCACGGCCTGGCGCAGCAGCTCCAGCCCGGTGGGCCAGTCACCCCGCTCGAACTCCAGCCGGCCGCGTTCGTGCAGGATGTAGGGGTTCTGCGGGTCGAGCTGCTGGGCGGTGGCCAGGGCTTCGCGGGCGGCCTCGGTGTCGGAGACCGCGCCGTGGACCAGGCCGGCCACCGGGTCGTTGGTGACTGCTCCGCGCCGGGCCCGCTGCAGGGACCGGGCCAGGGCCACCCAGCGCAGCGGGTTCTCGGGCTGCAGCTCGGCGGCTCGCTGGCGCAGCTGCAGGGCGGTTTCGTACTTGCGCAGCTTCATATAGCGCAGGGCCAGCCGCTCCAGGGTCTCCGCGGAGGTGATGGAGCTGATGTCCAGCTGTTCGGCCAGTTTCTCCGCTCCGGTCCGGTTGGCCTCGAACAGGACGGTGGAGGCGCGTTCGTGCAGGTTGTCCAGTGCCCGGGGCCGGTCGGTCATCCCGACTTCCAGCCGGGGGGTGAAGAACCGGCCGGAGGCTACGACGGCGCGGGCCAGGGCGGTATCGGCCCCGGGGATCCTAGCGGCCCCGCGGACGGCACGGCTGGCGGCCTCAGCCCCTATCACCAGTGGTTTTAGCATCGAGGAACGAGTCTAGTCCGGGCTACCCACATTTCCACGCAGCACACCGCGCCTCCGCCCAGCCAAGGACAGCCCGGACACTCAGCCACGCACCACGGCTCAGTACGGGGGCAGGCTGGCCCAGTCCAGGGCCTCCCGGCGCGGCCCGTCCAATGAGCCGCCGTCGGTCTCCTCGACCAGGCAGGCGTAGAGGGTTTCGCGCAGCTGGCTGATGTCCGAGCCGAACAGGGAGATGTCATAGCGCACCGCGGTGTGCACCCAGCCCATGGCGTACCGGCAGTGGAAGCCCTCATGTTCGGGCATCCAGTTCCGCGGCGCCTCCCCGGACCTCTCCTGTGCCTCCAGGGTCGGGACGGCCAGCAGGTTGGCCGGGTCGTTGTAGAACGCCGCTCGCTCCTCAGCGTCCCGGTGCTCCATCTCCGGCCAGGCGTGGCCCACCGGCAGGATGTGGTCCAGGGTCACCGCGAAGCGCCTGTACGACATCTGCTCGCCGGTATAGGGGTCATAGAAGGTCCCGCCGAGCACTGCGGTCTCCGCGTTGTTCCATTCCGCGGCCTCCAGGTCCCGGCCCAGCACCCGGTGGCGGGTGCTTACTCCGGCACCGTCTACGCTCCACCCGCCGAAGGCCTCCTGGCGCTGCCCGGCCAGCGGGCTGCCGTGGAAGAAGTTCTCGTCCTCTTCGGCCTGCTCGTCCAGCTCTTCGCGCAGCTCATCGGCCTCCTCCCCCGAGCACTGGGTGTTCTCCGGGGTGGTCACCCGCGCATAGGTCCGTTCCTCACCGGTGCGGGGGTGGGTGGTGGTGAAGCTCAGCACATCGCATTCCTCGTGCTCCTCCCGCTCCACCGAGCGGGTCCGCACATGGTGCTCCAGGTTCCACAGGGCGTCGGCGTAGTCGCGGTCGGAGTAGTGATCCCGCGGTCCCCCGCCGGGCTCCGCGGCCACATCCTCAGAAGCGGGCTCCGGGGGCAGGGCCTGCCAGTCCAGGTCCTCGCTACGCTGCCCGCCCAGCACGCCACCGTCCCCCAGCACCTCACCGTCCTCCAGCTCCTCCTCCAGGCAGTCCCAGAGCAGATCGCGCAGGTAGTTCACGTCCTGCTGGAACAGGGAGATCTGGTGCTTATTGGCGATATGGGTCCAGGTCATCCCGTAGGCGCAGTGCGCCTCCGTGTTCTCCGGCATCCACTCCGCCGGGGTCTGCCCGGCCTTCTCCCGGTTGATCCAGCCGATGGTGGAGGTGAGGTTCATCGGGTCGTTGTAGTAGGCCACGCGGTCCTCCCGGGACCGGTGCTGCATCTCGGGCCAGGTGTGCCCCACGGGGATCATGTGCTCCCCGTGCGTCTCGGTCTGCGCGATGTCCACGTACTGCCCGGAGTAGTGGTCCCAGTAGGTGCCGGAGACGGTGAAGCTGGAGTTGCCCAGGTCGCGGGCGTGGATCTCGGTGCGGGAGTTGACCCCGTTGCCGTTCACATCGGCCCAGGTGCCGTAGTAGGGCACCCGCTGTGCGGTGTTCTCATAGGGCCGGCCGTGGTAGAAGTTCGGGTCCTCCTCGTCCAGGGCGTCGAACTCCTCGCGCAGCTCATCGGCCTCTTGGCCGGTGCACCACCAGTTCTCCGCATCGGAGATGTGCACATAGGTGCGCTCCGGGTCCAGGCCCAGCGGGTGGCTGACCCGGTAGGTGATCACATCGCAGTCCTCACCGGACTCCCGGTCGAGCTCCCGCACATAGGTGGTGGTCTCCAGGTTCCACAGGGCGTCGTAGTAGTCCTGAGCGCTGTAGTCCTGGAACGGGTTGGGCACCTCCTCCGGGCTGGAGTAGGCGGCCGCCGGCGGGGCTGCGAGCGCACCGAGCAGCAGGGCCGCTGCGGCAGTCCCAGACAGAGTACGACGCCGCCACACACCCATTCGCGGCACTCCTTACGTCTTGCTGGACTCCCCCAGCACCACAGCCTAAACCCTCAGGCTCAAAATCCCCTATGGCCCCCACCACAGCTCCCACTTTCCTCGCGTTTGAGCATCCAACCAGCTCGAAAACGTGCACATAGAGTTCCTTGCACCGACAGATGGACTAGTTCGATCTCGACAAATGGTCGGATTCAAGGTCGACATTTGGTAGAGTTGCGCGTGTGAACTACAAGCGCCGCGTCATGGATGAAATTCTTGACGATCTCTTCCCACACCTTGCAGCCATCGCGCTGGAAGGAGCCAAAGGTGTGGGCAAGACTGCAACAGCGATGCAACGGGCTCGCACCACGTTCTCACTGGACGATGACCGGCAGCGCCTTTCCGTCGAGACCCACTCAAGACAGGTGGTTGAGGCCGAACCCCCAATCTTCATTGACGAGTGGCAACTGGTTCCAGCCGTGTGGGACCGTGTGCGCAGATCTGTAGATGCCGACCCATCAGGCGGAAGATTTCTCCTGGCCGGTTCCGCCGATATCCCATCCGGCACTCGCATCCATTCTGGCGCCGGACGCATCGTGAGCCTCACCATGCGCCCCTTATCCTTCGCGGAACGTCACCCCGACCAAGGGTCGGTTTCAATGAAGGACCTTCTTTCCGGAGCTCGGGCTGATATCACTGGAACAACAGATTTCTCGGTTCCCGAGTACGCGGAAGAAATTCTACGCTCAGGCTTCCCCGGTATCCGAGACCTCCCTAGCCGGGCTCGTCGACCACACCTCGAAAGCTACGTGCAGCGCATCATCTCTCGGGATCTCCCCGAGAACGGTGTGCTAGTGCGAAAACCACAGAGCCTGAGAAAGTGGCTGGAAGCCTACGCGGCCGCCACGGCCACCTGCACCAGCTATACAAAAGTCCTAGCTGCAGCCACCGCTGGCGAGGATGACAGACCAGCCAAGGAAACCGCGATCAGTTATCGAGACCACCTACAGCGACTGTTCATCCTCGAGCCTCTGGATGCCTGGCTCCCCAGCTTTACTCCGCTGAAGCGCTTGACCCAGTCACCCAAACATCATCTGGTAGACCCCGCATTGGCAGCCCATCTCGCGGGCATCGACCAGCACGGACTGCTGAGAGGCAAGGGGCCGGAGAACCTCGACTACGCCGGAACCTGGCTCGGTGCACTTTTTGAGTCCCTGGTAACCCAATCACTGCGAACCTATGCTGATCTGCATGAGGCGACCGTACTCCACATGCGCAGCAGGGGTGGCGAGCATGAGGTGGATCTCATCATCCAGCGCCCAGACCACAGCGTGCTCGGGGTTGAAGTCAAGCTTTCGCATCAGGTGGACAAAACTGACGTTAAGCACCTGCATTGGCTCGAAACCCAGATCGGTGACCGCCTCCTAGACAAAGTAGTCATAAACACTGGCCCAGTCGCTTACCGACGGGAAGACGGTGTAGCCGTAGTGCCACTCGCCCTGCTCACGCCCTGACGCGCGTAGCCTGCCAAGGCAATCTCCGACTGCCCCAGGGATTCCACCACATTCCGCAGAGTGGCCTGCTGCACGCACTGAGGCGTCATGACGCCGTTCCAGCGCGGCCAGGTGTGATACATGGACCTGGGCGGTCAGGCAGGGCGTCGCCCCTAGCTCATCGTGTCGAACAACGCGCGCAACAGAGGTCTGGATACAGCATTAGCCGTCCCAATCACGACGACTGGTCGCCACGCAAATCTGCCTACCGTGGTGGAGATGCCCGCCGGCGAATGCGTCACCGGCTGGGCAAAGTGCGACAACCTCATCGAGGTGTGGCCTGACGAAGCGGTCGCCGATCACCCTGAGGGCACCCTGCTGCAGAAAACCATGAGAGCCATCGAACAAGGCCTAGCAGCAGCCCTCGGCTTCTAACCGTCCACCACCCACCGCGGCCAGGACCTCCGGTGAGAGGTTGTACATGCGCAGCTTGGCATAGGCGGTGATCTGCTCATCGCTCAGGCTGCGGATGATCTGCGCCTCAGCCTCCGGGCCGCCTTCGACCTCCGTGCCGCCCTTGGGCAGCGAGGAGCTCAGCGGCCCGCCGTGCAGCGGGACATCCACCACGCTGATCGCTGCTGCGGTCAACGAAATCACGTGGGAGCGGTCGATCAGCCCCAGGCCCTCCAGCAGCGCCTTGGTGGAGGTGCCGTGGGAGACCAGCACCACGGTGCGCAGGTCATAGTCGGTGTCCACTGAGGGGGTCGGCTCCAGCTTGGCAGCTGAGCGCACAATGCGGCAGAACGCGGCCTTCATCCGTTCCACCACCGCGCCGGGGGCCTCTCCCCCGGGAGGTGTGCCCTCGCCCTTCTTCCAGGACTTATAGAGCTCGGCGTACTCGGTCTTGGCCGCAGCGGTCTTCATGCCCTCCCAGTCACCCAGGTTCTGCTCGATCAGCCCGGGCAGCTCGACGGGATCGAACCCGAGCCCGAACTCGGCGAAGGTGGCATGGGTGCGCTTCAGCGGGGAGACGTACCCGGCGGCCGGGTTCTGCCCGCGCACGTAGAGGCCTGCCGCCTGAGCCTGGACAATGCCCGACGCCGCCAAAGCAACCTCCGACTGCCCCTGCAGCCGGTGCGCCCTATTCCACTCCGTCTCACCATGACGGACACAGATCACACGAATCATGCTTCGTTACCCCTCAGATCCTGCCTCGGGACTTCTTGTACTCGTCAACGGCCTTCCGCGAGCTTCTCCACTCTCCATCGGGACCGTGGACGGCGTCGAGACGCCCCCGCCGAGCAGCATGCCGGAGAGCAACAAGTGACAGTTCTTTGTCAACCAATGCACTCAACGGGACAAGACGTGCAGGCCCGGCGACGTTCGGCACAATAAACCTATTCAAGTTGTCATACATTGCTCTTGCCAAGAGTTCCCCAAGGGGCCCATGGTCTCCGTCATCGGCACGCTGCATAGCTTTCAGGTATGCCGGCCTCTGCTTTTTCAGCACAATCACAGGGGGATAGCCAAGCCGCACAAGCAACAGGTTCAGCAGCAATCGGCCAGCACGTCCATTGCCATCGATAAAAGGGTGCACCTGCTCGAACCGGTTATGAACTTCGGCGAGGCGCTCCGGCCAAGGCTTCGAGTCTTCACGACTGCGCAACATGTCCGAATGAGAGTTGATGAAAGCCACCCACTCATCAACTTCTGCTGGAACCAACGGCCACGGGGGTGGAGTCATGCCTCCGTCGAAAGCATGAATGTCGTGTTCGCGAAAATTCCCTGGACTTTCTGCCGGTGTGGCTTCTGGGTGGGGAGCAACTTCCCAGACGGGGCTCATCGCTCGGTGGTGGACCTGCCGCACCTCATAGACGCTGATCAATCCATCCGTCTTCCAATCTCCTGGCTCAAGAGCCTGACTATAGACCCACTGCGCAGCGACGCCATACCCCTGGACTTCCATATACTCTTTGAGGGGCTTGGCTCCAACAGCCCGTCCTTTTTCCAGAAGAGTCTCGACCTCGCGCAGGACCAGGGTGTTGCCCTCCAGCGCTGTTGAGTGGTGCGCCTCCAAATGCCAGATATCAGACCAGATGAATTCCGCCTCTTTCGGCGAAGGCAGGCCACCGAGACGCTCGTTGAGCTCCTCGATTGCATTCTCCAATCGCTGGTATACCGTCGCACGCGATGGCCGGCCTCTAGGCATTGGTTTCTCCAAACTTGGTACACCGAGCGCTTACCTAATTGATCATACCAACCGCCTCTTAGTTGGTACACCCTGAGACCAGCGAATTGATCGTACCAACCTAGACATCCAAGACCGACGACGGCGCCGGCACCCCGGCTCGCTCACTCTGCCTACAGCAGCTCATACCCCCGGTGGATCTTGGCGAGGGCGATGTCCTGAAGCAGGTCGAACTGCTCCTCCCAGTCGATGTCCATGACTGCCTCGCCCTCCATCTCATGCATGAAGGGCCGCTCCCCCACCCGGTCACCGACCTCCCGGACCCGGGCGAAGGGAATCAGATAGGCCACATGGTTGACCTCATACAGCGGGGCGATGTCCTGGCTGCGCGGCCACTTCTCCACGGATGCGTCGTAGTTGAAGGGCTTGCCCTCGGCGTCCCAGAGGAAGGTGTGCAGCTTGGTGACCGTCAGCAGGGAGTCGTGTCCCTGCGCGGCGGCACTGGCCCAGGCGCTGATCAGTTCGTTGAACACGGTGTGGGTGACAAAGGGGTGGGTCACGTGGGTCATCAGCATGGTGCCCTCATCCCGCAGGGTGCCCAGATACTTGATGAACTCGCTCATCGGGGTGGAGGACCGGCCCAGCTCGTCAGGGCGCTCCACCACGGTGATCCGCCGGTCCTGCTCGGCGAACTCCCCGGCGATCTCGGCCACCACCGGGTCATTGGTGGAGATGAGGATCTCCTCCAGCGCCTCGACCCTGCTCAGCTGCTTGAGCTTCAGCTCCAGCAGGCCGTTGTCGAACCCGGCGAAGGGCCTGGTGTTCTTGTTCTTCACCCGCTTCGAACCGGCCCGGCAGGGCACTACGGCAATGATCGGCTGAGGCGGCGTTCCATGTTCACTCACCCCATTAGGGTATCCCTGAAAAGAGAAAGCCCCCCGGCAGTTGCCGGAGGGACGATCTATGTATAAAGAACGAGGGACCTTGTCCTCGTATTAGCTACACAATATGCCAGGATGATCCTATGGCGCAAGATTCTACGGCCCAACATGTCCTGAATCACTTACATGCTGCCCGCATGGATCCTTACATGCAGGCCAGCTCACAAAACCTGGAACTGGCGCTACGCCTGTATCTCTGGAATACCCAGGTTTCCGGGGCCCTCTTCGAAACGCTCAGCATCACAGAAGTGTTGTTCCGCAACGCTATCGACGATGCCCTCAGGAAATGGAACGCTTCCCAAGGGCCGGGGTATTCCTGGGAATGGACTGCTCGGGCGGCAAAGCCCCTCAACTCGATGATTCGCAAGCCACTTCGAATAGCCAGAACTAACGCAGAGACAGCACGCAGCAACCGTGACTCCCAGCACCCTCGCAAGGATACCAGCATCGACCACAATGACCTGGTCGCCCAACTGTCGTTCGGCGTATATGCCCGGCTTATGCCCACACAGGACCCCAACGCCAAGAACTATGTCCAACGGAAAATCCTATGGCGAGAGGCGCTTCAGACTGCATTTACAGGGCGCCCTCACGACCAGCCTCAAGCCCATGCTGGCCGCGTTGAACGTCTCCACACGTTGCGGAACCGCGTGGCGCATGCTGAGCCTGTCCTCAACGTCAAGTTCAAGAGCCGCGTACGCGACATGGTGCGCCTGGCGCAAAGTATTAACCCTGATTTGGCCGGCTGGGTTTCAGGGACTACGCGCGTACATTCCGTAGTGGCGCAGCGGCCTCACTCACCCCATTAGGGTATAGCTCATGGGTTTTTCTCTGGCTGAACGCCTGCGCCGGGCCTCCCCGCGCACCGGTACACCCGGCACCCCCCTGGTCACCGTGGGGGTGACCAGCTATCACGACGCCGCGGTGATCAGCCGGTGCCTGAGCAGCCTCGTAGATCAGACTCTCTCCAAGGATCAGATGGAGGTCCTGGTGGTGGATGACGGCTCCTCGGACCGCACCACCGCCGCAGCCCGCAGCTTCAGCAGCAGCGCAGAGTGGGCAGGCTTCGAGGTGCTGGCCCATAAGTCCACCGGCTCCCCCTCCAGGGGCCGGAACACCATTCTGGACCGCGCCCGCGGCACCTACACCTTCTTCCTGGACGCAGACGACTACCTCGGCCCCGAAGCCCTGCAGGCACTGACCCGCGCAGCCGGTGCGCAGCGGGCCGATATCGCCGTGGGCCGCTATGTGGGGGTCAACCGCTCGGCTCCGAACATCCTGGCCCGGAAGAACCCCGAGCACCCCGGCGGCTACCACGCCGGGTGGCTGAACAGCCTGCATGTGCAGAAGCTCTTCCGCACCGAGTTCCTGCGCAGCCTCAGCTACCGGTTCAACGAGTCGCTGATCTACGCCAGTGACCATCCCTTCATGATCAGCGCCTTCCTGCACGCCCGCCAGGTGGCTGAGGTCCCGGACACCAACTGCTACTTCATCACCTTGGATCCGGCCGGTCAGAACAGCCGCGGCCATGTCTCCCGCGCGGAGATCCCGGCGGTCAAGCAGCTGCAGTTCCTGCATGACTGCTTCGGCATCCTGGCACTGGGCCGCGGTGCGGGCGGGCAGCGGGCCAAGCTCGCCGGCCGGATGCGCATCGACTACTGGAACCGGCTGCTGAAGCTGCATATCCCCCAGCTGATCCTGCGCAAGGACCAGAACGACGACGCCGCCATCACCGCCCTGGCAGCCCAAGCATCATCTCTTGCCGAGCTCTATGGGGCACGGACCTCCCGGGTGCAGCTGATCGAGGGTGCCCAGCAGATGCTGGCGGCACTGGGCACCGAGGAGCCGGCGGAGATCTATGCCACCGCCCAGCGGCTCAGGAGCCCGGCGGCCTGATCCTCAAGCGCCTTGGCCGCAGCTTTGGACTCGGGGCGTTCCTGCATCACGGCGAAGGCCACCACGGGGGTTCCCTCCGGCCCAGCCAGGCAGTACCCGGATAGAGCTGAGGAACGCATCCCCCGTGGGTAGCCTTCGCTTTTCGGTGTCAGGTGGGTGCCGGTCTTGCCCAGCACCAGGCCGGTGATCCCCTCTCCGCGGCCCCGGGAGCGCAGGGTGCCGCTGCGGCCCATCACGGCCAGGCTCGCGGTGAACTCCGCGGCGCCGGGGGCAGCGGCCATGGCGGCGAGATATTCGGCTACCAGCCGGGGACTGGCCCGGTTGGCGAACCGGTACCCGGAGCCGTCGATCTGCCGGTATTCGGCACCCAGCTGCAGGGCTGCCCGGCCCTGGGTGCTCCTGCGCACCACGGAGCTGACGTGGCGGGTGATGAGCTGGGCTCCGTGTGCGGTGTTGGGCCGGCGCGGCCGGATCAGGCCCCGTCTGTACCGGGAGATCTGTTCGGCGAGTTCATCGGCCACGGTGTTGTCGGATTTCCGGCCGGCTGCTGCGCAGCGCTGCAGCAGCTCGGTGCGCTCGTGGCCGCGGACCGGCAGGGTCTGCAGGGCGGCCCCGATGGTGAAGAGCTTGGCGGTGGAGGCCATCATCCGGGGCGTGCTCTCCTGCCAGCTGGCCAGCACTGCCCCGGTGCGCAGGTCGATGGCATAGGCCCCGGCTGCTGCCTCGGGGGCGAACAGGCTGCGGATCCCGCTGCGCAGTTCCTCGGGGGTCACCGGTTCTGGTGCCATTGGGTCACCAGTTGGGTGAGCACCTCGTCCAGGTTCATGGAGTTGGAGGCTTTGAGCATCACGGTGTCCCCGCCGCGGAGGTCATCGTTGAGCTGCCGGGTCAGAGCGGCGGTGTCCGGCAGGTGGGTGATGTTCTTCTGTGGACCGGTCTGCTCGTAGGCCTGGCCCATCAGCTCCCCGCAGAGGTAGATCCGGTCGAGTCCGTAGTCGCTGAGGGATTCGATGATTCTGCGGTGCAGCTTCAGCTCGTACTGGCCGAGCATATGCATGTCACCCAGCACCGCGATTCTGCGCTGCCGGCCGGCCCCGGCTTGCCGAGCGGCCAGGCTCTGCAGGGCTGCGGTCATCGAGGAGGGGTTGGCATTGTAGGTCTCATCGATGAGGTGGACCTGTCCGCCTGCGGGGTGATCCACCGCAGCCGTCTCGCCTCTGCCGGGCAGGGCCTGGAAGCTTTCGAAGGCGGCGAAGGCCGGCTCGGTGTCCTGTACCCCTAATGCGTGGAGGGCTGCCAGCACGGCCAGGCTGTTGCCGGCCATATGGTGGCCGTGGGCGCCGATCCGGTACCGCAGGGTTCCTGCCGGGGTCTGTGCCTGTACCGTGCTCTCTGCCGGGTTGTAGTCCAGGAGACGGTATGCGGCGTCGTCGTGCTGGCCGTAGGTGAGAAGGTTCCAGCCCTCGGCGAGCGCGCGGTCCTGCAGGTCCCGGCTGCGCAGGGTGTCGTGGTTGATCACGGCGGTGCCGCCGGGCGGCGGGCTCTTGAGGATCTCGGACTTCTGCTTGACCACTCCGCTGAGGTGCTTCATAACTTTGGTGTGGGCGTGGCTGATGTTGGTGATCACCGCGACCTCCGGGGAGATGGGGGTGCCGTTGGGGATGGCTTCGCGGAAGAAGGCGCCCCGGCCCCCGGCGGAGAGCTCCAGCAGGGTGAGGTCGTGGTCGGCGGCGCGGGTGAGTTCGGACAGCACCCGGATGTAGGTGTTGAAGTGGGTGGGCGGGGAGAGCACCTGATGCCGGGGACAGCAGGCCTGGTAGGCGGCCTGGAGCATGGCTTTGAACGTGGATTTTCCGGCTGATCCGGTGACTGCGGCGATGGGTTTCCCGGCTTCGGCAGCGCGCCGGCGCCCGGCGAGGCCGGCGGCCTGGATGAACTCGTAGGTGCCTTCGGCGTAGAGGTAGTCCCGCTGGGGTCCGAAGGGTGCCTCGCCCATGGCGGCGGGCACCAGGATGCGGTTCAGGCTGCGGGTCTCGATGTAGTCGGCCAGCTTCTGGGGGCTCCAGGAGTTCTGCAGGGCCTTGGTGCGCTGGTGGTAGGGCCAGCTGTCGTCGAGGACCACGAAGTACCGCTCCGGGTCGGTGCGGGTGCCCGGCATGGAGAACCCGTGGAACTGCGCCCGGGGGTCTCCGGTGGCCCGTACGCTCACCCCAACACTGTCTACCAGCTCCTGTTCAATCACCTCAATAGGCTATACGCGCTCGGCAACGTAGTGCGTGCTGTGAGACAGGAGACCCTTGTGCAAAAGCATCGGCGCAGTGAATGGCCGTTGTTACGAGGAGCGGCGGCCCTGTACGGCGCTTGCACTGAGTGAAGTGCCTCCAGCGTTGGTTGCAGTGATGTATCGACCCGTGCGCGCGCTACTCCGCACTCCCGTGACCCGGTACTCACCGTTGCCTAGGCTCTGCAAAGATAATTGGCTGGCCATTGCGATCACTCCCTTTCAGTGTCCAGTGTAGAACATTCGGCTATCTCATCAGCGGAGCCGAGCCGTCGGCTCCAATCGTTTGCGATGTCTAGGATCTCCTCGCCCCAAAGTCCTTCCACGCCTACGTAATCTTCTGCTTTCCCCGGCAAACCGACACTGAGCACCGCAGCGGCGATATAAGGCAACCCGCGAATTTCTACTCGAATCGGAGTCGCCAGCACTGTTCCCCATCTCCCGGGGCCTCCCTCCGGAAGGTCCTGAAAGCGCGTATCATCAGCACCTAACACCCGTCCTGCAATCCAGGGGCTGTCGTGGCCGCTCGGAACTCTGCGAAGCTGCGTAGGATCACAATAGATTCGATCTTGAGAGGCCCAGCGCACCAGATTGCCGTCCCCCTCCGCCAACCAAAGAGATAAGTTCAGGCGTTCTGCGCCGAAAAGTTGTTTTAACTGCCCCGACTCTTTGGAGAGCTGTTCGGCGTACTGCTTCTGGAGGTCCCCGAAGGAGCGTTCATGAGCGGCCCAAAGGCTCTGCGCCCTCTCCTGGGGCGATAAGTAGCTTGGAGCATCAATATGCCGTAGTTCTCGGAGGATCTGACCTGCATCTGTGAACTCTTCGACGATAACCGGCTCTAGGCCGACCGCTCTCCATTGGTCTTCCAACGCGTCGCGTACAGTTGCAAAGTCAGCGCGGGACAGCCCAAACGCTTCCCGAGCCAACAGAACGATGGCTTCGTGACCTTGGGGCTGTTCTCGCAGCGCTTCGTGCAACCAGTGGCGGAGGTCCGGGTCCCGGTAGGATGTGCCCGCGATTAAGAGCGCACCTTTGCGGACGCATTCCTTCAACACACGCAGTTGCCAGGTGTCTGGAGCGCCGATCAACTCATTGAAGTCGGAGAGCGTCAAGGCTAATCCTTCAGGCGCGCACCTCCGGTCTACGATCCCATGAAGGTGGTACACAGGAAGCGACTCTTTGTGGTTATCTGTGGCAACAGCTTTAGCCTCGTTCTCCCCCTCATGGTGGAATGCTGATTCCAGCAATGTGTCGAAGTTAAGCGTTAGCAACGTAGTGTCTTCAGAATCTCCGGAAAGAGCGTACCCAACAACAGCACGGTGCAGGGCAGAGGGAGTTTGAGTTGGGGGCCCCTGGTAGAGCACCCTCCTAACAACTGACCCCCAGTCGACCCCGAGGCGAGCTTTTGCTGCTTCTGCTGCCAGCAGTTCGTCCTGATGCTGGAGCAACAGGTCAGCTGCCTCTCCTGACTCCACGGAGGAGCTTTCGAGCAACAAACGCCTGGCGAGTTCTCTCCAGTTCGGCAGGCCTGATCCAGTCGACGCGCCTGCACCAATAAGTAGTGTGACGTGATTTTCCGCCCCCGAGCGACGGAATCTGTTCATCAGCTCGGGGTCCAAGTCAGGAGCGCTCATGCCATGCATTCTTTCATCTGCCAACGCTCAATCTGAGAAGCTCACCAGTTCTGTGGATAACGTGAATGCGTGGTAACAGCTCTCTTTGACCAATAGTGCGTGGCCCCCCACCATCGCCTCGCCGTACGCTTCCAGCATCACACGCATCGATTGCGGATACTGTATGACTATGGCCACCGCACCCGCTGACACTCCGCGTTCTGCCCGAAGTCAGGACCAGTCCGCTCCCCTAGAGCGGTTCATCCGCGAGGTGGTGGCCCCTCAGCACGGGGAGCTGAATGTGCGCAGCAATGTGTTCGGCCATTCGGCGCTGATGATGGGGGCGGCCCGCTCCCTGGGGATCAAGATCCGCAAGATCACCAGGGACCATTATGTCTACGTGTACAAAGGAGAGGCCATCGGCGGGTTCGACGGCCGGGCCACCACGTTGAGCAGCGATCAGGCGCGGCGTGTCACCCAGTCGCTCCCGCTGACCCGCAGCTACCTGCGTGCTTCCGGGCTTCCTGTGCCGGAGAGCACCAGCTTCGCCCCGCACCAGTACGACGCCGCCTTGGAGCACTTCCGCTCGCAGCAGGGGGAGGTCATCGTCTCCAGTGCCCGTAAGCACTCCGGGTTCATTGCCCGGGTGGGCACCGCCTCGGAGGAGCAGTTCTCCCGGGACTGGGAGGCGGAGGTGGAGGCTGTCAGCGCCCGGAGCAAGAACTTCCAGCAGATTCTGCTGACAACTACTGCACCGGGGATTCCGCTGCGGGTGCTGACGGTGGGTGAGCGTGCTGCGGCGGCGGTGGTGCGGGTTCCGCTCTATGTGGTCGGTGATGGCAACTTGACGGTGGGTCAGCTGGCCAGCCGGGAGATAAAGCAGCGCAACGAGTGCAACTATCTGGCTGAGATCCAGCCGAAGGTCGGCGAGAAGTTCTTCCAGCAGCTTCCGGTCAATTCCCGCAAGGTCCTTCCCCCGGGGACCGTTCAGCGGCTGGACTCCTCCGTGCAGGGCTATGGTGACGGGCGGATCAGCGTGGACGTCACTGAGCAGCTTGCCCCGGAGATCGCCGAGCTGGCCTTGGACGCGATGTGGGCTGTCCCCGGCCTCAGCGCAGCAGCGGTGGATCTGGTGGTCAACTCCGTGGACAGCCTGGAATCGGCCGTGCTGCTGAGCCTCTCAGCGGCCCCGGACATCGCAGAATTCCGGTACCCAGCCTACGGATCTGCTCAGCATCCCAACCGAGCCATCCTCCGGCATCTGATTGAGCATTCGGCCCGGGGCGCACGCAAGTCGCGTTAGCTTCAGGCTTTCTTCCCGGCATCTCCACCGCTGCTCTTCTTCGACCGGGCAGAGGCGCGGGCGGACTTCTCCCGTCGCTGTATTCTTTGGCGCAACACGCGGTAGGCTGAGAATTCTTTGCCCTTGATGAGGTCCTTCTGGAGGCGGTTTTCGGCCAGGCCCCACATCTCCCCGAGTTTCCTGTCCCATTCGGGGGTGAAGACATTGGAGCTTCCCGGACGTGGTGTGAACTCGCCGAAGACCAGCTCGCCGTCACCGCGGAGCATGTCAACGCGCATGAAGGGATAGGGAATCTCGGCGCTGATGCGCTCCACGAGCTTCAGATGCTCCGGGTCAAACCCTGCTCCTTCGTAGCGAACGGCATTCCACCGCCCAGGAGCGTCGATACGCTCACCCTCGGGGCTCCAAAAGTCCCAGCGAGTCTCAGGGTGCCGGTTGATCTCCGAGACGAAACCAACCTTCCCGTAGAAGCACCAGAACTTCAGGTCAACGGCAGGACGGCGGTGCTCAGTGTCGGAAAGGATGAGTTCCTCCACCTTCCACAGGTCACGCTTGGCACTGGTGGCTGAGGACCGGTCCTTCAGAATCGCCTGCGCATGCTGCTCCAGCGACGCTCTGTCGGCGAACTGTTCCCCGTCCTTGGCGTGAAAAATCTCGTCCTCGGAGAAAACCAGGTAAACGCCCTTGGAACCCGAACCTGCCGAGGGTTTGATCACCGTGCCTGCTGTGAGCTGGACATCCTTGAACGGCTTAGCCGGTCCGAAAGTCTCCGGCCTGCGCACATCCAGAATGTCCATGAACTCGTATCCGATGTGCTTCTTGGTGAGCACCCAGCCGGGCAGTGAGCCGCTCAGGCGCCCCACCTCTGTCTTGGCCACAATGGAGCCCATGAAGGACAGGCTCCGGCCCACGTAGAGCTTGTGCTTGCGCATCCGGTGCAGCTGCACATCGCGCACATGGCGCGGTGAGGCCACGGACAGCAGCTCCCGCAGCTGGGCGAGATGCTCCTCCCCGCCGTTCTGCAGCGCCTCGGGGCTCAGCATCCTGGACAGGCTTCGCTGCACCGCCTGGTCAGCTCGGCGCATCAGCTCGATGGCTTCCTGGGCGCTGGGCACCTGTTGGTCATTCATGCAGAGGGTCCTTTGTTCTGGCTGGAATCAGCGATGGTATCGAGGCTGTCCTCAACGTGCTGGCGGTGAGCTTCCAGTGCGTTGAGCATCCGCCGTTCGGCTGCTGCTATCCGTTCTTCCGAGCCCCGGAGGCTGCCGGTGATCAGGGCATAGTGCTTATTGAGCCGCCGGAGGCTCCTGCTCAGCTCAGAGCTGGCTCCTTCCCGGTTCAGCTGGGCAATGCGCTGGCGCAATGCCTGCTGGTTCCGGGTCATAGCGGCCAGGGTAAGGATTACCCACACAGAGAACAGCGCGAAGCTCAGAATCCCGGCTATGGCCGCTGCCTTCCAGGCACCCAATACTGCGCACACCAGCGTGACGGCCAGAGCTGTCAGATACCCACCGGCCAGTATGAGCTGCCGCAATGAAAGCCCACGAATCATCACGCGGGGGCCTCCTGGTTCTGGAGGCTGCCCTGCTGGACTGCGCGGGCCATCATCCGGACGTACTCCTCTTCGCCGTGAAAGGCGCTGAAACCAGCCGCTCGCTGGGACTGCGCACTGTACAGCTGTCTATCATTCCAGTACTCCTGAACAATATGTGGGACCTCAGCAGGTTCTGCGTACACCGCCGCCTCCCCATACAATGGTCGGTGCCTAGGCGGCAGGATCGTCACCAGCCCCGAGGCCAGTGCCTCCAGCACCGGCCTCTCCGGCGCAAAGACCGGGTATGAGGGGTAGTGCACCAAGAAGTCCAGGGATCGGTAATAGGCCCATCGGTGGGTCTCTTCGGGAGGGAAGGCGACCCATTCAGCCGGCAGCTGGTGCCCAAAGAGGATCCGCGCCGCAGGGGCGGCGTCCCCGTAGAGCCGGACTTCCGCGCTGCCGTCGGTGGGCCACAGCAGCTCTGCTTCGGAGGGATCATTCGGCCATTCTTCGGGGAGCGGGCCGGCCCAGCCGCCGATGACCGGCCGCAGGCTGCGGGGGCGTCGCCGCGGGGCCCGGTAGGGGGCGGGCCTGAAGGGAGCCAGGTAGGGCTGCTGGCGGACATCCTCGGCTGGGAGGCGCTCGTGGAGTCTCTCCCGCACCTCGGTAGAGGTGGCCGCCCACTGTGGTCGGGTGCCGAAGAATTCCTCTGCGTGCTGGGCGCAGGCCTCGGGCAGATAGGTGACAGGTTCCTCTTCGGGCGGGCGTTCTGCCACAGTCCATAGGTGCCCGGGGGTGAATGCGCTGGACCCGCGGGGCATGAACTGCAGAATCTCCGGGCTGCGGACCACCAGCAGTCCTACCTGATGGAACTCTTCGTCCGGCAGCACGTGGAGGATCTCTCCGGCTGAGACCATCTCTTGGACGGGCCGGTGGTACCGCCTGGCACCCGTGGCGAGATGCTGGGCGTTCTCCATATGCATCACTCCAATACTCAGCCCGGAACTCTTCAGCGCCTGTATTTCGTCCACCAGGCTGGACTGCAGGCCTCCGTCACCACAGAGATCGGCCAAGAACACCACATCCGTGGAGAGCTGCTCCGCAGGTGGCCGGGTGAACCTGGCAGGCACGTGGATAGGGAATCTTTCGTTCCCTCCTGCCCTGAGCTCCTCGCGGGGGGCACTGCGGTGCCAGGTGCGGTATGCGCTCCAGAAGGCGCGGCGGGCCGGGTGCTGCCAGCCGGGGCGGAAGTCTGCGCGGGAGAGGGAGTCCGGCAGAATCCGCATCAGGATCAGTGGGAGCCGGATGACCTCGATTGTGGCGCCGGCGTAGGCGGCGACCCGGCCTCGCAGCTCATTGTCGGCTGCTTTGCGTGCTGGCAGATATCCGCCCAGTTCCTGCATGATCTCGGCACGCACCATCAGGGTCGGAGCGCTGGGGATGAAGGGGTGGTAGCCGCGCCGGATTCGCACCAGCTCGGAGCTGATATTGACCGTGTAGACCTGGTTGCCCGGTGTGCCAGGGTGGCGCAGTAGCTGTTTGACCTGGGTTTCGATCCGTTGGGGGTGCGACCAGTCGTCGGCGTCCTGTCCGGTGATGAACTCACCGGTGGCGTGTTCGAGGGCAGCGTTGCGGGCCCGGTAGGTTCCCCCGTTGGCCTCCAGGCGGATGAGCTTGACCCGCGGGTCCAAGTTCTCTAGATCGTCGAGGATCGGCCCGTACTCATCCGGTGAAGCATCATCGACGACGAGGAGTTCCAGATCGGCCCAAGTCTGGTTGAGGATGCACCGGGCTGACTGGATGATGTCCTCTCTCACCGGCTTATACGAGGTCATAATGACGCTTACCCTGGGCCCCCGCTCCCCCACCGTCGGCCCATAGTCTGTGCGCAGCCGGTTGAAGGGCTCCTCCGGACCGTCGCTCAGGTGCACTGGCATCAGACCGTTCTCGGTGAACATGCGGTTGAATCCGTTCAGCCACTTCTCAAAGGATCTCTGCCTCGCCGGCCGGCTCCCTGCGAAGGGGTTCTGAGCGTCCACGGGAATGTATCCGTGGAAGTACCGGCGCACCCCTGGAAACTCAGTGAGGAGGGAGTTCAGAGCCGTGGTGTTCCCCTGTTCGAAATACAGTTCGGCCAGCAGCCGGTGGTACCGGTAGTCCGGCACCTGGTCCCGCGGCCACCGGGGTAGAACATACTCCAGGAGCCCGACGGCAACAGCGGTATCCTCCTGTTCACTGTTCTGCAGGGCAACCACCCAAGCCAGGCTCGCCACGGCCTCATAATTGCTGAGTTCCTCCAGCGTCTCTCCCTGGAGCACGTGCTGCACCAGCGCGGTATATGTGGTCCGTCCCTCAGTGGCACGATAGGCCAGGATCTCTCGCATATGGACGGACTCCGCCCTCAAGGCAGTGCGTTCCAGGGCTGTGGGCTGCAACCGGCCCAGCCCAGCGTAGTACTGCAGGAGACGCTGGTTCGACTGAAGGCCCTCTAGACTGGCACGGTAAAGGCGCACGCTGAGGAGAATACATGCCCGATAACGTCAGGGACGAACATTCCGTCGATCTGCACCCAGCGGCCCCCAAAACAATCCCCGCTCAGCCCGACTTCTCGCATCTGCGGTACGCACGGGGCTATGTCCTGCACCCTGAGAACCTCAGCCCTGATGTCCCGAGCTTCTGGAGAGAGCGGACATTCGCTGGAAGAACTTTCCGATGGGATCCCCGGGTCACCCTTGCGGTGGCGTCATCAGGCGATCATGAAGTCCTGCTGTGCGGTCATGCCCTGGACCCGAATCTCGCCACGACTGATCTCGGCAGGATCGCTGCCCATCTGCTGGAAGCGCTGCGGTCATCCCGTGACGAGTATCTGGACATCCTGGAGGAGATGTTCGGGCAGTTCGTGGTGCTAGACCGCGTCCACAACCTCGTCCGGGCTCAGACTGACGCGATCGCCTCGCGCTCCATCTTCCATGATGAGCAGGCCACACTGATCTCTTCCCACGTCAATCTTGTGGGCCGCACTCTGAAGCGGAAACCAAGCCGGTTCACCAAGTGGCTGAGCCAGCCGAAGAACCAGGACTTCCCCGGTCGCACCACCCCCTACGAGAGCGTGTGGCTGCTGACCCCCAACACGGAACTGGAGCTGGGCACAGGTGAGGTCACTCGAATCGGCCCACGGCCCTATGAGCCGCTGACGGTGGAACAGGCTGCCGACCTGATGCAGCCTGTGCTGGAGAAGCAGGTGGAGGTGCTGCTGGAGAGCAGCCGGAAGATTGTGGTCTCCGCCAGTGCAGGCATCGACTCCAGGAGCTCTTTGGCTGCGTTTGCGGGCGCCTCAGGTAAGGAGTCCGTGGAGGTCTTCACCTACACCAAGGCGTTGGGCTCCGGAAGGCAGAGCCGGGAACTGCACCGGGACAAACTGGCCGCCACGATGTCTGCGGATCTCGGGCTTCCCCATCAGATGTTTGACCTGAACACTGCCGAGAAACCGCCCAAAGAGTATGTGGAGGTGCTGCGTGAGCTGAGCTCCCGGCGGTCCAATACGGTGATCTCGTGGGTCTACCATTCCCACCTTCCACATGATTCGCTGCACATCCGCGGGCAGATCAACGGCGTCGGCAAATGGCACTTCGCCACGATGCTGCACTTCTCCGAGTCCCTGGAGCTCTCGGCCCGGCGGATGGCAAGCCTGACCAAACGGGGGAAAGACGCGGACCGGCCCCTGGACGACTCGTGGTGGGAACTGGGCGAGGAAGCGTTCCAGGAGTACATCGACACCACTCAGTTGCGTTCTGTGCCCTCTGGCTACCGGATGACGGATTTGTTCCTCTGGGAGCATCGGGTGGCGAACTGGAATCACGCTCATATTGTAGAGTCTGACGTCACTTTCGATACATACCAGCTCTTCGGCTCACGCCGGATGATTCGGCTGATGCTCTCAGTTCCCGAGCTGGACCGGGTCCAGCTGACCCTCTTCCGGGAACTGATCCGCCGTATGGAACCCCGGCTGTTGGAGTATCCGCTCAACGGCAAGCAGTGGGAGGAGCCCACGTATGACCTACCGCTCAGTGCCTATCAGTCAGGCACCACACGCACCTGGGCTGAAGTGCAGAGTCTCAGGAAGCGCATCTCCAAGGCCAACAGTCTGCTCAAGAGCAGGCGGCAAGAGATCGCTCGGCTCAAGAAGAAGTTGGCACAGGCTGAGTCGGAGTCGCTGGAGCTGCGCGAACAGCTGGAGTCCCGGCAGCACGACGATGAGGCTTCCGCTCTACAGCGGTTGAAGCGCGGAGTGAACGGGGTCCGTGCGCGTTTCAATCGCTGAGCATCCGCACTGCACCTGAGAGAGGTTCAGCCGTCGATGCGGAAGCCCTGTGTGACAACACCTGTCCAGTGCTGCGCTGAGCTGTGATCGAGGTGCAGGTGCTTATCGGCCAACCGAATGAACTTCTGGACTCGGTCCTCAGTGCCGAACAGCGCCAGATATCCGGAGTTCCCCTCGGCCCATATACGTCCTGAGACTGATGCTTGTCGGGCAGCCAAGTAGATCCTGTTCCTCTTGTCCGCGCTGAGCGGCGAGCTCAGCCCATGCCGGTACCAGCTGCGCACAGGATAGTTGTGGGTGGGTTTCTTACGCACCAGGACCTGCTCTGCGGATGCTCCTTTAAGCGGCGCAAGGAGCTGCTCCAGGTCGAGCGCTAGTTTCTCCATACCACTGTCTGCCGAACGTCTGGTGTCTGGGAAGAAGACATCGAGAATGTGTTGTGGCGCGTCCTGACCGGAACCTTCCCAGGGATACATATTGATCTCGATCTCAGGGCGGGAATTGAGCTCGATGACGCGGAAGCTGTCCTCAACAGGGCTTCGGCGGGCATCGTAGAGAATGTCGACCCCAGCAATGGCGAGCCCCGGAATAGCCGCAACGGCACGGACTGCCGCGTCTTTGACCGCTGCCGGGATCTCTGCAGTCTTGTCGATGCTGTCCCCGCCTTGGCTGGCATTGGCCTTGCCTCGGAGCTGGACCGGGATTCCTTCCGCTGGGATGCTCGTCAGAGTGTAGTTTTGCTTCGCCAGATACTCGTGGACTTCTCGGTCAGGGGTGATCGGCTTCTTGCAGAGATAGGGGTTATTCCGCCGCACAGCATTCTTGGCCTTGATGAGCTCGTCAATGGTGCTCGTCCCGTCGCCCGTAACATTGGCGGGTTTCCGCAAGCATGCTGCGACCAGTCGGTCCCCGACCACGAGCACCCGATAGTCCTCTCCGGTGAAATGCTGTTCGAGGATGAGTTTGGGGGCGGCGGTGTTCTCTCTCAAGTGACGGTAGGTCTCGAGGAGCTGCTCCTCGGTACGAAGGTTGGTGTACACATCGCGCCCCATGCTGCCGCGGAGCGGCTTGAGCACCACCGGGTATCCGGCTTCTGCTACGAGGTGTCTGAGCTTTTGTTCCGCGTCCTCTGCAGTGGGGTCGATGATCCAGCTGTTGGGAACCGGGACCCCTGCTTTGCTCAGGTAAGTGGAGGTGAGGTGTTTGTCCTGCTCGATCTTCACGGCTTCACTAGTGGTGAGATGGGGGCGCGATTTATCGAACTTGATCTTCCGCTTGCCATCGGTGATCTCGAATTTTCGCAGGTTGCTGTCGAAGAAGCGGACCCGCAGTCCGCGCCGCCAGGCTTCGAGGGCAATGGTGTAACCCGCCAACCGGGGGCCGAATGCTTCGCGGACAACATCTACCTGAAAGTGGTTCGGCCAGAGCTCGGACACCCACTTACCTCCTATGCCCTCAGAGGGCGAGTTCGCTCTTGACAATGTCCGCAAGTGCTTGGGACTCGGCTTCAGCGAGGGCGGCGGTCGGGGCTTCAACCATGACCCGGACTACGGGTTCCGTACCTGAGGGACGGAGCAGCACCCGTCCCTTCTCCCCCAAGCGAGACTCTACGGTCTGAACTGCGGCCTGGACTGCGTGGTGAGTCTTGACCTTCGCTTTGTCTACCCCTTTGACGTTGATCAGCACCTGGGGAAGCCGTGTCAGGGCTTGCTCGGCGAGCAGTTTGAGGGGCTTCCCGGTCGAGGCAACTCTGGCAGCCAACTGCATGCCTGTGAGCACTCCGTCTCCCGTGGTGGCATATTGGCTGAGGATCACATGACCAGACTGTTCGCCGCCCAGTGAGTACCCGCCCCTACGCATTGCCTCTAACACGTAGCGATCCCCGACCGCTGTCTCCACTGTCTGGATCCCAGCCTCGGCCATTCCGAGCTTGAGCCCGAGATTGCTCATCACAGTGACCACTAATGTGTCGTCCCTGAGCGCTCCTGCTTCTTTGAGTGCAATGGCGAGGATCCCCATGATGTGGTCACCGTCGACCACGGCTCCTGTGTGGTCAACCGCCAAACAGCGGTCAGCGTCTCCATCATGGGCGATGCCCAGATCCGCCTGGTGGGCCACCACAGCTTCCTGGAGATTCTCTAGATGGGTGGAGCCGTAGCCTTCATTAATATTCAACCCGTCTGGTTCGGCACCGATCACCACCACGTCAGCGCCGGCCGTGGAGAATGCCTCTGGGGAACAGCCGCTTGCTGCTCCGTGAGCGCAGTCGAGCACAATCTTCATCCCTTTCAGGGAGACCCCCTCCAGGGATTGAAGCAGGTGCACGATGTACCGGTCTTCAGCATCAGAGAATCTTCTGATGCGCCCAACCTGCGCCCCGGTGGGCAAGAGGACGGGCTCGGCCATCTGCGCCTCGATGGCGGCTTCGAGACCGTCATCAAGCTTGTTCCCGCCCCGCCCTAAGAACTTGATCCCGTTGTCAGGAGCGGGATTGTGGGATGCTGAGATCATCACTCCGAAGTCAGCACCCAGATCAGCAACTAAGAAGGCAGCTGCAGGTGTCGGCAATACGCCGGCATCGTAGACATCGACTCCTGAGGAGGCTAAGCCCGCTTCTACAGCAGCAGAGATGAACTCTCCCGATGCCCTGGGATCGCGGGCAACGACTGCTGTGGGCCGCTTCCCCTCCGCTTGCTGCTGTGGGGCCAAAACAACGGTTGCGGCCTGTGCCAGTTTGAGTGCTAGTTCTGCTGTCAGAAGCCCGTTGGCTTGACCACGGACTCCGTCCGTCCCAAATAACTTCATCTGTGCCTCTCACTCGACGGTGACGGATTTGGCGAGGTTGCGGGGCTGGTCGACGTCGTAGCCCTTCTCCGAGGCCAGTGCGCAGGCGAAGATCTGCAGGGGCACGGTGGTCAGCAGCGGCATCAGCAGCGGCTGGGTCTCAGGGACGAAGAACACGTTCTCGGAGAACTCATTGACCGCGGTATCACCTTCTTCTGCCACGGTGATGGTCTTCGCTCCCCGGGCCCGGACCTCCTGGATATTGGAGACCACTTTTGAGTGCAGGGAGTCCCTGCCCCGCGGTGAGGGCACGACCACGAACACCGGCTGGCCCTCCTCGATCAGAGCGATCGGACCATGCTTGAGCTCACCGGCAGCAAAACCCTCAGCATGGATATAGGCCAGCTCTTTGAGCTTCAGCGCCCCTTCCATCGCCACCGGGAATCCCACATGCCGGCCCAGGAACAACACACTGGGGCTCTGCGCCATATCCCGGGCCAGGGCTTTGATCGAGCCTGCACCGTCGAGGATGGTTTGGATCTTCGATGGGATCTTATGCAGATCCGCCAGGATGTCACTGATCTGCCCGGAGAACAGCTGACCGCGCAGCTGCGCCAGATACAGGCCCAACAAATACGAGGCTGCGATCATCGCTAAGAACGCCTTGGTGGAGGCCACCGCGATCTCCGGGCCGGCATGCAGATACAGCACCGCATCCGACTCCCTAGGGATCGTCGAACCGTTGGTATTACAGATCGACAGGGTCCGGGCGCCCTGTTCTTTGGCGTAGCGCACCGCCATCAGGGTGTCCATGGTCTCCCCGGACTGAGAGATCGAGACCACCAGGGTGGTCTGATCAATGATCGGATCCCGGTACCGGAACTCATGGGCCAGCTCCACCTCTACCGGGATTCTGGTCCAATGCTCAATCGCGTACTTCGCCACCGTACCGGCATAGGCAGCAGTGCCGCAGGCCAGCACAATGATCTTCGAGGTCTGCTTCAACTCCTCAGGAGAGATCCGCAGCTCATCCAAAGCCAACCGGCCCTCAGCATCAGTACGGCCCAACAAGGTGTCCTCGACCGCTTTGGGCTGTTCATTGATCTCCTTCTCCATAAAGGAGTCATACCCGCCCTTCTCCGCAGCAGAGGCATCCCAATCAATATGGAACCGCTTGCCCTGCGCCGGGGTGCCGTCGAAGTTGATGATCGCCACCTCCCCGGTAGTGATGGTGACGATCTGGTCCTGCTCCAGCTCCACCGCCTCACGGGTGAAATCAATGAACCCGGAGACATCAGATCCCAGGAAGTTCTCCCCCTCACCCAGACCCACCACCAGGGGTGAGTTCCTGCGCGAAGCCACCACCCGGTCCGGGACCTCAGCGTGGACCGCCAACAGGGTGAAGGCACCCTCCAACTCATTGGAGGCCAGACGCATCGCCTCGGTCAGATCCCCAACAGCCCGGTAGTGCCGGCCGATCAGCTTCGCCGCCACCTCAGTATCCGTCTGGGACTCAAAAACCTCACCCTCAGCCAGAAGCTTCTGCTTCAGCTCCGCGAAGTTCTCAATAATCCCGTTATGGATCACCGCCAGCCGGCCCTCATCACCCTTGGTGCGTCAGAGTTTGATGACCACTTCCCGGATTTAATATCCCGCATCCTTGGCTGGTC
>NZ_WRPM01000052.1 GCF_009758175.1 Nesterenkonia alkaliphila
ACGATGAAAAGAAACACACCGCCGCAGGGTTCTGGAAACGAGCCAGGGCCTTCTTCAACAGCACCCTATCCGTCAGACTGAGGTGAGACACCCGGGCTGATGGTTACGAGGCTGGGGCGCCCCATTGAGGAAGAGGAACCCAGCATGACGATCACCACCAAAGAAACTGCGGTGGCCACTGATGAGAGCTCCGAGAGCATCTCGGCTGCAGGGCCGCGGGAAGGCCGTCCGGTCCGCCGGCATTCCAGCACCGAGTACAAGCGCCGCATCCTCGCGGAGTACGAGGCGGCCCCGACTGGGTCCAAGGGTCTGGTACTGCGCCGGGAGGGACTCTATGACGCCAGTGTCAAAAGGTGGCGTGAGCAGTTGGAAGCCGGAACACTGGGCAGGGTGAGCACGCCCAAGCCCCGCCGCGGGAAGAAGACGCCTGAGCAGGCACGGATCGCTGAGCTGGAGAAGCAGGTCGCCAAGCTGGAGGCGGAGTCGGCGAAGAAGGATAAGGCCATCGCCAAGCGGGAGGAGGCGTTGGAAGTGTTGGGAAAAGGTGTCGCGTTTTTGGAAGCGCTCTCCAAGAAGGACAGGCCCTGACCGCCGCGGCGTGGCGGAGCTGGCAGGCTGAGACCGCGACCCTGCTGGCGGTGCTGGTGGGGATCGTAATGGCCTGTGCCCTGGTGGGCCGGTCCAGGGCCACCCATCACCGCCAGGCCAATCCCAAGCCAAAGATGTATGGGCCCCATCCGAAGGCTCAGCACCCCGCAGAGCTCACTGAAGCCGAACGCGCCGAGATCCTTGGGGTACTGACCAGCCCCGAGTACTCCGACCTCTCGGTAGCCCAGGTATGGGCCCGAGAGCTGGATGCCGGCCGGTACTGGTGCTCAGAACGGACCATGCACCGCATCCTCGCCGCCCATAAGCTCAACGGTGAGCGCCGAGCCCAGGCGACTCATCCACCCAGGAAGATCCCCGAGCTGGTGGCCACCGGACCCAATGAAGTCTGGTCCTGGGACATCACGAAAATGAGAGGCCCAGCGAAAGGGAGCTGGTACCACGCCTATGTGGTCCTCGATATCTACTCCCGGTGCGTAGTGGCCTGGCGGGTCGAGGCCTTCGAGGACGGGGAACTGGCCGCCGACCTGGTCGCCGAGGCCATCACCGAACAAGGACAAGCTCCAGGGTGGCTGCACGCTGACGGGGGTGCGGCGATGACCTCGAAACCCTTGGCGTCACTGCTGACCGATATGGATGTCACCCGGTCCCACAACCGGCCCCGGACCAGCAACGACAACCCTTACAGCGAGTCCCAGTTCAAGACGATGAAATACACCCCCGATTACCCCGAGAGGTTCGCCTCGATCGGGGAGGCCAGGGCATGGATGAACACGTTCACCTACTGGTACAACCACATTCACCGGCATTCCGGGATCGGGCTACACACCCCGATCAGCGTTCACACCGGCACCGCCGAGATCATCCAGGACCAGCGGCAGCAAACCCTCGATGCCGCCTATGCTGCCCACCCCGAACGGTTCCACCGCCGCCCCTATCCACCGCGCCTGCCGCAGCGGGCCACGATCAACGACCCCGAGGCCAGATCACCCAAAACTAGTCAAGCTCACACAAGCACGCCAAGTCTCAATTGATTTGACGCTGATAATGGTAAGAGCCTGGGAGTCGGAGTGACTCTTGATTTGACTGACGACCCCAGTGACTTGGGGTCTGTCCTTAGCTTGATCTGCCCTCCGGCTCCCAGGCCCTGGCTCGGTTCGCCTGGGGTCATGACCTCATAGGAGCGTAACCGACACCTGAAAGTGACATTTCTGAGTGTACGCGTCTCATCAGCGTCCTGTCTGGCTCTAGGCAACCGTCCCGCCCATGTGCCCAGAGCCCAAACGAAGAGAGACGATGATGAATACCAATCCAGTGACCGCTGGCCCTGTTGCCGGGGTCGACACCCACAGTGAGACCCACACCCTGGCGGTGCTGACAGCCCAGGGTGCCGTCGAGTTCACCGAGGAGTTCACTACTGACCGGCGCGGCCACGCTGCCCTGCTCACACGCCTCCACGAGGTCGAGGGACTGGCCGCAGTTGGTGTCGAAGGCACCAACTCCTACGGCGCTGAGCTGGCCCGGACACTGCTGGCCCAAGGGTTCAGCGTCCTGGAGGTCCTGCGCCCGACCCGGCAGGTGCGGCGCATGGACGGCAAATCCGACCCCATCGATGCTATCGCCGCGGCCCGCCAAGTCCTCACCGGTGACGGCACCTCGATCCCGAAGCATACCGGCTCACCGGTGGAAGCATTGCGCTACCTGCTGGTGGCCCGCCGCAATCTCATCGGCGCCGCCTCCCGGATGATCACAGTGATCAAGTCCCTGCTGGTCACAGCTCCCGAAACAGTTCGGGAACCGCTTCGGTCCCTGACAACACCGACGCTGATCGACACTCTTGCAGCGTCCCGGCCCGGCACCATGATGACTGATCCGGCTGCCGCAGCAAAGCACACCATGCGCCTGCTTGCCCGCGACTATCAGCGTCTTCACGCCGAAGCCGACCAGCTCGAGGACCAAATGACCCAACTGGTCACCGCCATCAACCCCGGCATGCTGGAGGTATATGGCTCCGGGACCGTGACCAGCGCTCAACTGCTGGTCACCGCCGGCGACAACTCTGACCGGATCACCACAGAAGCGAAGTTCGCTCACCTCTGCGGCGCCTCGCCCATCCCCGCTTCCTCCGGAAAGACCCACCGATACCGGCTCAACCGCGGCGGGGACCGCCAAGCCAACTCCGCCCTGCACCGGATCGCTCTGGTCCGTATGCGCCACGACCCCCGCACCCGCGCCTACGTCGAGCGCCGACGTGCGGAGAACCTCTCGAAGAAAGACATCCTGCGCTGCCTCAAACGCGCCATCGCCCGCGAAATCCACCACGTACTGCTCCACCGGACCACGCCCGAACGTACCGACCTCAGGGCACTGCGCACCCAGAAGCAGATCACCCTAACCGACGCCGCCGAAGCCTTGAAAACCAAACCGGCACGCCTATCAGAAATCGAGCGCCGAACCCGGCCCCAGCCAGCGCTGACAACCCGTTACGAAAAATGGCTCACCGCAGCTTGACACACAATAGGAGCATCAGGCTCCGGCATCGGAGTCGACGTCACCGCGGTGATGACCGATAACGGTTCCTGCTACCGCTCAGGCGAGT
>NZ_WRPM01000053.1 GCF_009758175.1 Nesterenkonia alkaliphila
TCTACTGGCCGTCAGTGGGCAGTTCCGTGGCCGCCTATGGGCAGTTTTTCATGGCCGCTTACATTCGGGCGGCCCAGAACCTGGCAAACCGGCATCTGATCGAGTTGGTCCTTACCTCCGAGCTTCCCGGGTTCGTCCCGCAGGTCTTTACCCCTGAGCCTTTTGACGATGAGCAGCCAGACCAGCAGGCACACCAGCACCTGATTCCCTACCCGTCACCCGATGCTTCCCCGCAGAGTGCAGCTTCTCCAGATCCGGTAGAAGAGCCAGCCCATCAGCCGGCTGCTGCCACGGAAGAGGTACCTGCTGGGGCTCTGGTGGGGAACCGGACTCAGAAAGCTATCCGCACAGAAGCACCGTCCTCGGATGAAGACGGCCCGGCCGAGCATGTTCTCGATGCTGCCCCTGGAGACCACGAAGCAGCTACGGTGCCTGAGAAGTCCCCCACGCGTCCGAACCGGCGCACCCTGATCCTTATCGGCTCAGCAGCAGCAGGATTCCTGCTGGTGATCGTTCTTGTGCTGTGGCAGACCGTAGGGGGCGATTCCACCTCATCTGCTTCGGCCCCGGAGCCAGAGGCACCCAGTGTTGAAGACCAAGCAGACTGGGCCACCAGCCTCACGGCACCCACCTCTGCTGATGAAGCCCTGGATGAGGTCTATGGCCACCAGCTTTGGGGTCTTCCAGCAGCTGAGGCCCAGACCCTCAGCTGGTTCTCCGCCGGTGTGGTCTCGGTCTATGACTCAGAGCTGCGGCTCTACGACACCCTCACCGGGGATGAGATCGCCACAGTAGAACTTGATGAGCCGATCCAGTGGACCGTCGAGCACGTCATAGCTGGCTCACCGGCGGTGGGATTCCGCACCGGGGATGAGTTCATAGCTATTGATGCAGAGGGTGAGGTCCAGTCCTGGCCCCTGAGCGAGGACGCAACTGTGGCGGTCACCGGCCAGATCCCGATCCTGACCGAGGACGAGACCCACTACGCTCTGGTCTTCGGTGAAGAAGATCCCGTGGAGCTGACTGGTAACCCAGAGCTGATCACACCGGCAGCTGATGTAGAGCACTTGATCCAGGTAGCACCAGGTTCACCCCGAGTGGTGCTCATCCCGTTTGAGTCCGAGGAATCCGAGCAAGACCTGGAGGCTGCCGATATACGGCTCATCGCACCGACACCTGAGGCAGTGTTCTCCCGTCACCTCTCAGTGGGCCACGGCCAGTCCTTGGCTCTGTGGGAGGTCGAGGGGGAGAGCTACCTGGGGGTCCATCCCCTGGACGCCGGCGAAGATGAAGCACCGGCAGCAGCCTTTGTCCCTGCCCCGAAAGAGATCACCGGATGGGAGATCGCCCGGGGTATGGGACTGGCGCTGGTCGGCCCCTACGCCTTTGACCTGAGCACTGGAGCGCTGGCCTCCTACGCCGGTGAGAACACCACATTCTCCGCTGGCTTAGGTCCAGCGGCAGTGACCGAAACGTCCGACGGCCGCCGCTTCACCGTCGAGAACGAAACCTACACAGAACAGAAGCGAATCATCGGCTACACCGGAGACGGCACCATCGTGATCCGGGAAGCAGATGGATCAGTGACCGTACTGGGCCAATCAACCGGAGGTATCTCATGAGCCCGAAGCACAAGCACACATCCTCAGCGACCCGCCGCAGTCTGACAGCAGCTGTAGTCGTCGGGCTGACGTTCCCCGCCGGACTTGCAGCAGCCCACGCAGACCAGGAAGAGGAGGGCCCTAACCAACAGATCATCCCCCTGGAGGAAAGCCCCACACAAGATCCCCAACCCGACCCCGAACCGGAGCCTGAGCTGGTGGTCGTTGAGCCTCAGGCCCCCTCCCATGACCCCGGGGCCAACCTTGTGACCGTCCCAGCAGTGGAGGGCGTGATCTACTCCTCATCTGGTGCCCTCCAGATTGGCGAGGGCGGACTGACCATCACCGCAGAGCCAGCCGAGGGCTACGTCTTCCCCGAGGAAACACAGACCAGCTGGACATTCGACTACACAGCCATAGTTCCCGAACCAGAACCAGAACCGGAACCTGAGCCAGAACCCGAGCCAGAACCGGAACCTGAGCCGGAGCCTGAGCCAGAACCGGAACCAGAGCCGGAGCCTGAGCCAGAACCCGAGCCAGAACCGGAACCAGAGCCTGAGCCGGACCCCGACCCGGAACCAGAGCCAGAGCCAGAACCCGAGCCGGAGCCAGAGCCTGAAGTGGAGCCGGAAGTGTGGTCTCAGGGAACTATCGTCCGAGCTTCAGGGCTGAATCCTGAGGAGTCCTACACCCTGGAGCTGGTAGGTGAGCTGCTTCCTGTGGGCAGTGCGAGCTTCCCTGTGGGTGAAGACGGCACCGGAGCAATGGATGTCGATGAAGAGTTCTGGAACACCGGCCCCGGCACCCATACTGCGACCATCACCGACTCTGAGGGCAACGTCGTCGGGTCCACCACTGTGGAGATCCCCTGGGACGGCGGCTACTTCGATCCTGAACTCTCTGCTGAGGGATCGGTGGTGACTATCACCGGGGGCCAGCCGGAGGCGGAGTACACCATCGCGCAGAACGGCACCCAGACCACTGTGACCACCGACGCCGAGGGCACTGCGTCTACTGATGTGGCAGAGTCGCTGGGTCTTCAGCCCGGGCAGTACACGATCTTCGCCTACGGACCCGACGAATACGCGGCCAGTGTGGAAGTCACCGTTGAGGAGCCCGAGCCTCAGCTAGAAGAAGTCACCCCTGAAGATCCTGCACACGATGCAGCCGCTAACACTGTGACTGTCCCAGAGGTTGAGGGCGTGAAGTACAGCCACGGACCTGGAGAGGTAGATGTGCCCGAGGAGGGCCTAACCATCACCGCTGAACCAGCCAAGGGCTACGTCTTCCCCGAGGACGCACAGACCGAGTGGGCATATGACTTCACCGAACCTGAACTGGTCGAGGTCTCCCCGATCAGCCCAGAGCGCGTTCCGGGTACAAACCTCGTGATCGTCCCCCTCGCCCCTGGTGTCGAATACAGCCACGGCCCAGGAGCCGTACAAATCCCCGAGGATGGACTGACCATCACCGCTGAACCGGCCGAGGGCTACGTCTTCCCCGAGGACGCCCAGACCGAGTGGCCCTACGAGCACTACAGCCCAGAGCCCGACCCGGAACCCGAGCCAGAGCCTGAGCCGGTGACGGTCTCCCCGCAGCCGCCCTACATCAGCGGCTTCAACCAGGTCACCATCCCCGAGATCGAGGGTGTGATCTACTCTCACGGACCTGGCGTTGTGGAGATCCCAGAGGGTGGACTGACCATCACCGCCGAACCGGCTGAGGGTTACCGATTCCGAGGACCGGAATACCGGGAGTGGACATTCACATTCACCCCACCGGCCCCCGACCCAGACCCCGAACCCGAGCCTGAGCCAGAACCTGAGCCCGAGCCTCAGCCCGAGCCAGAGCCAGAGCCAGAACCTGAGCCCGAGCCTCAGCCCGAGCCAGAGCCTGGCCCCGGTGATGGGGGTGGAAACGAGACTGATCCTGACCGTGGCCCCGCTGGCGGTACCGACGATGAGCAGGACGACTCAGAAGAAGAGGGTGACTCTTCGGTCGATGAGGAGTCGAACCTGGAAGCCGGCGGCTCCCAGGACGACGGTTCTTCCAGCCCTGTTGAGAACACCGGGGAGGAACTGCCTGTAGCCTCCGGGGACACCGACACCACCGTAGAGACCGGAGACCAGGCCCAGCAGCCAGAAGCCTCTGGGCTGGACGCTTCACCGGGATCTGACCCCATCGAGGCTGCACAGGGCCAGAACGAGCTGCCAGCAGCTACCGAGCCTGAAGAGTTCTCCACCCCAGGGTCTGATCCCATCGAACCTGACGAGGACGAAGAAGCTGCCTCCGAGGACCAGGAGGAAGACTCTGACGTAGACGATGCCTCTGAAAGCCCCTCCCCCCAGGAGGATGAGCAGGACGAGAGCGCATCCGAGGATGAGGCCGATGAGCCCCAAGCGGCTGAGCCCAACGAGCGGGTCTCCGCTGTCAGCTGGGTGGCCGGCGGGCTTGCCGCACTGTTCCTAGCACTTGCTGCCGGGCTGGTGTGGTTCTTCGGGTTCGCCCGGGGCCGTCAGTCCAAGAGCTAAGGCTCAATCACATGCTGGCTGGCCCCCTCTGCCACAGTCCCCTCCTGCCGGAGGGGGCCAGCCCTATCTTTGAGGAGCGACATTGACCTCAGCACTACGCATCGGCTGTCTGCCGATCCTCGCTTTCATTGGCATCTTTGGCGCCCTTGCAGCTGTTCTGTTCATCGCTGTGCTGCCTCCTGATGAAGAGGGAGATGGTGCTCCTGATTCAAGCAGTGACGACAGTGACTCGGATGAAGACAGCAGTGGTGGTTCCTCTGCCGCTGGTGTGGCTGAGGGAGAGATCGTAGAGACCGCGATGGGATTAGCCTGGGAGGACCGGGTAGCCGTTCCGTTCAGCGCCGCGCCCCGTCACGGAGAAGATGTAGCCCGTCCTGAGTATGTTGAAGCAGCTGAGGAACACGCGGACCGTAACGGAATCCCGATCAACACCGCCTACTTCACCGACTGCGGGGTCTATGTCGCCACGGTGATCCAGGCCAGCGAGGTGGACCCGGACTTCCCTGCCCGCTGCACCTGCAACATGTTCACCTACGTTCAGGATAGCTCCAAGTGGGAGACCTTTTACGTTGAGCACGAGGGGCATCTGGAACCCGGAGACATTCTGGTCCAAGACATCGGTGGCACCAACTACGGCCACATCTACTTCTACACAGGTGAGCGTGAAGACAGCGACGCTCCCGAGCGCTACCGCAGTGCTGTGGGCGCATCACTGCACACCCGTCCTCCCAGCGGTCACAGCGTCATGCTGACCATCGGTGGCCACCCCTACCTGGTCGCTCGGTTCACCGGATAAAGGAGCCCGCTATGTCTAAGCACGCCAACACCATCGTCCTGACCCTGTTCTTCCTGCTGGTAGCCGGTGTGCTCACCGTGGGCGCGTACTTCCTCTTCTTCAGGCCCTCAGCTGAATATCAGGTGCAGATCACCACCCTGCCCGAGGACGTTCTGGTCTACTTCGATAATGGAGACCCCATCGGTCACACCGACACTGCAACCTACACCCTGGAGGACTCCACCGTGACCATCCGGGTAGAGCGCCTGCACTTTGACGCCTACGAGCACACCCACCAGCTAAGTCCCGAGAGAGTCACCGAGCTGGATATCGAACTGGTGCCCAACTCCCCACTAGGTGAAGAGATTCGCATGGACGATGATTACTTCGCTGGCCAAGCCCAAGCCACCGACGATTACTGGGACGAACTGCAGAACCTGCAAGCCAACAACCCCATCTACGACCAGCTGCCCGAGGAGCAAGAACTCTTCCAGGCCTACTACGGGATCTCGCAGGAAGACAACGACATGGCAGTCCACCTAGTCCTCGACGCCGAAGACCCCGAACCCGGGCGAGAGGCGTTCAACACCTGGATGGAAGAGATCGGGGAAGACCCCGCAGACCACGAGATCATCGAACACCTGGAATAGCCGCCAGCCTAAATCCGTCTACGGACCACTTTTGAACTCGACCGCGTTCAGGGGTCAGCTCCAGTCGCTTCCGACTCCTGCCGCATCAGCCGGCGGTGCAGTCCGGCTCACGCTCAATCCGTCAGGTGTCAGCCCAAAGCAGCTTGAATCTGCGACTCTGACAACGGCCTATCGGCGGCTATCAGCCGCACAGAGTCCTGGTCGGGATTCCCGGCATCGGGGCCACGGTGTTGGACAGTGAGACCAACCTTCTCAGCCACGCGGGCTGAAGCCTTGTTGTGCTCAAGGAGAATCGCTACTACCGGTAAATCTGGGCGGAGCCCACGAGCTTCCTTTACCGCGAGAGCCGAGACTCTACTGGCAATGCCTCTTCCCTGGGCCCCGTAGTCGAGCCGATACCCCAAATTCCAATAAGCATCATGATTGATCCAGCACCCGACATTGCCCAAGACCGCTCCAGATCCGGCGTCGCGCACAATCCAGGAGGACAGCCCGTCTCGCTCCCATCTGCCGATCCACCCTTGGACCATCGATTCGGTCTGTTCCAGCTCGGTATGGCGGCCGGAGGGCAAATGAGTCCAAACCCGTGGATCGCTGTAGATGTCAAAGATGGCCGGCACGTCGTCAAGGATCGGCTTGTCGAGCCGTAGGTCATCCAGTTGCATGCCCTGAAGCCTACCTGGAGACTCTGTCCCCACCCCTGACCACTCTCGGTGGTTACCAAGATTCCAAGCATCAGCATTTCCACATCTACAGCGGGTCAAGACACGGTACCTGAAAACGCTCTAGCTCACGTTGACCATCGGCGGCATTCTCGTGGCGACAGGTCGGGGTGGGACCAACCGGAGGCACACGCATCCTTGCGTGCACTAGGGGCTGATGCAGATCAGCGGGCGCGGAAGCAGCGGATGATGCCGGCGATGCAGGCTCCGATCAGCAGTGCTGACCCCACCGGGAGCAGCCACCCCAAACCCCAGCCGAACCAGGACGAGGCCGTCCCGAGGAGGCATACGGTGGCCGCAGCTGTGGACTGGACCATCATCTGCTGGCCGACCCGGTAAGCTCGCTGGGCGTTCTCCGGCTCAATCATGTACGGGTAGTTGAGCCAGTGCGGTTTGAAGCTCAACCAGGCCATGCCCAGCACCAGCAGCATGACACCGCCGACAACCCACAGCGCGGCCTCCGAGGGATTCAGCAGGCTGAGCACAGTGGTCCCGACAGCAGTCAGTACGCTGGCCACCAGAAGGAACAGGTGCACCGGATCCATGGTGAAGTCTGGCTTGGGCCGCGGATCACCCCAGGCTTGGCGGTAGAGCCGGTCGGCCTTTGACTCCGCCTGCGTGGTACCCGTCTCGGATCGCTGGTCACTCATCTGTACGCCCTCTGCGCGGTTCTTGGTGGCACCATTATGGCCTACTGCCCATCACTGATCCACCTATCAGTGGATACCTGGACTCTGAGTTCCTGGGTTGCGCATCTGGCTGTTGATCAGATCCAGGGATGCTTGCTGCTCATTGCTTACCAACGGAGAAGAGGCAGATTCCCGCTTCCTGATATGGCTATCGACCCAGCTTATGGCATGGTCATAGTTGTCATACTGCTTCGGTGTCGTAGCCATGAGACGTTGACGCAGCAGCTTAGGGTCAACGATTTCTTCACGGACCAGTGCCCCGACGAACGCCTTGTCTTTCTGCCGATGCGCTAGCAGCTTCGCAACGCACAGGTCGTGGGGCTCAACGCAGTACCCATATGCATCTTCTGCTATCACACTTCCGGCTTTGACTCTGATCAGCCGGTCTTCCCAACCAGCTGGGAGAGTAGCTGTTCTTCTGCTCACTCCATCTACGTAGAACTGATGCTGCTCGTGAAAATCGGAATACTCGCCAATCACGTCCAGCTTTCTCGCGAGTGTGGCCGCGTCGTCGTCATTCAGCGGCATTATGTCAATTTCGTTGGAGTAAGTGGCCTCCGGCGGCAGCTCCTCTTCAGAGAAACTGCCAAGGATCGCTTGACTGCCGATAACGATAAGTTCTCGCTGCTGCACGATCTGTGCCGCTGCTCGAATCGCATGGATCAGCTGCTCACGCTTCAACGTACTTAGCCTCAGCGTAGACCTGATCGAGAGCTTTCCTGCGCTCGTCCTGGTCGACCACACCAGTGAACGGCGCAAGATTCCGCATTTCGACTGAGATTTCGTCCTCAGCAGTCAAGTACCGGCGGACCCGATTCCAGTCTCGCCTTTCGAGGCTTCGGTACCACTCTGCGACCAACTGCTTGGAAAGTCCGCCGACCTTAGGCCAGAGTTCAGCTGCCGCTTTCATGCCCAAACGACGCACACGCTCAGGATCGCGTTGCAGTTCGCGGAGCACAAGTTCGTGAACTGCGAGGCTGACATAGAATTTTCTGTCCTTGCGGATCACCCTGACCACCTCCTGGTAGTCACCATTGTATGACGCCTACTAGAAACGGCTGCTTCTGTTCCCCGGGGCCTCTTGCTGTGTGGGCAGTAGCGGAACGTGCTGGACGTTAGATCGGGTCTCGGCGTTATCCATGAGACCAGGGAGACTTACGTCTGGATCGATACCCCGCCCGGTCGCGTGGTGGCGGGTGCGGTCACTGACCGGTCACAGGGACCAGCGCTCTGCGGTCGCTGACCATCTGCGAACAGGCTGTGACCGTGCTGCTCCCCATGGGCGCTGACCGGCCTACCGGCCCCCAGGTGTCCGGTCAATTGCTCTGCGGCCAGCGTACTCTGGCCGGTCACAGCAGACTCTCCCTGTGTCCGGTTCCCGGTCTGCCGACGTGCCGGTCACCGCTTAGTTGCCTGTGTTTCCGGGGGTGACCGGGGGGGTCACGTCCGGTCCCGGCTCCTGTTGTCCGATCGGTCATTCCGCTGTGCTGTCCGGCCACTGGGCGCGGCCGTCCGGTCGTGGTGTCCGGTCAGCAGGGAGGCTGCGGCACCTGTGCCTGGGTGCTTGGGTTGTGTAGGTGGTGGGGGAAATGACCGGTCAAGAGATCTCCAATGTCCGGTCGGAACAGGTCACCCTCTGACCACCCTGACCGGTCTCTACCTCCGGTGCTGACCGAGGCCATATACTCCGGCCACCGTCCACGTACACCAGTTCTTGCCGTCCTGGTTTCTCTCCGTGCTGCCTGCCCCCGCCGGCTCCCATCCGAGGCCGGACTTATCACTTGCCGATGCACGATGCTCTCTCCCATCGTTCCTGCACTACTGTTCTCACAGACACCGCCTGTTCTGCTCCTCTTCAGCATCTACTTTCCTCACCACGAATCGAGCACCACGGCTACGCCGATGCGCTCTCTGCCCGAAGCGCCACCGCCGCTGACGCGCCGCTGATCGCTGCCGGGCTATTCCAGCGCTAAAGCGCTGATTTTTCCTGCACACCTCTGGCACCAAGGTGCAGAGCGGGCATTATCGCCGCAGAAGTTACAGGCTGTGGACGTAAAGGGAGCATCGTTCTTCTGA
>NZ_WRPM01000054.1 GCF_009758175.1 Nesterenkonia alkaliphila
GAAATCGCGCAGCGGGGTGAAGGTGTCCGGGTGCACCCAGCCCTGCCAGAACAGCTCCCAGAGTGCGCCGGTGATCTGTTCGGCGGGGGCCTCCGGCAGCTGGGCGGCCAGGGCCTCGGGGAACCAGGCACCGCCGCGCTCGAGCACACTCAGCACCGCGGCGGCCAGCCCCTCCGGGGTGCCCGGGCCCCCTGAGGCTGCCTCCGGGGCTTGGATGAGTGCGGCGTCCTCAGCCGGATAGAAAGCCACCCAGCCGTCGTGGCCGGTGAGCGCGCCGCGGCCCACCGCGATCACCTCGCCCCGGCTGAGCAGCTCATCGAGCATGGAGCTGGTGTAGTCGCTGATCCGGGCCGGCAGGATGAACCGTTCCCAGGCGCTGGCCGGAGCGGGCAGGCCGGCCAGCTGGGCGATGACCTCGGCCAGGGCGGTGATTCCGGTGCCCCTGGTCCCCGGGGCCACCTGCTGCCATTCGGCTAGCAGCTGGGCGTAGGCCCGCTGGGGCACCGGTTCCACTGCTGCTCGCAGGGCTGCCAGGGACCGGCGGCGGATCCGGCGCAGCATCCCGGCCTCCACATACTCCACCGGCACCTGGGCCTCCGGGGTGAACAGACCCTCCACCACCTGGTGCTGCTCGATCAGCCGCACCAGCACATCGGTGACCACAGCCAGCGGCAGGCCCAGGGCGCTGCTGAGCTGGTCGGCGGTGAAGGGACCGTGGGTGCGGGCATATCGGCCGATCAGGTCACCCAGCGGGTCCGGCACCGGGTCCAAGAAGGTCTGCGGCACCCCGGGCGGGATGTTCACACCCAGGCCGTCGCGCAGCCGGGCGGCATCCTCGACTGCGGCGTAGCGCTGCCGGCCCTGGATGGTGACCTGCATGGCCCGTTGAGTAGTGATCAGCTCCTCAGCGAACCCGGTGGCAGTCTGCGCTGTGACGGCGTCGTCATCTGCGTGCAACCGGGCCGCGAGCTCCTCTGCGGTGAGCGGGCCGAGCAGGCGCAGCAGATCCGCCACTGACTCTGCGCCGCGGCCGGCAGTGCTGGGTAGGCGGCGTTCGGGGCTCAGCCGCTGGGCATAGCGTTCGGCCTCGGCGATGATCTCTGCGTCCAGGAACTCGCGCAGCTCCACCCGGCCCAGCAGCTCGTTGAGCAGCTTGGGGTCCAGGCTCAGGGCGGCGGCCCGGCGTTCGGCCAGCGGGGAGTCCCCCTCATAGAGGTACTGGGCGATATAGCCGAAGGCCAGTGACTGGGCGAAGGGGGAGGGGCTGGGGGTTTGGGCCTCCACCAGCCGGACCTTGCGCTGGCTGATCCGGCGGGTCAGCGCATCCAGGGCCGGCAGGTCATAGACATCCTGCAGCACCTCGCGCATGGTCTCCATGATCACCGGGAAGTCCGGGTACTGGTGGGCCACCTCCAGCAGCTGGGAGGAGCGTTGGCGCTGCTGCCACAACGGTGTGCGGGCGCCCGGGTTCTGCCGGGGCAGCAGCAGGGCGCGGGCGGCAGCCTCCCGGAACCGCCCGGCGAACAGTGCCGAGGCCGAAACCCGGCGGGTGACGATCTCCTCAAGCTCCTCCGGCTCAAAGATGAACAGCTCAGCGCCCGGGGGATCATCGTCCATCAGCGGGACTCGCAGCACGATCCCGTTGTCATCGGCGAATGCTGCCCCGTCCAGTCCGTAGCGGGCATGCAGGCGCTCGCCGACGGCCAGCGCCCAGGGCGCATGCACCTGCATCCCATAGGGGGAGTGCAGCATGATCCGCCAGTCGCCCAGCTCATCCTTGGTCTGCTCCACCACCAGGGTGCGGTCGGTGGGGACAGCGCCGGCGGCCTCATGCATCTGATGCAGATAGCGCAGCAGGTTCTGCTGAGCCCAGGCGTCCAGGCCCAGGCCGGTCAGCCGGCTGGCGGCCTCGGCCTCTGCTGCTCCGTGCAGCTGGCGGGTGAAGGCGCCCAGTGCCTCGCCCAGCTCGGCGGGCCGGCCGATCCCGTCGCCGCGCCAGAACGGCAGGCTGGCCGGCTGGCCGAACGCGGGGGAGACCAGCACCCGGTCGAAGGTGATCTCCTCGATCCGCCAGCTGGTGGCCCCCAGGGCGAAGATATCGCCCACCCGGGACTCATAGACCATCTCCTCATCCAGCTCACCCACCCGGCGCCCGCCGGTGCGGGAGTCACCTCCGGCCCGTTCCAGCTCAGTGCCCACCAGGTAGACCCCGAACAGGCCGCGGTCGGGAATGGTGCCCCCGGAGGTCACCGCCAGCCGCTGGGCTCCGGGGCGGCCGGTGAGGGTCCCGGCATCGCGGTCCCAGATCAGCCGGGGGCGCAGATCAGCGAACCGGTCGGAGGGGTATTTGCCGGCCAGCAGGTCCAGCACAGCCTCATAGGCTGAGCGCGGCAGAGTGGCGAAGGGGGCCGAACGCCGCAGTGCCTCGAACCAGCTCTCCACATCCAAGGTGTCCATAGCGGCTGCAGCGATGGTCTGCTGAGCCAGGATGTCCAAGGGGTTGCGCGGGATCTTCAGCGCCTCGATCTGCCCGGACAGCATCCGTTCCACCACCACCGCGGAGCTGAGCAGGTCGCCGCGGTGCTTGGGGAAGAACCAGCCCACAGAGACCTCGCCCACCTGGTGCCCGGCCCGGCCCAGCCGCTGCAGCCCGGCGGAGACCGCATGCGGGGCCTCCACCTGGATCACCAGGTCCACTGCCCCCATATCGATGCCCAGCTCCAGGGAGCTGGTGGCCACCACGCAGCGCAGCCGGCCGGATTTGAGGTCCTCCTCGATCTGCTTGCGGTGCTCCTTGGACACTGAGCCGTGGTGAGCCTTGGCCAGCTCCTGGGGGTGCTCGGGCTCCTCATGCTCAGTTCTGCCGGCCCAGATCTCGTTGATCCGCCCGGTGAGCTTCTCGGCCAGCCGGCGGGAGTTGACGAACACAATGGTCGAGCGGTTCGCGGCAATCAGATCCACCACACGGCGCTCCACATGGGGCCAGATGGAGGGAGCCAGCGGTTGGGAGTCGGTGCGGGCGTCGCCGTGCTCTGCTGGTTCTGCGGCGGGCAGCGCCATATCCGGCACCGGCACCGAGACGGTGATGTCCCACTTCTTGGCTGAGGGCGGGGCCACCACCTCCACCGGGGCCTGTCCGCCCAGGAAGCGGGCCACCTCCTCCTTAGGCTCCACCGTGGCGGAGAGTCCGATCCGCTGGGCGGCGGTGGCCGAGGGAGCTGAGCGTAGCAGCTCATCCAGGCGCTCCAGGGAGACGGCCAGATGGGCTCCGCGTTTGGTGCCGGCCAGAGCGTGGATCTCGTCAATGATCACGGTCTGGACTCCAGCCAGGGTGCTGCGCGCCTGGGAGGTGAGCATCAAGTACAGCGACTCCGGGGTGGTGATCAGGATCTCCGGCGGGTTCCGGACCAGGTCACGGCGCTCCTTGGGGGTGGAGTCTCCGGTGCGCACGCCCACTGAGATCTCCCGCGGCTGCCTACCCAACCGGCGGGCCGTGTGCCCGATGCCCACCAGCGGGCTGCGCAGGTTGCGCTCGATATCCACTCCCAGCGCTTTCAGCGGAGAGATGTACAGAACACTGGTGGTCCCGGCGGCTGGCCGCTGGGCGGTCATCAGCTGATCGATGGACCAGAGGAAGGCCGAGAGGGTCTTACCGGAGCCGGTGGGTGCCACCACCAGGGCGTTCTTCCCCTGGGCCACGGAATTCCAGGCACCTTCCTGTGCCGGGGTGGGGGCGCCGAAGGAGGCGGCGAACCAGCTCCGAGTCGCCTCCGAGAACCTCTCCAGTGCACTCACCGGGCGTACCTCAGCAGGTCCTCGCGGCGCAGCGGGCGGTGGAACAGCGGGCCGTCGGGCTCCATGATCTTCCCAGCCGGCAGCCCGCCCAGGCGCACCGGGTCAAAGCCCATCCGCACCAGCAGCCCCATGACCCGGGCGCAGGCATCCTGGTCATCTCCGGCCAGGGCCGCCGCCCGGCGTTGTCCCAGCGGCAGCTCCGGGTTGGCGGCCTCCTCCAGCTCATGGTGGCTGATGTGGTTCAGCGCCTTGACCACCGCGGCCCCACCGGCCCCGCCGAATCTGCCGGCGATCGCCATCGAGGTGGGCAGCTGCTCATCCACCGCGGCCTGCAACCAGCCGGGCAGCAGTTCGTCCTGCCAGGTATTGGTGGCATCCACCAGCACCACTCCAGAGGGCTCAGTGCCGGCTACCCATTGCGGGTCCACCTCGTCCAGCTCCTCCTGGGGGACAGCAAGCACGACGACGCCCGGACCATGGTGGCGAGTCCGCACTGCCACCTCCGCAGGCCATACTGCCTGGGCCCCTGGGGCGTAGATCTTCAGGTGGTGGCGCAGCGCTTTGGGCGGGCGGGTGGAGCAGATATCGACCCCGATGCCGGCGGCCAGCATCACCCGGGCGAAGGCGGTGCCGGCCCGTCCGGCGCCGAGCACGCCCACCACCGGATCAGTTCCGCCGGGCCGCTCAGACATGGTGGTATGGCCTCCCTGCGCTGATCTCCTGGGCCCGGTAGATCTGCTCGGCAAGGATCAGCCGCACCAGCTGGTGCGGGAAGACCAGTTTGGACAGGCTCCAGGAGAAGTCGGCCCGAGCCTGCAGTTCGGCGCTGACCCCGTAGGCACCGCCGATGACCATCACCACCGGCTGGCCCGAGACGAACTGCCGCTGCAGATGGGAGGCCAGTGCGGGGGAAGAGATATTGCTGCCCCGCTCATCCAGCAGCATCACGTGCTGCCCGGGCTTGAGCGCAGCGAGGATCCTGGCAGACTCCTCCTGGCGGGCGGCGTCGTTCTCCTTGGCGGAGTGCGCCAGCAGCTTCCAGCTCAGGTCATAGGGCTTGCGCAGCCGCTTGGTGTACCGCTGAATCCCTTCGGCCACCCAGGACTCGTGCTTCTTGCCCACGGCGAGGACTGAAATGCTCACAGCTGCTGAGTCTACCGACGCATCGGAGCCATATCGGGGCGCGAGGGATATGCACGTTGGAACTGTGCTCGCTTTCGCTCGCGCCTGGCCTGAAGCTGATTATCCAACAGCTGTTGGAAAATTGCCCTGGACCACAACTTGGTGTGTGCACGCTGCATAGGTGAGACTACGCAGCGGCGAGGCGTTCGACCTTAGGGCGAACCTCATTGCGGCGCTGGGCCAGGTCATAGGCGGTCTGCATATCCAGCCACAGCTTGGCTGAACCGACTCCAGCATCCTCCAGCCGCAGGGCCAGCTCAGGGCTGATCCGGGCCCGGGCATTGAGTACACGGCTCAGTGCTACCCGGGATACACCGAGCCTCTCAGCGGCGTCCTTGACGCTGAGTCCCAGTTCTTCCAGGACATCCTCGCGGATCACCTCACCGGGATGTACGGGGTTAAGCATCGGCATCGTTCTCCTCCTTTCAGTGATAGTCCTCATAATCGATCAGTTCGACATCGTCACCGACGAATTCGAAGGTAACTCGCCAATTCCCGCTGACTGACACTGCCCATCGACCCTGCTGATCAGCGCTGAGAGGATGAGCTTTGAGCGACGGGATCTGCAGCAGCGGCTCCGGACTCGATGCTTGGTCCAGGACTGAGAGGATTCGGCGCAGCTTCTTCACATGCTCCGGGTGTACGCCACGCTTCGAGTCTTTCTCGTAGAGCAGGCGCAGCCCCTTATGCCGGAAGCTGATGATCACATCATGAGTGTATCCCGGTGCGATACACGGAGCAATAGGCTAAACACCGATATGCCGCAAGAAATAGTGTCAGAACACCGAATGGAATGATGTCCTGACACTTCACAACGCGGTGACGGTGGGATTTGAACCCACGGTAGGGGGTTACCCTACACAGCATTTCGAGTGCTGCACCTTCGGCCGCTCGGACACGTCACCTGAGCACCGCCCGCAGGCAGCGCCTACTCACTATACGGGAGGTGGGACCACCGGCTCAAAGCGAGAGTCGAGCTGCACCCACGGATACCGGCGGCAAGCCTGCACCTTGGTGACTTTCATGGCTCATCGCAGATAAGAGTGTAGATAGGGTCTGAATCCTCCGGTGTCGAGCAGGGATCTGGTCACGTAGTGGGTAAGGTTCCGGAACCCCAGGGCAGTCCCGCGCAGGTGCTCGAGACGACCATTTATCGCCTCAGTA
>NZ_WRPM01000055.1 GCF_009758175.1 Nesterenkonia alkaliphila
AGTGGCTTCGGCTCGGGAGTAGCCGCCCGACAATGCCAGCACCCGGAGCACCCGTGGGTGCTCCACGAGCTCGTGGTAGAGGTTCGCGACCTCAGGAAGCGTCAGTTTGAGGATCACTGACTGGTCGCCACTGAACCTGGTGTGGGCTTGCTTTCAGGTCCTTGCGCCCACCTCGGTGTTCATCCGGTCGTGAGTCCTAGACTCCCGTGGCTGACGCCCATCCCCTTGATGGTTCCTAGGAGGCGTTATATCGTGCCTTTGGTCGGTCGAGGGACCGTGATTGCCCTCATCGTTGGGATCGTCGTGGTGGGGAGCGCTGTGCCGGGAGGCGCCCACCAGGAGTGGTTCGTCAACGCCCCGGAGGCCTATCCACTGGACTTTGGGGCGCTGCTGCGCCCGGGCGTCGTCCTCGCGGCGGCAGCAGCCGTCGCGGTGACCTTCTTGCTGCGCTCGGTGGCGGCGCGGCTACCGACTCCCGAGCTGGCGGTGATCAAGCCGGTCCGGCGGCTGGGGTCGCTCGTGCCATGGGCGCTCCGGCTCCTCGCCGCGCATCTGGGTGTCAGCCTGCTCGTCTTGGCGTTCGACCGGGCGGTCCTGGACCTCGGAATACACGTCCCGGGCGGCGTTGGGGGCACGCTGCTGCTCGATCCGCAGGCCATAGTGGGCGGGCTGCTCATCGCCGGTGTCCTCGTCCGTGCGGCGAGTGTGGCGATCATGCTCACCGGGCCCCTGCTTGTGGCTCTGCAGGGTCCCGAGGCGCTCGTCACCCTGGCAGTGTTCGTCGGTATCGCGGCATTTCTGTTCGTGTTGCCTCCACATCTGAAGGATGGAGGTCGCATGGACCTTGACCTGGCGACGCTGCGCCGTGCGACGTTCGGCCTCGCGCTTGGCGTGGGCGTAACCCTCATCTCCCTGGCGGTAGTAGAGAAGCTGGCGAATCCCGAGATGGCGCGGGCCATGCTCGAGCAGGAACCGCTACTCAATCTCCTTGCCCCGTTCGGGGTAAGCCCCGGTGCCTTCGCAGTGGTTGCCGGGTCCGTGGAGCTTCTGTTTGGACTGCTCATCATCTCCGGCGCTCTGCCGCAGGTGGTTGCGATCCTGACGGCCGTGCCGTTCACCGCGACGCTGGCGCTCTTTGGGGCGACCGAGTTTCTGGGACACCTGCCGTTGTACGGTGTCCTGCTCAGTTTCCTCGTGCTGGGGAGCCTGGAAGAGACTTCCCACAGTCTATCCGGGCTGCGGCGACGGGCGGGTGTGCCTACTCATTGAGCGGGTCGTAGAGACCAGCCTTCTCCGGGAACGCGGCGAACCGGGTGCAGATTTCGTCGGTTCACGTCTCATTTCTTGGACCGGAATTGACCGCGCCCCGTCTCAGAATCTGATCCACTGGGGTCGGTTTCGGGCGTCCCCTTCAGGGCGTCCTGGTCGACTTTGTGCCCCGCAACAGGGTTGCGCTGCTCAGAGGCCGGGGTGTGGATCTCCAGCTCCTCGGCCAACGCCTCATCGGTCCGCGGGCGGCGGCTGAAGAGCCAGATCAGAGCGGCGATGGCGATCAGGAAGACGACGAAGGCGACGATCTGGTTCAGCCTCCAGTCCAGGCCGATGAACTCCAAGGGGAACTGGGTGCTCTTATCGGGCTCGTCGCGGCGCATCGATTCGATCCAGAAACGACCCATCATGTAGTAGGCCACATAGGTCCAGGCCAGCAGGCCCTGTTTGAACTGGAAGCGCTTATAGAGCCAGACCAGTGCAATGAATCCCAGCAGGTTCCACAGTGATTCGTAGAGGAAGGTGGGGTGGAATGTGGTGAATTCGCTGGCGCCGGGAGGCAGCGCTTGGTGCGGCTGGTCGGTGTCGATCTGCAGGCCCCAGGGCAGGGTGGTGGGGCCGCCGTAGAGCTCCTGGTTGAACCAGTTGCCCCAGCGGCCGATCGCCTGAGCCAGGATGACTCCGGGCACGATCGCGTCAGCGAAGGCGCCGAATTTGATGCCGTTGCGCCGGCAGAAGATCCACACGGCCACCGAGCCGGCGGCCACGGCACCGATGATGCTGAGGCCGCCCTGCCAGATCTGGACGGTGCGCAGCAGGTCTCCGCCTTCGCCGAAGTAGGCGTCGGGAGAGCTGATGACGTGGTAGATCCGGGCGCCAATGATACCGAAGACCACTGCCCAGAGTGCGGCGGAGAGAATGTCGTCGCCGTCGCCTCCGCGGGACTTCCACAGCCGGGTGGCGACCACCACTGCCAGGGCGATGCCCAGCAGGATTGCCAGGGAATAGAAGGCGATGGAGAAGGGGCCGGGTAGGTCGATGTGGTTCATCGGCGGGGAGGGGAATCCGGCAGAAACCATGGCGGCAAACATATCGGGTGCGTCTCCTTGCTTAGGATTCTTCGGGGTTCCGGGAAAGGTGGATGATGGCGGTGGCATTGCCGCCCCACACCGTCACAAGAGCCAAAATCATCATCACAGTCCTCATCGGGCTTCGGTGGGGTCGTCGCCCTCGCTGAGGCCGTCCCACAGATCGTATTCGTCGGGTTCGGCGGCCTCGTCGGCTGCTGTGCGGCTGTACTTCTTGGAGGCCTTCCGGTCGGTCCACCGATGCGAGACTGCGCCGAGGACCAGCGAGGCGGCCAGCATAAGCGCTGCCCCCAGCGTGGCGGTCCAGGCCCCGAAGCCCAGCTGATAGTCCTGCGCCGTCGTCGTGGTTCCGGTGACTTCCCCCACCGCCGGTTCAGCCGCACCTGCCGGGTCGATCAGCACGCCTAAGGAGGCGTAGAGCGACATGAGTGAGGCGATCAGCAGCAGAGCCGCGATGATCCAGCGCCCGGCGCGGCCGGCGATGGTCACCGCCACTGCTCCGGCGAGTCCCACCAGTCCCATGGCGGCTACGGTGTCGGCAGCCTGGGAGCCGGGAACCTCCACCTCCGCCACCGAAGAGGTTTCGCCCAGGCCGGTGGCGGCGATCCAGGTCATGGTGGTGGAGATCATCAGCAGTGCCGCGCCCAAGAGGGCGGTGAGCACCACGGTGCGGCGGCTGGTCAGCGCTGTACTGCGGCTGGTCACTGTGCTGCGGCTGGTCATCGGGATGCACCTCCTTCGGCTTCGTCCTCCCAGCTGGGCGAGAAGAGCAGTGTGCCCAGGGCGCCGGCGATCAGCGTCAGGCTGCCGGCCAGTCCGGCCCAGAGGCCGAATCCGGTGGTGTAGTCCTGACCTTCCACCCCGAGCCTCGACAGCGCCGGAGCTGCCGCTGGTGCCTTGTTCACGCTTTCCTGCCGTTCGGCGTCGGAATCGACGGCGAGGCCCCCGCCGGACTGCACATACGCCTTGCCACCGGGGAGTACCGCGGTACGGGTCGCGATCGCCGCGTCCATCTGCCCGGAGAGGTCGAAGTAGCCGACCACTCCCCCGTAGACCGTGCGGCCGGTGGGCTCACAGGCGTCCAGCAGCTGCAGCGCACGCGGAGAGTGTATCGGCAGACCCCGGTGGTCGTCCTCGTCGTGGATCATTCTGGAAGCCCTGCGTAGGAGTGGAGGCCGGGGAAGTAGACGTTGACGACGGCGTAGTTGATGATAATGCAGATGAAGCCGATGATCGATAGCCAGGCGGCACGGTTGCCAGTCCAGCCTCGGGTCGCACGCGCGTG
>NZ_WRPM01000056.1 GCF_009758175.1 Nesterenkonia alkaliphila
CTGCTCGGCTCGCTGCCGCTGCCTACTGCGGACCTCGATCAGCGCCACCGCTGCTTGGACTCCCTGCTGGCCGACGGTCTGGCCGAGCAGCGCGGGGACTACGTGGCCCTGCCGGGAGTGCTGTGAGCACCCCGGCCCGGTATCTGCGGCATCTGCTGGGCTCTGCGCGCCGGGTTGCTGCCCATCGGCTACGCACCGGGGCGGTGCGGGCGCGGCGCTCGGTGCTGCCTGCAGCACAGATGACCGCAGCCGGCATAGGCGCCTATGTGATCTCCGAGCAGCTGTTGGGGCATGAGAGCCCGCTCTTTGCCGCAGTGGCTGCGATGATCGCGATGGGATTCACCAAGGAGCCTCAGCTGCGCAAAGTGGTTGAGGTGGCCCTGGGCTGCACCCTGGGGGTGCTGCTGGCTGACATGCTGGTCCACGGTCTGGGCCCCGGGGTGTATACCGCGGTGCTGGCAGTGTTCCTGGCAGTGATGCTGGCGCGATTCCTTGACCCAGGGGCGATGCTCGCCATGCAGATGGGGCTGCAGGCACTGCTGGTGGTCATGGTGCCGGTGCCTGCTGAGGCGTTGGGGCCTTTCACCCGGTCTCTGGATGCTGTGGTGGGCGGCGGCGTCGCTCTGGTCATCACCCTGATCACGCCGAAGGATCCGCGAGGTGAGCCGCTGCGTGAGCTCAAGAGTGTCGCAGATGCGTTGACCGCCTCGCTGAGCGAGCTCTCGGCGGCGCTGCGCAACTCGGACTCCCGGCAGGCCTGGCATGCGCTGATCCGGGCCCGCGGACTACAGTCCCAGATCGATGAATCTGCCAAGGCGCTCAGCGCAGCCAAGGAGCTGACCTGGTTCTCCCCGGCGCACCGCCGGCACCGGCATTATGTGCGCAGACTGGAGCGGCTGGCGGACAAACTGGACCTGGCGGTGCGCAGCCTGCGGGTGACCGCCCGGCGCAGCATCAGCGCCATCGACAACGCCGCCCTGAGCGATGCCGGCACGGAGAGCCTGGCCGCGGCGGTCCAGGGGCTGGCGGATGCCTCGGTGCAGCTCTCCCGCGCGGCGACTCAGTCCGGACCCGGTTTCGACAGGTCGATGACCACTGCCAGGGAGTCCTTTGCCGCAGTGGCCACCACTCTGCATCCCGCCAGGCTTGATGTGGACGACCTGGAGGGGGAGGCTCTGGTGCTGCTGATCCGCACGATGGTGGTGGACCTGCTGGAGGCCACCGGCGCCGACCACGAGGAGGCTGTGGCCTACCTCCCGGACCTGTAGCAGCGCAGCTCTCGCCGCAGCGTCTCAGCCGAGGATGAGCTCCAGGGCCTCGGGGAGTGAGCCTATTTCTCGGATTCGGATGCCTTCGGGGGCATCCTCGCCGGCGCCGCGGGGAACGATCGCGTGGGTGAAGCCCAGCCGGGCGGCCTCCTGAAGCCTGCGTTTGATACCGGCGACCGGGCGCACCTCGCCAGCGAGGCCGACCTCCCCGAAGGCCAGGAACTTGCTGGGCAGCGGCTTCTCCAGGGCGGCTGAGGCCACGGCCAGTGCTACGGCCAGGTCGGCGGCGGGCTCGGTGATCTTCACTCCGCCCACCGTCGAGACATAGGCCTCGGACTTCATCAGGGCCTGCAGCTTGGCCCGGCGCTGCAGCACTGCCAGCAGCATTGAGACCCGTGGTGAGTCCAGCCCGGAGACTGCCCGGCGGGGCTGGGCGGCCTGAGACTCCGCCACCAGTGCCTGGACCTCCGCGGTCAGCGGGCGCCTGCCCTCCAGGGTGATGGTGATGCAGGTACCGGGAACCCGCTCCGTGGTGGCGGAGATGAAGAGTCCGCTGGGGTCGGCCAGGGACTCCAGGCCGTTCTCGGAGAGGTCGAAGCAGCCGACGTCGTCTGTGGGACCATAGCGGTTCTTCACCGCCCGCAGCAGGCGCAGCCGGGAGTGCCGATCACCTTCGAACTGGCAGACCACATCCACCAGATGCTCCAGCATCCGGGGCCCGGCGATACTGCCGTCCTTGGTGACGTGCCCCACCAGGATGGTGGTCATGTTCCGCCGCTTGGCCGCCTCGATCATAGCGGCGGTGACCTCGCGGATCTGAGTGACACCACCTGCTGCCCCATCGATCTCAGCGGAGCTGAGCGTCTGCACTGAGTCCATGATGGTCAGCTGTGGACCCACTTCTTCGATCTGGCCCAGTGCCTGACCCAGGTCTGACTCTGCGGCCAGGTAGAGCCCCTGGGCCAGGGCATCGGTGCGCTCGGCGCGTTTCTTCACCTGAGCCGCCGACTCCTCGCCGGTCAGGTACAGCACCGGTTGCGATGTGTGCTTGCTGGCCACCGCGGAGGCGGTCTGCAGCAGCAGGGTGGACTTGCCGACTCCGGGCTCACCGGCCATCAGGATGACCGCTCCGGGCACCAGTCCCCCGCCGAGCACCCGGTCCAGCTCGCCGATGCCGGTGGGCCGGAACTCCGCCACGGAGGAGTCCACCTCAGCGATGGTCTGGGCCGGGGCAGTGAGGTTCCTCGACGGCGTCGTACTGGCTTTGACCGCACCCTTCTCCGCTACAGTCCCCCAGGACTGGCACTCTGCGCAGCGGCCGACCCATTTGACGGTCTGCCAGCCGCATTCGGTGCACTCGAACCCGGGTGAGGATTTCTTCTTGACCATGCCAGAACCCTATCCCCTGCCTCGGAGACCGGTGCCAAGCGGGAAGGCTGCAGCCGTTGAGGGGTCAAGGGGACAGCAATGGGGCCCGGCTCCTGAGGCGATATGCCCCCGGAACCAGACCCCATGGCGTCGTCGTACTGGGCTCAGGCCTCGATCTCGGCGGGCTCCGGCGCCGCCTCGATCTCATCGTCGGGCAGCGTCCAGTCGAAGGTCAGCTCACGCTCGGCACCGGAGCCCTTGAGCCCCACGGTGATCTCCGCCCCATGCGGGATCTCTCCGTAGAGGATCTGCTCGGAGAGCTGATCCTCTATCAGGGACTGGATGGTCCTGCGCAGCGGCCGGGCGCCCATCGAGGGGTCATAGCCCTTCTCAGCCAGGAACTCCTTGGCCTCAGTGGAGATCTCCATGGTCATCGCCTGCTCGTCCAGCCGTTTGCGCAGCCGGTTGATGAACAGGTCCACGATGCGCACAATCTCATGCTGCTCCAGCTGCGGGAACACGATGGTGTCATCGACACGGTTGAGGAACTCGGGCCGGAAGTGCTGGCGCAGCTCCTGGTTGACCTTGCCCTTCATTCGCTCATAGTTGGTGGTGGTGTCTGTGCTGGAGGTGAACCCGGTCATCACACCCTTGGAGATGTCCTTGGTGCCCAGGTTGGTGGTCATGATGATCACCGTGTTCTTGAAGTCCACCATCCGGCCCTGGGAGTCGGTGAGCCGGCCGTCCTCCAGGATCTGCAGCAGCGAGTTGAAGAGGTCCGCATGGGCCTTCTCCACCTCATCGAAGAGCACCACCGAGAAGGGCTTGCGGCGGACCTTCTCGGTCAGCTGGCCACCCTCCTCGTAGCCCACATAGCCGGGGGGAGCGCCGAAGAGCCGGGAGACGGTGTGCTTCTCGCTGAACTCTGACATGTCCAGAGTGATCAGCGCGTCCTCGTCGCCGAAGAGGAACTCGGCAAGCGCCTTGGCCAGCTCAGTCTTGCCCACACCGGTGGGGCCGGCAAAGATGAAGCTGCCCGATGGCCGGTTGGGGTCCTTCAGGCCGGCGCGGGTGCGGCGGATGGCCCGGGAGAGCGACCGCACGGCCTCATCCTGGCCGATGACCCGCTTATGCAGCTCCTCCTCCATACGCTTGAGCCGGTCGGACTCGGCCTCAGTGAGCTTGAACACCGGGATACCGGTGGAGAAGGCGAGCACCTCGGCGATCAGCTCGCCGTCGACCTCTGCGATCTCATCCATGGAGCCGGACTTCCAGGCGTCCTCCTTCTGCTGGCGCTCCTCGGAGAGCCTCTGCTCCTTGTCCCGCAGGGAGGCCGCGCCCTCGAAGTCCTGGGCATCGATGGCGGCTTCCTTCTCCCGCCGGACCTCCTCAATCTTGGCGTCGTACTCCTTGAGCTCCGGTGGTGCGGTCATCTTCTGGATGCGCAGCCGGGCGCCGGCCTCGTCGATGAGGTCGATGGCCTTATCCGGCAGGAACCGGTCGTTGATGTAGCGGTTGGCCAGGTTGGCGGCCTGCTCCAGGGCCTCCTCGGTGATGGAGACCTTGTGGTGGGCCTCGTAGCGGTCACGCAGCCCGCGCAGGATCTGCACGGTGGTCTCCACTGAGGGTTCCTCCACCTGGATGGGCTGGAAGCGGCGCTCCAGGGCGGCGTCCTTCTCGATGTGCTTGCGGTACTCATCCAGGGTGGTGGCACCGATGGTCTGCAGCTCGCCACGGGCCAGCATGGGCTTGAGGATATTGGCGGCGTCAATGGCACCCTCTGCGGCACCGGCCCCGACCAGGGTGTGGATCTCGTCGATGAACAGGATGATGTCCCCGCGGGTGCGGATCTCCTTGAGCACCTTCTTCAGGCGCTCCTCGAAATCACCGCGGTAGCGGGAGCCGGCCACCAGGGAGCCGAGGTCCAAGGTGTAGAGCTGCTTATCGCGCAGAATCTCAGGCACATCCCCATTGACGATGGCCTGGGCCAGGCCCTCCACCACGGCGGTCTTGCCCACGCCGGGCTCACCGATGAGCACCGGGTTGTTCTTGGTGCGGCGGGAGAGCACCTGCATCACACGTTCCCGCTCATAGTCGCGGCCCACTACCGGGTCCAACTGGGCTTCGCGGGCAGCTGCGGTGAGGTTGCGGCCGAACTGATCCAGCACCACCGAGCCGGAGGGAGTGCCGGAGGAGCCGCCCTGGCCCACCCCGGCGCCGGCCTTCTCCTGCTGTTCGCCGCCGGAGTAGCCGGAGAGCAGCTGGATGACCTGCTGGCGGACCTTGTTGAGGTCGGCGTTGAGCTCCACGAGTACCTGGGCGGCTACGCCCTCGCCCTCGCGGATCAGGCCGAGCAGGATGTGCTCGGTGCCGATGTAGTTGTGGCCCAGCTGCAGGGCTTCGCGCAGCGAGAGTTCCAGGACCTTTTTGGCGCGGGGAGTGAAGGGAATGTGCCCTGAGGGGGCGTTCTGACCGGGTCCGATCTTCTCCTGGACCTTGTCACGTACGCCCTGGAGGTTGATGTCCAGGGACTCCAGAGCCTTGGCGGCCACGCCTTCGCCCTCATGGATCAGACCGAGCAGGATGTGCTCAGTACCGATGTAGTTGTGGTTGAGGCGACGGGCCTCTTCCTGGGCGAGCACCACTACCCGCCGTGCGCGGTCTGTGAATCTCTCAAACATAGCCAACTGACACTCCCTACAGCGTTGTCCTTCTGAGGGTTCAAGGCTACGGCCACATCGGGTGCATCCCTACCCCTGTTCGCCACAGGGAAAAGCCTTGGGAGAGAACGACGCCGCCCTACCCCGGGTGGGTGCTCCCCGGCGGGGACGGCCGGGACTCTCTCAGGTGATGCAGACGCGCCAGGAGCCCGGACCGACTGGTTCGCCGATGCCGGGCTCCTGGGCAAGGGCCGGTTGGGATGTCCTGGGCTCAGCGCTTCTTAGAGTTGCGGTAGGCATCGACGATGTCGCGGTGCAGGCGGCCGCGCTTGGCCACGCTGTAGCCGTTGGCCACTGCCCACTCACGGATCTTCTTGGCCTCGCTCTGCGGTGAGGGAGGTGCCACCGGAGTCGCTTTGCGCACGTATTTCTTCAGGGCATCCCGCAGCTCTTTTGCGTTCTCGGAAGAGAGGTCAATAGCGTAAAACCGGTTGTCCAGACCGAAGTTGACAGTCTCCTTGGCAGGGGAACCATCAAGGTCATCCACCAGGATCTCTTGGATCTGCTTTGCCATGTTCAATGCACCTCACTGCGGGTATCTGCACCCCCAATAATTCCGGCAGTTACCGGTTGAACAGGGGGCTGTGTTTTGGTCAATTGCGGTCAGAGTGCCTAACTCTGACAACGCCTTGAGTCTTTCAAAGAAAAACGAGAAGAGTCAACTCGGTAATTCCCAGGAAAAATCAAGGTTAGTGGCGGCAGCAATGGGCACTGCGAAGCTGCTACTTCAAAGGCCTCAGTCGCGCGGGGCGGCAGGCTTCTGGTCCCGGTCGGCCAGCTCCTGGCGGACCTCAGCCTCCGTGGCACGCTCATTGCGATCTGCCCGGAAGATGGCGCGCATGGCCAGCCAGAACACCAGCCCCACACCGATCGAGGGGGCCAGCACCGAGAAATAGGTCCAGAATTCATCCATAAGTACGATCAGCTTTCTGGCTTGAGCAGAGGGAACAGGATGGTTTCCCGGATTCCAGCTCCGGTAAAGAGCATCACCAGCCGGTCAATCCCGAGCCCGATTCCGCCCATGGGCGGGGCGCCATACTCCAGGGCACGCAGGAAGTCCTCGTCCACCTGCATAGCCTCCGGATCGCCCCCGGCCGCCTTACGCGACTGCTCCACCAGGCGTTCGCGTTGGATCACCGGATCGATCAGCTCAGAGAAGGCCGTGCCGGTCTCCATTCCTGCGATAATCAGATCCCAAGCCTCGATCACGCCGGGCTGGTCGCGGTGCGGACGGGCCAGCGGCTGGGCGGCCGGTGGGTAGTCACAGACGAACGTCGGCTGGAGCAGGGTGGGCTCCACAATCTCGCCGAAGAGCTCCAGCACCAGCTTCTGAGCATCCCAGGCGGGATCGATCTTGACCTCATGCTGCTGGGCCACCTCGCGCAGCTGAGAGGCCGGGGTCTCCGGGGTGATCTCCTGGCCCACCGCCTCGGAGAGTCCGGGGTAGACCGAGAGCCAGGCCCATTCGCCGTCCAGGTTGACAGTGCCCTGCTCGGTCTCGATCTGCCGGCCGGCTCCTACGGCGTCAGCTGCGGCCAGGATCATCTCCTGCATCCGCTGGGCCATGACGTACATATCGCCCCAGGCCTCATAGGACTCCAGCATGGTGAACTCCGGGGAGTGGGTGGAGTCCACGCCTTCATTGCGGAAGACCCGTCCGATCTCAAAGACCCGGTCGATCCCGCCCACCACGGCCCGCTTCAGGTACAGCTCAGTGGCGATCCGCAGGGTCATCGGCTGGTCAAAGGCGTTCAGGTGGGTATGGAACGGCCGCGCCTGAGCGCCGCCGTGGATCAGCTGCAGAACAGGGGTCTCCACCTCCACATAGTCATGGCGGTGCAGGGTATCGCGGATGGCGCGGGTGACGGCCGCGCGCTGGTAGACCATCCGGCGGGCCTCATCGCGCACAATCAGGTCTGCATAGCGCTGCCGGACCCGGGTCTCCTCATTGAGCTCTGCGTGCAGCACCGGCAGCGGGCGGATGGCTTTGGAGGCCACCGAGAACGACGACGCCATCACACTCAGTTCGCCACGGCGGGAGGTGATCACCTCGCCGGTGACCTGGAGATGGTCACCGAGGTCCACCATGGACTTCCACTCGGCCAGCTGCTCCTCGCCGACCTCACCCAGGGAGATCATCACCTGCAGGCGTGTGCCCGCACCTTCCGGTCCGCCCTCCTGGAGGGTGGCGAAGCAGAGTTTCCCCGTGTTGCGGATGAACATCACCCGCCCGGTGATCGAAACAGTCTCCCCAGTGGAGGCACCAGGCTCCAGATCCGGGAAGCGCTCACGGACCTCTGCCAACGATGTGCTGCGCGGCACCGTCACCGGATAGGGCTCCACACCCTTTTCCAGCAGGCGGGCGCGCTTGTCCATGCGCACTGCACGCTGGTCGTTGGTGTCGATCTCGGCCGTCGCGGAACTCTGCTCAGTCACACGACCATCTTACGTCTTCTACACCGCGTAGAAGAACTACCAAATGGTGACGCGCTCCTGGGGCGCCAGGTACATACCGTCGCCCTCGCTGGTGCCGAAGGCCTCGTGAAAAGCGTCCACATTCTTCACCGGCTGGGTAGCGCGGAACTCGGCCGGTGAGTGCGGATCGATGCCCAGAAGTGTCAGCGCACGCTCAGGGCGGGAAACATTGCGCCACCCCTGGGCCCAGGCGAAGAAGAACCGCTGATTACCAGTGAGACCGTCGATGGCGTCGTCGTCGGCTGTATCCGGACCTGCCACCTGGGTGATGGGCACATCCTGGTTCTTGGCCGCCAACCACAGCCGGTAGGCCTTATGGGCGATCCCGATGCCGCCGAGGTCACCGATGTTCTCGCCCAGGGTGAGTTCACCATTGACTGTGTGCTCATCCTCCAGCACCGAGGGCGAGAGTCCGTTGTACTGGTCCACCAGCTGGGCGGTGCGTGCCTCGAAGGCACTCCGGTCCTCATCAGTCCACCAGTTGGTCAGTGAGCCGTCGGCGCCGAACTTGGAGCCTTGGTCATCGAAGGCGTGACCGATCTCATGGCCGATCACTGCCCCGATGGCACCGAAGTTCTGCGCCATATCCCGGTCTGCGGAGAAGAAGGGCAGCTGCAGAATCGCGGCAGGGAACACGATCACCGACTCCAGCGGGGAGTAGTAGGCGTTGACCGTCTGCGGGGTCATATGCCATTCCTCAGGGTCCGGACCCTCGTCGATCTTGGCGAGGTCGCGGTCCCAGGCTGCCACCGAGGCGCGGACCACATTGCCCACCACATCATCGGCAGCGACCCTGATCTCGGAGTAGTCGATCCACTTCACCGGATAGCCGATCATCGGGCGCAGGGCCTGCAGCTTCTCCAGGGCCTTCTGGCGGGTGGCATCGCCCATCCACTCGAGTTCGCTGATCGAGCGTCGGTAGGCCTCCACCAGAGCATCGATCAGTTCATCCATGGCCTGGCGGGCCTGGGGCGGGTAGTGACGTGCCACGTAGATCTGGGCGACATCCTCACCCAGATGCGCATTGGTGAGAGCCACGCCGCGCTTCCACCGCTCTTTGAGCTTAGGGGTGCCGTTGAGGGTCTTGGAGTAGAACTCAAAGTGCTCCTCCACCAACTGGGCGTGCAGCAGCGGGGCGAAGGCAGTCATGACCTTGGCGGCCAACCAGCGCTTCCACGTCTCCAAGGGCTGCTCGGTGAGCGCAGCCTGGAACGCGGTGAGCACCTCGGGCTGAGCCACCACGATCTCAGCAGCCTGGGACTCGGTCAGCCCCCAGCCGGTGATGGCTTCGGCCATCAGCGGCATGGCCTCCTCGACCTCTGCCCGGCTCTTGAGGTTGTACTGCTTCTGGTAGTCGCGGCAGGCCACCCGGTCCCAGTGGTGGGCTGCCAGAGTCGCCTCCAGCTTCAGAACTGAGCCCGCGGCGTCGTCCTTATCGGTGTATCCGGCAAGGCCGAGAACAGTGGTGAGGTACTGCTGGTACTTCTGCCGGGTTTCAGCGTGCTTGTCCTCCCGGTAATAGGCCTCATCGGGCAGGCCCAGGCCGCCCTGGCTGATGAACCAGAGCATCCGGGTGGGATCGCCCATATCCCGCATGGCACCGGCGGAGAGCAGTCCGTCCACGCCTTCACGCTGCCACTGGGCGCTCATTTTCAGCAGCTCCCCCGGGGTGCTGAGGGCACTGATCTGGTCCAGACGGTCCTGAATGGGGGCGAGTTTGAGCTCCTCGGCGCGCTCGGCGTCCATGAAGGCGGCATAGAAGGTGCCGATGCGCTGCTGGATTGGTCCGAAGTCGGGGTCAACTTCAGTTCCGGCGCTGGTGGCCGCGGCGGCTGCTTCATCGAGGATGGCCCGCACATCAGCCTCGGCCTTATCCCGCAGCTCCAGGAAGGAGCCGTAGGCGTCCAAGTCCTCGGGGATTTGGGCGGTCTTCAGCCATTCGCCGTTGACGTGCTGGTTCAGGTCATCCTGCGGCCGGACAGAGGCGTCAAGATACGGGAAGTCAGTCGCAGTGCTCATGAAACCACCCTACCTGCGCGGTGGTTCTAGTACTGGCTGGGACCCAGGAACCGTTCGCGCAGGGCCCGGTGCCGGGTCTCGGTGCGCAGGCGCTCGGCGTCCCGGGTGAGCAGCGGATCTGCGGCAGCAGCAGAGCCTACGCGGCGCTGTGCCAGTTCCGCCCGGTGGTCTCGACGGAGAGCAGCGGAGCTTTCGGCCCAATCAGTCAGCGTGCGGGCCATGCCTAGGGCGAACCGTTGCGGCAAGGTGTACTCGTGGACGGCGGACATGATGATTCCTCCTCTCAGCCAGCTCGGCGGAGGGCGATATCGCCGCTGACAGTGCGGGCGTGCAGTTCGAGCTGATGCTCTGTCTCCGCGGGGGCATCAGTGCCCTGCAGCTCGGACCTGAGCCGGCCCGAGACGGTGGAGCAGTCCTGGAGCACCGCGGTGCCGGTGGGAACACCCACGGTGATATCGCCGGAGGCTGCTGTGCTGTGGATCTGCCCGGAGACCGCGCATTGGACCGTCACATCCCCGGAGCCGGTCTTGGCGTTGAGGTTGCCGCTGAGATGTGCGACCTCAATGTCCCCGGATCCGGCGAGCGCGCCGGCACCTGCGATGTTCCCCAGCCGGATATCCCCGGAGCCTGTCTTCAGCTGCAGATGGCCTGGTGAGCTGTTCACTCTGATGTCTCCGGAGCCGGCGGTCAGCTGTGCCTCGGTGACCGTCTCCACAACGATCCCCCCGGAGCCGGCATTCGCTTCCAGCCGATCAGCCTGCCCCACGGTGATGGCGCCTGACCCGGTGCGGGCGTAGACCTCCCGGGCCTGCTCCACTGAGATGCGGCCGGAGCCGCATTTCGCCGATGCCTGCTCCAGTACACCGGTTGTGGTGATGCGCCCGGATCCGGTGTGCGCCTTGAGACTGGAGTGCTCGGGGACCCTGACGGTGATGCTGTAGCGGTGTGAGGTGAAGCTGCCGAGCTGGATCGGGCCGATTTTCAGCCCACCTCCCTCGGATTCCGGGACCTCGATGCGCAGGGTATTGGCTGAGTACTCAACGATGACTTCCATGGGGTCGGCATTGAGGTAGAACCCCTTGGAGGGTGTGACTTCCACGGTGACCTCATCGGTTTCAGCGGCGGTGAGGTGCAGGCTGCTGGCGCGCAGCTGGGCATCTACATGCAGTGGGCCTCGGGCCTCGAAGCTGTGCCGGACGGTGTCTTCGGCGGTATTGGTGGTGCTCATGAGCTGGTTCCTCGATTCTGTGCGGTCAGTGGGCCCAGCCGGTCATCCGGCGGCTGGATCCCATGGGGTTCCTGGTGGTGTGGGAATGGGGTGCGGAGAGTGCCTGCTGGGCGGCCTGGACGAGCCAGGTGTTGGTGGACCGCCCCTCGGCGGCGGCGGCCTTCTCGATCTGAGACTTCAGCGACTCCGGTAGGCGCAGGGTCAGCCGAGCCGTGCCGCCTTCATCTGAGGGGGCAGCAGGTGCCGGCGGCTCGGGCGCCTCTGGAGGAAGCGGTGCCTGCGGGGCATCAGGGGCCTCGGCCTGCTCCACCACCACAGTGGGCTCGCCGCCGCGGACGTGGATCTCCACGACTGCGCCCTCAAGCTCTGCGGTGATCTCCTCTGCCAGGTCCGAGGCCAATCGAGTCAGGGCCAATCTGACTTCGGGCTCCAGCACCTCGCCGATCAGTTCGGCGGTGCGCCGCACCTCCTCGGGTGCCAGAAGCGTCGCTTTGGCCAGGCCTTCCTGAAGGACTGTGACATACTCTTCGAATTGCATGACATCACAGTAGCACCATAGTGACGTCATGTGAAGTCACAATGACGTCATAGGGATGCTCGCCTGCGACAGGGGGTGCTGGCACTCCCGTGGGTTCAGGGTTCGTAGTCCGGTGTCAGCCGCGGGGAGCGGGTGCAAAGCCCCGCGTCAGCCGGCTGGCAGCCGGTGCGAGGCTCGGCGCCTGCCGCGCCGGAGCGTCCGGGCTCAGTCACGCTGCGAGGTCCGGCCTCAGTCGCGCGGGAGCGGCTCCGAGGTCCGACCTCAGTCGCGCGGGAGCGGCTGCGACCTGGGCGCGTCCGAGGGAGTACGCAGCTCCATATTGTCAATGAGCCGGACCGGCCCCACACGTGCCGCGATCAGAGCCAATGCAGCGGGAGCCTCTGAGCGCACCGCCGCCAAGATCCCGCCGGATTCCCCGGCTTCAGATGAGAAGCTCGCAGCGTTCCCACCCCTGGGGTCCCGCAGCACCCCGTCTTCACCGAGGGCACCGCGGCCCGGACGGAGCTCTTCGAGGCTCAGCGGATCCGCCACCACCAGATAGTCCAGCTCCAGGCCCTTGGCCTGAGCGAGCTCGGCGCGCAGTCCGGGCACATCCAGGGCTCGGCCCGACTCAGCCCGGGCTGCCAAGGCGGACAGTGCGCGGTTCAGGTGCAGGGCGGCGTCGTAATCCTCAGGCCCCAGACGCTGGTTGCGGCTGGAGAGGGCAAGGCCGTTCTCGTCACGGACCGTAGGCACGGTGCGGATTCCCACCGGAAGGTGCAGATCAGCCACCATGCGCCGGATCACGGCCACCTGTTCGGCATCCTTGGCCCCGAACCATGCCTCGAGCCGGGCCGGGGCCGGTGGGGCCATGATCGTGAACAGTTTGGTCACCACAGTCGCCACCCCGTCGAAGTGCCCGGGGCGGGACTTGCCCTCCCAGCGGCGGCCGAGGGCACCGGTGGCCACCCGCACCAGCGGACCCTGGGGGTAGTCGGGGTACATCTCTTCCAATGCGGGGGCGAAGACCAGGTCCACTTCGTGTTCGGCGAGGAGCTCCAGGTCCTGCTCCAGCTGGCGGGGGTAGTGCCGATAGTCCTCAGCATCGTTGAACTGCAGCGGGTTCACAAAGACGCTGGCGGCCAGGAGGTCCCCACTGGCGCGGGCGGCTTTGAGCAGTGCGGCATGCCCGGAGTGCAGGGCTCCCATTGTGGGAACCAAGCTCACCAGAGGCTGCTGCGCCGGCAGCTGATCCACCCGCTGCCTCAGTGCGGCACGGAACGCCCGGACAGTGGTCAGTACGCGCGGCACACCTATGACTCCTCGGAGAGCAGGTCCAGCAGCTCGGCTGCTTTGGCCTCAGAGAGGGTTCCCATGCCCAGTGCGCGCTGCACCGCCGCCTGGGACATGGCGGTATACGTCTCGCCTATGTCATGCGGCAGCTCCGGGTCCGCCAGGGTTGCCAGGTGCTGGGCCACGGTGCCTGTATCCCCGCGGGCAACCGGGCCGGTGAGAGCGCCGAGGCCCGAGGCCATCGCGTTGTCCAGCGAGGCCTGCATCAGGGGGGCCAGCACCCGGGAGGGATCCCCCACCCCGATCCGCTCCAGCAGCTCAGAGGACTGAGCGGCCAGCACATTGAGATGATTGGAGGCGTGGGCCAGTGCGGCGTGGTAAGCCCCGCGGTGCTCCTCGGCCACCACTACCGGCTCCCCGCCCATCTCCACGGCGAGCGCCTGAGCCACCGGCAGCACCTCCGGCTGCGCAGTCACCGCGAAGGCGCAGGCCGCCAGCCGCTGCAGATCCAGGCTCATCCCGGTGAAGGTCATGGCTGGATGGACGGCCAGTCCGATCGCTCCGGCCTGCTCGGCGGGCGCCAGCACCGCGGTGCCGTAGCGCCCGGAGGTGTGGATGACCAGTTGGCCCGGCTGGAAGTGACCGGCCTCCGCAGCCCCGGCAACCAACTCAGCCAGGGCGTCGTCGGGCACGGCCAGCAGCACCAGCTCAGCACGGCGCAGAATCTCGGGGATCTCCAGCACGGGCACCCCGGGCAGCAGGTTCTCGGCGCGGTCCTGGGATTCGGCGGAGATCGCGTGAACGCCCACCATCTGATGTCCGGCTCCGCGCAGGGCCGCACCCAGCACCGCCCCGACCTTCCCAGCGGAGATGACTCCCACCCCGAGCCGGCCCTGTCTCGCCGAGGGGGGCAGCGCCGCGGCGTAGGGATCAATGGGCCGGTTCACTGGACTGTCTCACTGTCACTGAGCATCTGCGCAGCCTCCGCCACGTTCTTCTCGAACTCCTGCAGCTCCTCCGGCTGCATCCACTGATTGCGGTCGGCCAAGCGGCGGGCCATGGCGGCGTAGCCGGCCTCCTGCTCGAACAGCCAGCTGATCTGCTCCAGGTCCTGGTTCTTGGCCCGAGCGGTGATGGGCCCGGCAGGGATGTGGATGTGCAGGGTGGCGATCCGGGTCATCCTGGCCAGCGGCCCCTGGTGCAGTGCCGCAGACTGGATCCGCTCATGCGGGACCAGGGTGAGTGTCCGGGTGATCCGCCCGTCGCGGATCATCAGTGCGCTGGGTGTGGCGAAGAACCCACGACGACGCCGCACCAGCGGGTCGAATACCCTGGCTCGCCTGGGCACTTCGGTGAACCCGCGCTCGGTGCCGCGGCCGCTCAGACCTTCTAGGAACATCTGTTCCGGATTCTGGACCTGCAGATCGGGGAACATCTCCGCGGTCAGCCGCATCACGTCATCCACCTTGCCCACCGGCAGCAGCGTGGAGCGAGAGTCCAGGCCGTAGCCGGCCACAGTGACCGTCACCGAGTACCAGCCGAAGATCCGCCACAGCAGCGGCTGACGGATCTGCAGAGCCTGCACCCGCCCCGGGGGCACGGTCTGGGTGTTGGTGGTGGTCAGCCCGTACTTCAGCCGCAGTCCGGCCGAGGTCATAGTGGCGGTGAAGTTCCAGCCGTTGGAGAGCTGGCCCCAGAAGGCGAAGACTGCACCGACCAGGATGGGAAGAAACAGCGGCAGGTTGATCTCACCGAAGGCGTCTGTGGCCGATTCATCCCCGAATAGGACAAAGAAGCTGGCTATGCCCCCCACCACGGCAAGCAGCAGCAGCGCCAGGATGAAGAAGACCACTGTGCTGCCGCTGACCAGGACCGAGCCGAGCAGCCGGGGTATCGGGACCCGGACGATCCGGCGGTCGGCCTCCCGTGCGGAATCCTGTAGCGAAACTGTGGGAACTTCCGCTGATTCAGCCCCAGTTCCCACAGTTTCGCTACGTAATCCGGGGGCGGGGCCGGCATCGGTGGCGGGGGCGGGGCCGGAAGC
>NZ_WRPM01000057.1 GCF_009758175.1 Nesterenkonia alkaliphila
GCCGAAGAGATCCTTGAGTCCCTCGGCCGACTAATGCAACGAACTAAAGGCGCAGGACACTAGCTCGGTAGGTGATACAGCACGGGAGTCGTTCGTAGCCAGTGCGAAGTCCAAGCGCGGGTAGGGGCGAGAGCGGCGTGCTTCCCTCAGCATGGGTGCCCACCAGGCGAGTTCGTCCAGGAGGGCGGCGGCGGGGACCCGCAGGCCCTCAGTGTTCACCGGCCAGCCGTCGTGGTCGAAGACCCTCCAGTAGTTGGCAAGTGCGATGAAGTTCTTGATGGTCACTGCCGGGAACTCGGCGAAGACCCCGCGCAGGTGCTCCACGGAGGTCAGGCCCCCCGTGATGCCTCCGTAGGAGACGAAGGAGACTGGTCGCAGTGCCCATTCGCCGTAGAACCAGTCGATGGCGGTTTTCAGCGCGGCCGGGTAGCTGCGATTGTAGACCGGTGTCACCAGCACGAAAGCACCAGCCTTGGCCAAGCGTTGACCGAGTCGTGCGACCTCGGCGGGCAGTGCGGCGTTGGGGTCATTGCCGGCGAGTTCCATCGGCAGCTGGTAGTCGGCCAGGTCGACGAGATCAACCTCGAAGGCACCGTGACGCTCCGCCTCAGCGGCGAACCACTTCGCGGGGGTCGGGCCGAACCTTTCCGGGCGGATGCTGCCGATGATGACGCCCAGCGTGGGCTTCTTGGTGGTGGACATGATCTGTTCCTCCTTTTCAGCGTGATGAACCTAGCGCTGTCAGTCTGGAACCTGCCCGCTCCGAGAATGCTCTGAGAACGCTCCGGCTGAAGCGCGCAGGGCTGCAATGTAGCCCTGCTTCCGCTCGGCGGCACTGCCGGGAATCAGCCCGTTGAGCTCCAGGCTGACCAGGCCGTGGGTGAGCGCCCACAGGCGCAGTGCCTCCGGCTGCGCCGCCTCGAGATCCAGCCCTGCGGCCCGTTGGATCGCGTTCCGAAGCACTCCGAATGTGGTGTTTTCCGGGGCCTCTGCCGAGGGGTGGGGTCTGCTGAACATCACCCGGTAAAAATGCGGCTCCGCCAACGCGTACTCCCGGTACGCCACCCCCAGAGCCAGCAGATCCGCCCAGGGGTCCTCCGTCCCCGGCGCTTCTTCCAGGACCTGAGCGAAGCGGCGGAACCCCTCCTCGGCAACTGCAGAGATCAGCGCCTCCTTATCCCCGAAGAGGGAGTACACCGCTGAGGTGGTGGTGCCGGCCTCGGCGGCCAGGGCGCGCAGGGACAGGGACTGCTCGCCCTGAGAGACGATGGCCGACGACGCCGCCTCCAACAGTTTTTGCCGCAGGTTCTCGTCATGGGTGCGCGGTCGGGCCATAGGGGGAGCCTACCCTTGACGCCAGTTTTGTAACAGTGTTACATAACAGTGTCAGACTATTTGTCCTTCCAAGGGGGCCGCATGCTTGAACTCTCTGATTCCGCACAGACCACTGCCGGCGTCGTCGTACTAGCTGCCATTACGGTGACTACCGGCGGTTTCTTCCTGACCAAAGTTGCCCGAGGGGCGGTGCCGGCCACCGATTTCCAGCGCTCCTTTTACCGGGCCGGCCATGCCCACGCCGGAGTGCTGATCACCCTGGGCCTGGTGTGTCTGCTGCTCACTGAGGCCACCGCACTCACCGGCTTTGCCGGCTGGATTGCCCGCACTGGGGTGCTGATCTCGGCGATCCTCATGCCGGCCGGCTTCTTCCTCTCCGCACTCGGTGCGGGGCGCACCCGGCCCAATGGGTTCCTCCTCCTGCTGTGGGCGGGAACCGGGTTCCTAGTCGCCGGCCTGGCGGTGTTGGGTGTGGGGCTGCTGGCAGCCTGAGCCGGCGCGCAGGGGCGGCTGAAGACATCTTCCTGACTTGCCCTCTATAATCACTGTCACATCCTCAGTGATCGAGGATGACCCGACACGAAAGAGGTGCCTGTAACCAGGTGGATGACATAGACCGAGCGGTCTTGCGACGTCGACGATGTTGCTCCGCATCAGCTGATTCATCCTGTGACCCCGACCATCGCGACCAAGCCCCGAATGAGGGCGCACTGCGATGACTATTGCTTTATCGCTGCTGCTCGGCAGCCTTCTGATCCTTCTGATCATCGCGGCGAACGGCTACTTCGTCGCTCAAGAGTTCGCCTATATGTCAGTGGAGCGCAATAAGCTCCGCGCCCTGGCAGAGAGCGGTGACAAAGCCGCACAGCGTGCCCTGGCCGTCACCAAGCGAACCTCCTTCATGCTCTCCGGCGCTCAGCTGGGCATCACCATCACCGGCCTGCTTGTGGGCTATGTGGCAGAGCCCCTGGTGGGCCGGGCCCTCGGCGAGCTGCTGGGAACAGCCGGACTGGTTCCCGCAGCGATCAGCATCTCTGTGGGCACAGTCCTGGCCCTGATCATCTCCACCGTGGTGCAGATGATCTTCGGAGAGCTGTTCCCCAAGAACTACGCCATCGCCAACCCGATTCCGCTGGCCCGCGGGTTGGCCCGCTCCACCCAGATCTACTTGGCGGTGATGGGATGGCTGATTTCCATCTTCGACCACGCAGCCAACGCCCTGCTGAAGCTGCTGCGCATCGAGCCGGTCCACGACGTCGACTCCACCGCCACTGCGGAGGATCTGGAGCATATCGTCTCCAGCTCGCGCAGCTCCGGGGATCTGCCGGAGGAGCTGTTCCTCACCCTGGACCGCATTCTCGACTTCCCCGACCACGACGCCGAGCACGCCATGATCCCACGCTCCCGGGCCGGGTTCGTCCGCCCCGCCACGACCATCGCAGAGGTCAGGGAGCTGATGGCCGCCGAGCACAGCCGCTACCCGGTGGTCAACGACGAGGACGAGCCGGTCGGCGTCGTGGAGATCCTCGATCTGCTCGGCACCGGTCTGGCCGAGGATGCCCCGGTCACCGAACTGATGCGCTCCCCGGTTATAGTCCCGGGACTGATGTCCCTGCCGGATGTGGTGCGGGAGCTGCGGGTCAACCAGGCCCGGCTGGCCTGTGTGATCGACGAATACGGAGGCTTCGCCGGAGTGGTCACCCTGGAGGACCTCACCGAGGAGATCCTCGGCGAAGTCACCGACGAGCACGATGAGGACCAGGACTCCGGGATCGAACAGCGCGGCGACCGGCGCTGGCTGATGGACGGGGACCTGCACCTGGATGAGGTGGAGCGCGTGATCGGCCACTCCATCCCGCAGGGCGACTATGAGACGCTCTCCGGACTCCTGATCGCCCAGGAGGGCAAGCTGCTGGAACCCGGCCAACAGGTCCGCGTGGATCTGCTCGCCGACCCCGCGGACTATGTGGAGGATGAGCCTCCGAAGCGCTGGGTGGACCTCACCGTGCTGGAGCTCGCCCACCGGGTGCCCTCGAAGGTGGAGCTGGCCCTCCACGAGGAGATCCAGGAGGAGGCACGATGACAGACTGGCTCGTCCCTGTGATCGCCACTGTGGCGATCATCGCCCTCTCGGCCTTCTTCGTGATCATCGAGTTCTCCCTGTTGGCAGTGCGCCGGCACCGCCTGGAGGAGACGGCGGAGTCCAGCCGGAGCTCCCGCGCCGCGCTGCGCAGCCTCAACGAGCTCACCGTGATGCTCGCCGGGGCTCAGCTGGGCATCACCGCCTGCACCTTCGCCCTGGGCGCGGTGAGCAAGCCCGCGGTGCAGTATGCCCTGGCCCCGGTGCTGGCCGGCTGGGGCATGCCCGGCTGGACCGCCAACGCCGTGGCATTGGCCGTGGCCCTGCTGGTGATGACCTTCCTGCACCTGGTGATCGGTGAGATGGCCCCGAAGTCTTGGGCGATCGCCCATCCGGAGCTCTCGGCCAAAGTCGTGGCCATCCCCTCCCGGGTCTTCCTGTGGATCTTCCGGCCGCTGCTGTGGTGGGTCAACCGGGTCGCCAACCGGCTTGTGGCGGCCACCGGTGTGGAGCCGGTCGACCGTGCTGCGGCAGGCGGCTATGACTCGGACACCATCCGTCAGCTTGTGGAGCATTCCACCGAGTCCGGGGTGCTGGACGAGGCCTCCGGCTCCCAGATCGCCAGCATCATGGAGCTGGAGACCCTCACCGTGGACGATGTGATCAGCGGCCGCAGCGCCGAGCCGGTGCCGATCGTCTCCCGCAGCGCGGCGGTGCAGGATGTCCAGCAGGCCGCTCTGCAGGCGGGGCATATGCGCGTGCTGCTGCACGGAGAGAACGACGACGCCGCACCGCAGGTCGTCCACGTCCGGGACACCCTGCCCGCCCCGGTTCAGGCCCGGGCCGCAGAGCTGGCCCGCCCGGCACTGCTGCTGGCCTCGGGAACCTCGGTGTACCGGGCGTTCCAGCGGATGCGCCAGGTCGGGGAGCAGCTTGCCGTGGTGCGCTCTGCCGAAGGCACCCTGGGCGTGGTGACCTGGGAGGACATCCTGGCCCGGGTATGGCCCAATGTCGAGCACCAGTGGAGCGGAACGGAGCGCACCCAGCGGACTGACCCATGACCGTCTACATCGACCCGCCGGTGTGGCCCGCGCATGGGACGGTGTTCTCCCACCTGGTCTCCGACGCCTCCCTGGCGGAGCTGCATGCGCTGGCCGAGCAGGCCGGCATCAGCCGGCGCGCCTTCGACCAGGACCACTACGATGTGCCCGCCCACCGCTACGAGGACCTGCTGGACCTCGGCGCTGTGCCGGTCAGCGGCCGCCGGCTGGCGCGCATCCTGGCGGACTCCGGACTGCGGGTCAGAGCCCGGGAGCGCCCCGAGAAGCTGCGCCACAGGCTGCTGCGCAGATGGATGCGGCTGGCCGGCCCGGGGGAGGGGGCGGCCGGCCGCGCCTGGACGGAAGTGGGTGAGGAGCTGCTCCAGCGCTGGTCAGAACCGCACCGGCACTATCACGCACTGCCGCATCTGGCCGCGGTGCTGAGCGTCACCGGAACCCTGGAGCGGGCCGGGGAGCTGCCCGCTGAGCTGCGCCGCCCGGTGCTGCTGGCCGGATGGTTCCACGATGCGGTCTACCGCGGCGCCGCCGGGCAGGACGAGGAGGACTCAGCCCAGCTGGCCGAGCAGAAGCTGGACCGGCTGCTGCCGGAGCCCGAGGTGGCTGAGACAGCACGGCTGGTCCGGCTCACTGCCGGGCACTCGCCGGACACCGGCGACGCCGCCGGCTGTGTGCTCACCGATGCGGACCTTGAGGTGCTGGGCCGTGACCCTGCCGACTACCGGCGCTATGCCGAGCAGGTGCGGGCTGACTACGCCCATGTGCCCCAGGAACAGTTCGCCGCAGGGCGCGCCCAGGTGCTGCGCGGGCTGCTGGCGGCCCCCAGGCTCTACCGCACCGACACTGGGCACCGGCTCTGGGAGGAGAGGGCTCGGCAGAACATCCAGCAGGAGCATGCCGAGTTGGAGCGCGGCGACCGGGGCGTCCCTGCCTAGGAGCCTGCGCGGGTATCGCGCTCACGGACCTTCTGCTCCAGCCCGTCCAGAATCAGCGTCAGGCCCAGATCGAAGGTCTCTTCATAGGTGCCGTTGAAGGTGTCCTCTGACAGCCGGGCCATAGTGGGGAATTGGCCTGAGGTCATAGCCTTCTCCAGGGTGGGGAGTTGGTAGTTCCAGAACTCCTCATCAGTCATCTCCGACTGCGCGGCCGCATTGCGCCACAGCAGCTCCTGGCGGGCGGTGCCCAGAACATAGGAGTCCAGCGCAGTGGCAAGGTTCATCTTCTCGCGGTCGCTGAGCCTCAGCTCCTTCACCCCGATCATGAACAGTTCCAGGTCGGCGAGACTGTTGGGCCCAAGCACCGGCCGGCTCCAATTGGTCTGGATGGCCCAGGGGTGGGTCAGATAAAGCTCGCGACCCGCATAGGCGGTGGTCCTCAGGAACTCCCGCCAGCCTTTCTCCGGGCTGCTGAGCCGCTCCTGGGAGGGGCCCACCACGGAGTCCAGCATCAGATTCAGCAGCTCCTCCTTGGAGGGCACGTAGCGGTAGAGCGACATCGTGCCCACCCCGAGCCTCTGGGCCAGCCTGCGCATGGACAGCGCCTCCAGCCCTTCGCTGTCGGCCAGCTCCACCCCGGCTGCGACGATCTGGTCCAGACTCAGCTTGGGCTTGGGGCCCTTCTCCGGCTCGGGCAGTCCCTCCCAGAGCAGCTGGAGACTCTTGGCCAGCGGGTTCTGGTTGCTCACGGCACCTCCTGAATCAGGCACTTGTCTATTGCGGACACTGTACGCTACTATTTTGCGTGCACCGTACGGCGTACATCGTACTCACTTGGAGGAAGGCTTCTTCTCATGACAGACCAGCCAGCTGTCCAGGCCCGCGGCCTGGTCAAGCGGTACAAGAACAAAACGGCGCTGGACGGTGTGGACCTTGAGGTCCCCCGCGGCACCGTCCACGGTCTGCTGGGCCCCAACGGCGCCGGCAAGACCACCACCGTGCGGATCCTCAGCACGCTGACCGACGCTGACGAGGGCACTGCGGAGGTGGCCGGCTTCGACGTGCGCACCCAGGCCAGGGAGGTTCGGCGAAGGATCGGGCTGACCGGTCAGCAGACCGCCGTGGACGATCTGATGACCGCACGGCAGAACCTCACCATGTTCGGCTGGCTCTTCCGCTTAGACAAGGCGGCCGCCCGGCGCCGCGCCGATGAGCTTCTGGAGGTATTCGGGCTCACTGAGGCAGCCGCCCGCTCACCGAAGAAGTTCTCCGGCGGAATGCGCCGCCGGCTGGACCTGGCTGCCTCCATGATCCTGGCCCCGCAGGTGCTCTTCCTGGATGAGCCGACCACCGGCCTGGATCCCGCCGGGCGTCGCGAGGTATGGGAGGCGGTGCGAAGCCTGGCCGCCTCCGGCACTACTGTCCTGCTGACCACTCACTATCTGGATGAGGCGGACAAGCTCTGTGACCGGATCAGCGTGATCGACCAGGGCAGGAACTTCATCGAGGACACTCCGGCCGGGCTGAAGCGCCGGATCGGAGATGAGCGGCTGGAGGCCGTAGTCTCCGACCCCGCTGAGCTGACTCGGCTGGCCGGCGTCGTGACCCGTGTGCTGAACCTCCAGCCCGATCTGGAGCAGACTGAAGCGCGGCTCAGTGTCGCCGTGCAAGATGGCGTCTCCGCGCTGACCGCGGTGGCCGCCGAGATCCGCGCCGAGGAGATCGACGTGGCTGATATCGGCCTGCGCCGTCCCACTCTGGACGAAGCCTTCCTGCACCTTACCTCCCGCCCACAGACCACTTCGGAGGAGACCCGATGAGTACCACGACGCCCCTAGCCCCCACGGCGGCCGCATCCCCCTCGGCGGAGTCCGCCGGGTCCCGGCTGATCTGGGCCCTTCGCGACTGCTGGACCATTGTTCTGCAGGAGTTCACCCACTTGCTGAGGCAGCCCTCCACCTTCGCCTGGCAGATCGGCTTCCCGGTGGTGATGGTCCTGATGTTCGTCTACGTCTTCGGCTCAGCCATGGACGTCACCGGCCAGGGCGCAGGCGAAGGCTATGTGGACTTCGCCATGCCCGGGATGTTCGCCATGACCATGGCGCTGGGCTTCATGGACACCGCCTACGCGGTCACCCACAACAAGGAGAAGGGGTTCATGGACCGGTTCCGGTCCATGCCGATGTCAGGCTCCGCCCCGGTGACCGGCCGGGCTGTCTCTGATGTGATCCGGGCGGCGCTGGACCTGGCCATCATCGCCGGAGTGGCACTGCTGATCGGCTGGCGCTCCGGCGGGAGCCTGCAGGCCACCCTGCTGGCGTTCGTGCTGCTGCTCTGGCTGCGCCTGGCGCTGATCTTTCTGGGCATCTACCTCGGCCTGTGCATCAAGAACACCGAGACCGCAGGGATGCTGTTCGCCGTGGCCTTCCCGCTGGGCTTCATCTCCTCGGTGTTCACCCCGCCGGAGATGATGCCCGGCTGGCTCGGCGCAATCGCCGCCTGGAACCCAGTCTCCTCCACCGCCACCGCGATCCGTGAGCTCTTCGAGACCCCCGGCATCGAGTACCTGGAGCCGGCCTACTGGATAGACGGCCACGCCCTGATCGCGGCGATCATCTGGCCCGCGGTGATTATGGCGGTCTTCCTGCCCCTGGCCGTGCGGCAGTTCCGCAGCCTCAGCCGGTAGAAGTTCCGGCACACCACGAAGGGTGGGGCCCTCCCCAGGGAAGAGCCCCACCCCTACGTGCGCTGAGTCCCGCTGGCCCTGTGATCAGTCCAGGGCGGCGCAGGGACCGGTGTAGTCGTAGGCCTCAGCAGTGGGGCCCACCGTCAGATCCTGCTCCAGCTCGGTCCCGCCGGGGGCATCCGGGGAGACCCGGTTGATCACGCTGGCCCGGTAGGCGGTCTCGCTGGGATCACCGGCGCGCAGGCCGGCCTCCTCCGGCAGGATGCCCTCGTAGTCCACCGACTCAAGCTGCTCGGCGGCCTCGACCAGGTTCTCGCGGGTGATCCCGCCCTCCATCTCAGCGGCATCCTCCAGCACCGCAAGCACCGGGTAGCTCCAGGCCCAGCCCATCACATAGGCAAAGTTCGGGGTCACATCGCCGAGCGCCTCCTGCATCGCCGCGTGGCCCTCAGAGTCGTAGTCCCAGGGGCCCCACGGGGAGAGGTGGAAGTACCGCTCCTCCAGGACCGGAGCCGCATCCGACTGCAGCAGCCCGGGGTTCCAGGTCGGGCTGGACCCGATGGCCGTGCCCTCCCATCCGCTGGAGGCCGCGCCGGCAATGATGGTCGCCGTCTCGGTGGGCCCGGCGGTGATGACCACCAGATCCGGGTCGTCCTGCACGATCCTGGAGACGGCCTCAGCCTGGTTGTCCTGACCCGTGGGGGTGGTGATCTGGGTGTACTCCAAGCCGTTGGCCTCTGCTGCGGCTTCGGCCCCGTAGGCTGCGTCCTCACCGAAGTCGGTGGGGTAGCCGATGGCCATCACCGATTCGATCTCCCCACGCTCGGCCACCGCCCAGTCCACGCCGTTCATCGCCTCGAAGCAGTAGTTGGCGCCGGACTCCACGATCAGCGACTCGAAGTCCCAGGCGGAGTTCCAGGAGGCAGGGGCGGCGATGACGTCGTCATCACGCATATCGTCCAGAATCGCCATGACCTGGGAGGAGCCCAGCGCCTGGGCCAGGGCCAGGATGTCGGTGCGCATCTCCTGGTAGCGCTGGGAGGTGGCCTGGGGGTCGTACTCGCCATCGGCGATGACCAGCTGGACGTCGAAGCCGCCCACCCCGCCGTTCTCGTTGACCCGCTGCCAGAAGGCCTCCTGGGCCTCGGTCAGCGGGACCGCCACCGCGGAGAAGGTGTCGGTCAGGTCGGTGATGATGCCCAGAGTGATGCACCCGTTGTCCTCATTGACCGCATCCGGACAGGGATCCGAGCTGACCCCGGGACCGGAGCCGGCGTCGTCGGCCTCTGCATCCCCGCCCCCGCCGCCGTCACCGCGGCAGCCGGTCAGGGCCAGCGCAGCGATGGCCGCACCCGCCAGGGTTTTCGGGAGAAGTCCATGCTTTCTCATGGGGTTTCCTTTCCTCTTCTAGTACGAGAAGGGCCAGCCCTTCCAGTAGTTGCGGATTCTGATCCAAATGCCGTACAACCCCCGGGGCTCGGCGATCAGGAAGCCGATGATCAGCAGCCCGTAGAGGATGCCCTCCAGCTGGAAGATGTTGAGCAGTCCGCCGCCGGCCACCGAGGTGGAGACGAAGGGCACCACATGAGCGATCTCAATGGCGATGCGCCCCAGGGCGGTGATGAAGATCGCGCCCATGATGGCCCCGGAGATGGTGGCGACCCCGCCGATGAGCACCATCGCCAGGAACTGCACACTGAGCAGCAGGTCGAATCCGGTGGGCTCGATGATCCGCACCACCGTGTAGTACAGGGCCCCGCCGGCTCCGGCATAGAACGAGGAGAGGCCGAAGGCCAGCACCTTATGGCCGGTGAGGTCCACGCCGATCACTGCGGCGGCGACATCCCGGTCCCGGATCGAGGAGAAGGCCCGGCCCACACCGGAACGAGCGATATTGCGGGCGGCCACCCCGAAGATGATCAGGAACACGATGGCCACCACCAGCAGCTGCTGGTCCCGGGTCCAGTCCAGCCCGGGGATGCCTCCGGAGGCTGAGAAGTTGATGCCGAAGATCTCCAGGTCCGGGGCCCGGCGGCCCACACCCGGTCCGCCGGTGAGGTGGTTGGCCTCCCGGAAGAGGTGCAGCCCCAGGAAGACCACGCCCAGGGTGACGATGGCCAAGTAGAGCCCGCGCAGCCGGACGGCGAGCGGACCGATCAGCAGCCCGGCTGCGGCCGCCACCAGCCCGGCCGCCGGCAGCCAAATATAGATCGGCAGGCCGAAGCCCACCAGCCGGCCCTCGGAGTCCCCGCCGAGCACTGCGGCGGTATAGGCTCCCAGCCCCATGAAGAAGGCGTGGCCCAGCGAGACCTGGCCGGCATAGCCGCTGACCAGGTTCAGCCCGATCGCCCCGATCGCAGCGAACAGGCCCAGGGTGAGCACCTGGAGCAGGTCATCGGTGAACAGCAGCGGGGCGCAGAACCCGATGACCACCAGCAATAGGGTGGACCAGCGTTTGGCCGGTGTGTTCAGCAGCGCCATGTCCTGCGCATAGGAGGTGCGCAGCTTCGGACGGCCCCGCGGGGGGCGAGGACGCTTCGATCCTGTGTGCACCTTATTGGTGATCTGCGGTGCGGCGGTCATACCCGTTCCACCTCCCGGGTGCCGAAGAGGCCATAGGGTCGGATCAGCAGCACCACCAGCATCAGGGCGTAGGGCGCCACCAGGGAGAAGTTGGTGCCCAGGAACGGCAGATAGGTCGACTGGTAGACGGCGGTGAGCTGCTCCACGATGCCCACCGCAAGGCCGCCGATCACCGCGCCCTGCAGGCTGTCCAGGCCGCCGATGATGATGGCCGGCAGCGCCTTGAGCGCGATGATCCAGGTGTCCTGCTCGCTCCCGCCGGATCCGGTGGCGATGAAGGTCCCGGCGATGGCCGCCAGCCCGCCGGCGATCGCCCAGGCCAGGGCGAAGATGGCCCCGACCCTGACTCCCTGGGCCAGGGCGGTCTCCTGGCTCAGTGCGGTGGCGCGCATCGCCAGTCCGGCCTTGGCGTAGCGGAAGAACAGGGCCAGCGAGACCACGGTGATCAGGGTGACCGCCAGGATGGTCAGCTGCCGGTGGCTGATGGCCAGGCCCAGGAACTCGTAGCGCTCGCCGCCGCCGGGGTAGCGCATCACCCGGGAGTCCGCCCCGATGTACCGGTTGGCCAGCACCCGCAGTACCACGTCGACGCCGATGGTGATCACCGCCATGGTGAACACCGATTTGCCCACCATCTGGCGCAGTGCCAGGCGCTCGATGAGCATGCCCAGACCCGCGCCCAGCAGGATCGCGACGAACAGGGAGGGCCAGAACGGCCAGCCCATCACCGCGGAGAAGTGGTAGCTGAACAGCCCGCCGATGACCATCAGCGCCGGCTGGGCGAAGCTGATGACATGGGTGGCCTTGTAGATGATCACGAAGCCCAGGGCCAGCAGGGCGTAGATGGCGCCCTGGGCGGTTCCGGAGAGCACAGCTTGAGCAAAGGTGGTCACTGGGCTGCCCCCTCGGGTACGCGGTTGGTGTACATGGAATCGATCTCCGCAGCGAACTGCTTCTCCACTGCGGAGCGTTTGACCTTCTGGGTGGCGGTCAGCTCACCCTCATCGTGGTCCAGCTCCTTGGGCAGCATCCGGAACTGCTTGATGGTCTCCACCTGGGCGAACTTCTCATTGGTGGCATCGACCACGCCCTGGATGAGCTCGATGACCTCAGGCTTGAACGAGAGGTCCCGGTAGGTGGTGAAGGCCAGTCTGCGCTGCTGGGCCCAGTCGCCGACGGTGTCCATCTCAATGCCGATCAGCGCAGTGAGGTACTTGCGGCCATCACCGATGACCACCGCCTCCTTGATGTAGGGGGAGGCCTTCAGGCTGTTCTCGATCTCCGAGGGCGAGATGTTCTTCCCGCCGGCGGTGATGATGATGTCCTTCAGCCGGTCGGTGATCTTCAGGTGGGTGCCCTCCACCATCTCCCCGACGTCGCCGGTGTGCAGCCAGCCCTCGGCGTCGAGGGTCTCGGCGGTGGCGTCGGGCCGGTTCCAGTACCCGGCGAAGCTGCCCCGGCTGCGGGTCAGGATCTCCCCGGTGGACTCATCCACCCGGATCTCCACCCCGGGGTGCGCCTGTCCGACAGTGCCCAGCCGGACCCTGCCGGGAAGGTTCGCGGTGGCGAATGCCGAGTTCTCCGTCATCCCGTACACCTCGTGCATCCGCACCCCGATGCCCATGAAGAACTTCAGCACCTCAGGGGCGATCGGCGCGGCGCCGGAGGCGGTGTAGCGGGCGTTGCGCAGCCCCAGCCGCTCCCGCAGCGCACGGAAGCAGATCACCCAGAAGATCAGGTAGACGATCCGGGTCAGCAGGGTGTGCCGCCCCTGGTTGGCCACCAGGGTGTCCCCGATCCAGTCGGCGGCCTTCATCGAGGCCCCGAAGACCAGGCGCTTGAGCCGGCTGGCTCCGCTCATCCGGATGTGGATCCCGGCGACGATCTTCTCCCAGATCCTCGGCACGCCGAAGACGATCGAGGGCTGGACCTCCCGCAGCGCGGTCTGCACGGTCTCCACCGACTCGGCGAAGTTGACCTGGGTGCCCACTGCGGCGTTGAGCCAGGTGGTGAAGGCCCGCTCCGCCACATGGCACAGCGGCAGGTAGGAGACCATCAGGTCCCGGTCGGTGGCCGGCGGGTCGAAGAAGGCGCCCTCCTCGGCGAAGCGCTCGATGGCGAATTCGATGTTGTCCATGGTGAGCATGGCCCCCTTGGGCGGGCCGGTGGTCCCTGAGGTGTAGATCAGGGTGGCCAGGTCCTCAGGCTGGGCGGACTCGGCCAGCTCCGCCACGGCCCCGGGGTGCTGCTGCTGGTGCTCCGCGCCCAGAGTGAGGAAGTCGTCCCAGAAGATCAGCCGCTCATCGGTGTAGTGCCCGCGGATCCCGCGGGGTTCGATATAGACGATGTGCTCCAGGCCGGGCAGCTCATCGCTGATCTCCAGGGCCTTGTCCAGCTGCTCCTGGTCCTCAGCGATGAGAACCTTGGATCCGGAGTCGCGCAGCAGGTGCAGCACCTCAGGCGGGGGATTGGTGGGGTAGAGGCCCACAGTGGCCGCCCGCACGGCCACGATGCCAATATCGCTGAAGAGCCATTCGCGGCGGTTCTCCGCGTGCACGGCCACCCGGTCGCCGACGCCGACGCCCAGGGCCAGCAGACCGTGGCCGACCAGCTCGGCGGTCTGCCAGTACTCAGCCCAGGTGGTCTGCTCCCAGATGCCGAAGTTCTTGTCCCGCATCGCCACCGCGTCCGGGGTGGTGCGGGCGCGCTCGCGGATGCGCAGCGGGAGAGTGGACGGTGCGGCTGTCACGGGGCCTCCTCGGGTGCTCCATCGGCCACCGCTGCGGCGGCTGCTTCGCTCATCGGGCCCAGATAGGCGCGGATCACATCCGGATTGCTCTGGACCTCCTCCGGGGCGCCGGTGACCAGCGGGGTGCCGAAGTCCATGGCCATCACCCGGTCGGCCAGGTCCATCACCAGGCCCATGTCGTGCTCGACCAGGATCATCGGGATCTTCAGCTCGGAACGGATGTCCAGGATGAACCGGGCCATATCCTCGGTCTCCTCAGCGTTCATCCCGGCCACCGGCTCGTCCAGCAGCAGCAGCTTCGGCTCCATGGCCAGAGCACGGCCCAACTCGATCCGCTTCTGGATGCCGTAGGGCAGCATGCCCACCGGCTGGTCGCGGTAGCCTTCGATCTCCAGGAAGTCGATGATTTCCTCCACTCTGCGCCGGTTGGCCAGCTCGGAGCTGCGCGCCCTGCCCCACCAGTAGATCGCCTCCCACCAGTGGTAGTTCAGGTGGTGGTGGCGGCCCATCATGAGGTTGTCGACCACCGTGAGGTTCTCGAACAGCTCGATGTTCTGGAAGGTCCGAGCCATGCCGCGCTTGGCGATCCGGTGCGGGCGCCCCCCCAGGATGGACTCCCCGCCGAAGGTCACCGAGCCCTGCTGCGGGCGGTAGACCCCGGAGAGCACGTTGAAGATGGAGGTCTTGCCCGCACCGTTGGGGCCGATGACGGCGAAGAGCTCGGCTCCCTGGATGCTGAAGCTGACCCCGTTGAGGGCCTTGACCTCGCCGAAGCTCAGCTGGACGTCTGTGACCTCACAGACTGGGTTGGTGCTCATGACAGCCACCTCTTCCGCCGCTTGTAGTGCTTGAGATTCCTGTACGAGGTGGAGAGTTCGCCGCGGCCGAGGTAGAAGTCCCGGATGTCCTCGTTGTCCATCAGCTTCTCGGCGTCGTCGTCCATCACGATCTTGCCCTGCTCCATCACATAACCGTGATGGGCGATCGACAGCGCCATCATCGCGTTCTGCTCCACCAGCAGCACCGTGGTGCCCCGCTCCTGGTTGACCTTCACCACCAGGTCCTTGATCTGCTGAACCATCCGTGGTGCCAGGCCCAGGCTGGGCTCGTCCAGCAGCAGGACCTGGGGATCGGCCATCAGGGCACGGCCCATGGCCAGCATCTGCTGCTCACCGCCGGAGAGGTAGCCGGCGGTGCGCCGCCGCCGCTCCTTGAGCACCGGGAAGAGCTGGTAGATCTCCTCAATGGAGTCGTTGAGCCCGCCGCGGCGGGTGTGCCCGCCGATGCGCAGGTTCTCCTCCACGGTGAACTCGGCGAAGACCCGGCGGCCCTCCAGCACCTGGCCCAGGCCGGCGGAGACGATCTTGGCCGGCTGCCAGCCGTGGATGGCTCGGCCGCCCAGCTCGATCTGACCCTTGGTGACCTCGCCGTCGTGAATGTCCAGCAGTCCGGAGACCGCCCGCAGCAGCGTGGTCTTGCCCGCTCCGTTGGCTCCGAGCAGTGCGGTGATCCGCCCCTTCTCCACGGTCAGGCTGACGCCGCGGAGAACCTGGATGACATCGTTGTAGACCACTTCCACGTTCTTGACGGTCAGCACCGGAGCACCCCCTCGGAGGAGCCCCAGCCACAGGCAGCAGTGCCCATCACATCTCCCTCACGCAATCGTTGGACGTCCAGTGACCTACGACACAGTGCCAGCACTGCGTGATTTAGATCACGTTACTTACGCGATCGTGACCTTGATTCCAAAAGGTGGAATGGCACCTGGCTACTGCGTAGTAACCTTGGGGTGTGCATGTGATCTTCCGCGCCCTGCTGATTCTGCTCAAAGCACGACGCCGCCGGCGCACCTCACCCTGGGAGGCCACCGAGATCACGCTGCGCGCGCTGCCCACCGATGTGGACATCCTGATGCACATCAACAACGGGCAGTACTTCAGCCTCTTCGACCTGGGCCGCTACGACATGATGGTCCGCTCAGGCCTGTGGGACGGGGCGAAGCAGCGAGGCTGGCACCCGGTGGTGCAGGCCGAACAGGTCACCTTCCGCAAGTCTGTGAACTTCATGACCAAGTTCCAGATCTTCACCAAGCTCATCGGAGTGGACGACCGCTGCTTCTACATCGAGCACCGGGTGGTGGTCGACGGCGAGATCTATGTCCGCGGCTATGTGGCCGGCCGGCTGATCGGCAAGAACGGCCCCGTGCCGATCGAGGAGATCCTTCAGATGGCGGCCGAGCAGGGGCATCCGGCTCCGGAGAACTTCGAGGTCAGCGAGGACCTGAAGGCCTGGCGGCGCGACTTCGCCCTGCCGGCCTCCCGCAGGCCGGCCCCGCACACCGGATTCTGACCAGCCCCGGGCCCTGCCCCAGCCCCGCGACGGCAGGGCGGCCCCGTCGCGGATCCTGTAGCGAAACTATGGAAACTCGGGCCGAAAACGGGTGAGTTCCCGCAGTTTCGCTACGCGATCCGGCACCTGTGACAGCCCCGGACCTCCCTGAGTCCGCCCGGCCTGAACCGCGGCGCGGCTGTGCCAAGATGTCCTCTGTGGCCCAACCGATGATCCGCACCCCCATCACAGAGGAGCTCATCCACGGCGCCGTGGAGCTGGAGCGCACCGTACGGGGCCTGCTGCCGCACCGGCTCACCGCCGCCTCCCGGGCGCAGCTGGGCGGACCGGTGGAGCCGAAGGTCTTCAGCGACCCCTCCGGAGTCCGGGTCCGGTTCCGCACTGCCGCCACCTCTGTGGAACTGGTGACCTGGCCGCAGAAGCATCTGGTGCCCGGCGGGCCGGTCAACCATCCGCCGGTCTACGACATCTGGTGCGACGGCCGGCTGCTGGCTCAGTCCACGGCCGAGGGCGGCACAGTCATCACTGAGGACCCGAGCACCGGTGAGGTGAGCAGCCGGGAGGAGGGTCCCGGCGTCGTCGTGCTTCCCCCGCTGCCTGCGGGGCAGAAGACCCTGGAGATCTGGCTTCCCTACCAGGAGCGCGCCGAACTGGTCGAGATCCGCTCCGATGCCGAGGTCCATCCGGTGCCGGCCGCTCCGGGGGCGCTGCGCTGGGTGCACCATGGCTCCTCGATCAGCCATGGGTACGACGCCGTGGGCGCCGGTCACGCCTGGCCGGCGGTGGCTGCCCGCACCGCCACGGCCCAGGGGCGCCCGGTGGAGCTGACCAACCTGGGCTTCGCCGGCAATGCCATGCTGGACCCCTTCGCCGCGCGCACCATCCGGGAGCTTGACGCTGACCTGATCACGCTGAAGCTGGGCATCAACGTGGTCAACGGGGACTCGCACACCCTGCGCTCCTTCGCCCCGGCGCTGCACGGTTTCCTGGACACGATCCGGGAGTCCCGGCACCGCCGGACGCCGCTGCTGGTCATTTCCCCGCTGTGGTGCGGCATCCACGAGACGACCCCCGGGCCGGTGGAAGCCTATGAGAAGCACGACGACGCCGGCACGCTGCGCCGGTACTTCCGTGCCGCGGGCGACCCCGCCGGGGCCGCGGCCGGGAGGCTGACCCTGCAGACGCTGCGCGCGGAGCTGGAACGAATCATCACACAGCGTGCCGAAACCGACCCGCACCTCCACGGCCTGAGCGGGCTGGCGCTCTACGGCGCCCAGGATGCCGAGGCCCTGCCGCTGCCCGACGACCTGCACCCCGGGCATGAGACCCATCAGCTGATCGGAGAGCGCTTCGCCGAGCAGCTGCGGGCATACCTCTGAGGGCGGCTCAGCCGGCCAACCTGCTGGGCTCGGACCCGGCCTTCTGCGCTGTCAGCCCAGCAGCTCCACCGGATCCCCGACCCGGACCGAGCCCCCGCCGGCGGTGGGCAGCAGCAGGATGCCCAGGGTGGGCTCGGCCTGCTGGAACTGCTGGACCAGGGCAGACATCACCGGTGCGTCGCGCTCTCCGGTCTCCGGGTTGGCGTGGGTGGCCAGACAGCGCACAATCGGGCTCTCCACGCTGAACTCGACCTCGCCGATCCGCAGCCTGCCGGACCAGTCCAGCTCCGCCCACGCAGGGGTGCCTGTGATGACGATATTCGACCGGTAGCGCCGGCTGTCCTCGGCGCCGGGGACGGCTGCGCCCAGGTCCGCGGCCGAGGAGGCCCCGTGCAGGGAGACGAAGCCGCGCCCGCGGTCCTGGAACCGCGGTGTGGCCCCGTCGCCGATGAGCCGCAGCGGCAGTACGCCGGGGCGGTCCAGCAGGGCGGCGTCCTCAGTGCTGCGCAGCCAGTCGGTGACCTGCTGGCAGATCTCCTCCCGGCCGGCGTCGTCCAGGCCGGCCTCCACCGAGAAGCCGCTGGGGCTCTCAGTGATCAGCAGCCTCAAGCCGTCGAAGCTCAGCTGCAGCCGGGCCAGGGTGGGGAAGGTCATCAGGGCCAGCCCGCGGCGCTTGGGCCAGTAGTCCAGGCTGTCACGCTGCTCGGGCTCAATGGCGCTGGCGAAGCGGAAGGCCAGGACCCGGTCCCCGGCGACGCGCCCGTCGGGCCGCACCCGCAGCTCCTCCTGCGGCTCCGGGGTGAATCCTTTGACCGGATAGCGGTACAGTGCGGAGACCTCAGCCATGCCCCTCATCTTGGCACACCGGGACGGTCGGCGGGACTTCAGTCCTGCAGGATGCCGATCTCGAACTCGGAGAGCTGCTCAGTGGGGCGTTCCTGGCCACGGTGCTGGTTGGCGAACTGCTGGGTGGCATCTGTGCCGCACAGCTGGGTGATCCGGGTGGGGCCGCCGGGGTGCTCATCGATCCAATCGGTGAGGTCGTAGACCCGGCCCTCCACGGCTGCCCAGCAGGAGCCGGCGTCGTCGTGCTCGGCCACCTCGGCCAGGGTGAACTGCTCACCGCTGGATTCACCTGCCGGGATCTCCAACGGTTCCGCCTCACCGGAGCAGCTGGTCAGCAGCAGGGCACATGCGGCTGCCAGGGGAATCAGGGGGATTCTGGTCATCCCCCTATTGTCTCCCACTGTCCGGCTCATCCGGGGCCAGTCCGTTCAGGATCAGGTCCAGGCCGTAGTGGAACTCCTCGCCGTAGCTGTAGCAGAGGACAGCTCGACCAGATGACCCTCGTAGTGGGACACTGCATCTATGGGTACCACACATGCAGTGAAGATGGGCGACCGGGGTCGTCTGGTGGTCCCGGCCGATCTTCGGCAGCGGCAGCAATGGGATCAGGGCACCCCGCTGGTTTTAGTCGAAACAGATGACGGTGTCCTTGTGGCTACTCGCGAGCAGATGAAAGCGCGGGTGCGCAAGCAGCTGGGTGGTCCCAGCCTTGTGGATGAACTGGCCAAAGAACGCCGGGCGGAAGCTGTCCGCGAGGACGCAGACTATCCCGGACAGTCCTTACAGCAGACCGGGCATGGGGTTCCTCGGAGCTGATTCAGCAGATTCGTTGAGGATGGCTGAGGTCAGGCATCCTCATCCTCAGCACCGCCGAGCAGGGTGCGACCAGGTAGGTCTTCAGGCACCAACTACGGGCGCCCGGGGACCTGCCAGTTGAGGAAACTGCCGCCGGAACGTTGGGCCAGACCGGCGGGCATGCTGCGGAACATTGCGTTGCCCACCTGTTGCCGCCATCCCGGGCCGAGGTGTGCGTCGATTCGTGCCATTGCCGCCGACTGCCTGACGAGCCCCTGCGTGCGAGGTCGTCGTTGTTGGTCCACCCTGCGCAGGGCGGCCGGGATGTCTCGGGTCCGCGGCGGGACCAGCCGGCCTATGGTCACCCCGTCCTCCAAGGCTGAATTCGCTCCCTGCCCCAGAGTGGGAAGCATCGGATGGGCGGCGTCGCCGATCAGCACCGTCCGGCCCCGCGCGTAGCTCTTCAGCGCCTTGTCCAACACCCATACGTCATGTCGCATCAGGCAACCCGGTGCTGTGCCCGCGATCAGGAACTGGGCGGCGTCGTGCCAGTCTGCGAATCTCTCCCGCACCGCAACTGACTCATCGGGGAAGTTGGTGCCGGGCGGGCACTTGGCATATCCGTACCAGTACACCTCGCCGTGGCCGACCGGTAGAGCACCGAACTCAGCATGCGGGCCCCAGCTCATCGCGAACTTGTCTGTGATCAGCTCAACCGCGGGAATGATCGCCCGCCAGCTCGTATATCCGCTGGAAACAACCTTCCGCTCAGGCAGGAGCACACTGCGAAGTCGGCTGTGCACTCCATCGGCACCGATCACCAGATCGGCGGTTGTTCGCTGCTCACCGCCTTGTGTGTTCACCACGATGGTGGCCTGCCGTTCCGCGTTGCCAGGATCGATGTGGACCACACGCATGCCGGTGCTCACCTCGGCATCTCCGGCCGCATCCAGCAGTGCGGCGTGTAGCCGCCTTCGGTGCATGCCATACATGCGGGTGCTTCCGGTGTCATCGCCCGGCAGCTTCATCAGCCAGGAACCATCCATGAACTGGGTGCCTGCCGGTTGTACCGGATGGCCGTCCCGTTCCAGGACATCGTCAGCTCCGATCGCAGCTAGTGGTGTGTCTCGTTAATAGTTAAGCGGTTGGGTTGTAGAATGAGGTATGGCTCGTTCT
>NZ_WRPM01000058.1 GCF_009758175.1 Nesterenkonia alkaliphila
ATAACCCTGAAATTACACGCTTGAAGGATCATCACTCATACACCACACCACCGGACTTGACCGAATGATGGGCGGGATCGTAATGGGGAAAGAGCTACTCGCACAGGCGCGCCGCAAGAACATCAAGATTCACGCCCCAGTACTGGTGGCAACTATTTTCATGGCGTTCCTGCCCAGCTCCGGTGGAATATCAGGTGCTGCCGTACTTTACTCGGCAACCCCCGGATACCTGCGCGACCTGGTGCCGGAAACCTACGAGGATGCCACGCCATATGCACTACCTCTCACTAACACTGTGTTGCGCGTCGACTACATGCTGCTACTCGCCATCTGCATGCTTCTCGTAGTTGTTCTCGCCATTGCTATGCACCCCAAGAACCCCGAAAAGATGAAGCAGATTGAAGATCAGCTGCTGGATGAGATCGACGCTGGGCGCAGATCTGTAAAGGTACAACGGGAAACACCGGCTCAACGCGCCAATGCCAGTCGCCTCATCATGTATCTATTCGGGACTGTTGGGCTCCTCTACAGCTTGTATATGCTCGGGTCTCAGGGAGTAGAGGCACTGGATCTCAACTCCTTCAACTTCCTGTTTCTCTCGCTCGGGATCCTGCTATGTGCTAACTACGGTCCCGAATACTACGCTGGCCTGATCAAAGACGGAATTTCTGGGACATTTGGGTTTATTCTCCAGTTCCCGTTCTATGCCGGGATATTCGGTCTCATCAGTGCAACTGGATTTGGTGAGCTGATCTCACAAGCTTTCACCACAATATCAACTGCTGAGACTTGGCCGGTCATTGCATTCCTGTACTCGGGTCTTCTCAATATCGCAGTTCCGTCAGGTGGCTCTAAATTTGTCATCGAGGCACCGTATATTATTCCAACGACCACCGACCTTGGTGCAGATATGGGCCTAATACTCCAGGCTTACCAACTAGGTGACGGATTAACAAACCTCCTGATTCCTTTCTTTGCTCTGCCCTACCTTGCAAATTTCCGACTCAAGTTCAGCGAAGTGGTGGGGTACACTGTCCCGGTTGTCGGGCTCCTGCTACTGGTGATATGCGGATACCTATTCGGCATGTCGGTGCTGCTCTGAGACTTTGATTCTAAACATCATCTTTCCTCTCTGCTGTTCAATATATGATCCGTAGTAAATCTGCCACTGAAACCCCGCTCCCCTCGCAGGTACCTACCCGATTAAAGGAAGACATGACTATTTCGACCCACATTCTCGGATGGGCGCATACCAAATTCGGAAAACATCCCGGTCAAGACTTAGAGGGTCTGATGGCCCAAGTCAGCGAAGCAGCGGTCACTCACGCTGGACTGGAACCACAGGATATTGACGCGATCTCGGTCGGAGTCTTCAACAATGGATTCTCCCGCCAGGGATTCGAGGCGGCATTGGTTGGCGCTGGAAGTCCTGCCCTAGCACAGATCCCTGCCACTCGTTACGAGAATGCCTGTGCCACTGGATCGGCTGCACTGCATGGGGCGATTACCCAGATCGAAGCAAGGAGAGCCCGTGCAGTATTGGTGATCGGGGCAGAGACTATGACAAATGCGCCGGGCGCAGAAGCCAATAGCAACCTGCTCTCAGCGTCTCACCGAAAGTCTGAGGAAGCTCTGGGTAGCTTCGCAGGAGTCTTCGCCCAGTTGGCCGATATGTATGCCGAGCGATACGGAGACCCGCGGAAACCCATGGCGAGGGTCGCCGCCAAGAACCACAGAAATGGGGCCACGAACCCTTATGCGCATCTGCGGAAGGATCTTGGCTACGACTTCTGCGCCAAAGAGTCTGATAGGAACCCAACCGTAGTCGGCAGGCTGTTGCGCACTGATTGCTCCATGGTCTCCGACGGCGCTGCCGCCATGGTCCTTAGCTCAGAGGACATTGCTCTCACCAGTCCACGGCCTACGGTGGCAGTGCGTGGTCGCGCTCAAGCTAACGAAAGCCTTGCACTAGCTTCCCGGCAAGACCCGCTTGACTTCGCGGGACCTCGCCGAGCCTTCCACGGGGCTCTCAACGAAGCCGGAATGTCACTGAACGATCTTGACTTTCTCGAAACTCACGACTGCTTCACAATCGCCGAGATGCTCCATTACGAAGCTTTTGGAATCGCCGAACCAGGAGGAGCTGGCCATGTACTCGAGGCAGGTGAGACGGATCGCGATGGCAGACTCCCCGTAAACGTCTCCGGAGGTTTGAAAGCCAAGGGGCACCCCATTGGCGCGACTGGCGTCTCCCAGCACATCATGGCAGCCATGCAACTCACCGGTGAAGCAGGCGACATGCAGTTGAGGCGAGCCAGCCGAGCCGCCGTTTTCAATATGGGCGGCTCGGCTGTTGCCAATTATGCGACTGTTCTAGAATCCACGATCTGAGCGACCATCCGCAGTCTCACCAGTCAGACTCACGGTGGCCAGGGCACGATGACTACCGCAGTTCAGGCGAGCCTTACACGGTGGCCGCAACCCGGGACTTCAGCTCATCGAGCTGCTCGGCGATGGAGGCGGGCAGGGATTCGCCGAAGCTCTCCAACCACTCCTCGATCAGCGGGATCTCCTGTTGCCATTCGGCCGGGTCCACCTTGATCGAGTCCTCTATGTCCTCATCGGTGACGTCCAGGCCGGAGAGGTCCAGGGCCTGCTGGGTGGGGGTGTAACCGATGGGGGTTTCCACGGCCTCGCCGGTGCCTTCGAGTCGCTCCACGATCCACTTCAGCACCCGGGTGTTCTCGGCGAAGCCGGGCCAGGCGAAGCCGCCCTCTCGGTTGCGGCGGAACCAGTTGACCAGGAAGATCTTGGGCAGCTTGTCCTCGGCGGCGGCGCTGGAGACTTCTACCCAGTGCTTGAGGTAGTCCCCGGCGTCGTAGCCGATGAACGGCAGCATAGCCATCGGGTCCCGGCGGACGGTGCCCACTGCACCCTCGGCGGCTGCGGTGGTCTCTGAGCTGAGCGTGGCGCCGTAGAAGATGCCGTGGTTCCAGTCCCGGGCCTCGGCGACCAGCGGGACTGTGGTCTTGCGGCGGCCGCCGAAGAGGATGGCATCCAGCTTGACCCCATTGGGCTCGAAGTACTCCGGAGCCAGCATGTCAGTCTGGTCGATAGGGGTGCAGAACCGGGCGTTGGGGTGGGCCGCCGGGGTCTCGGAGTCCGGGGTCCAGTCATTGCCCTGCCAGTCGATCAGGTGGGACGGGGTCTCCTCGGTCATGCCTTCCCACCAGACTCCGCCGTCATCGGTCAGCGCGCAATTGGTGAAGATGGAGTTGCCCTTGGCAATGGCCCGCATGGCGTTGGCGTTGGTGTGCCAGCCGGTGCCCGGCGCCACCCCGAAGTAGCCAGCCTCGGGGTTGACCACTCGGAACTCGCCCTCGGCGCCGGGACGGATCCAGGTGATGTCATCACCGAGGGTCTCGGCCTTCCAGCCCTCCAGGGTGGGGTCGATCAGCGCCAGGTTGGTCTTACCGCAGGCTGAGGGGAAGGCCGCGGAGACGTAGTAGCTCTTATTCTGCGGGCTGGTGAGTTTCAGGATGAGCATATGCTCGGCCAGCCAGCCCTCGTCCCGGGCCATGACGGAGGCGATCCGCAGCGCGTAGCACTTTTTGCCCAGCAGGGCGTTGCCTCCGTAGCCGGAGCCGTAGGACCAGATCTCCCGGGACTCCGGGAAGTGCACAATGTACTTATCCTCATTGCAGGGCCAGGGCACGTCCTGCTGCCCGGGCTCCAGCGGGGCGCCCACCGAGTGCACGGCAGGCACGAAGAAGGCCTTCTCAGGGGCTGTCTCGGCGAGCTCTTCGATCTTGCGCAGCACATCGGTGCCGATCCGGGCCATGATGCGCATCGAGGCGACCACATAGGCGGAGTCGGTGATCTCCACGCCGAACTTTGGGTCATCGGCCTCAAGGTGCCCCATCACGAAGGGAATCACGTACATGGTGCGCCCGCGCATGGCACCGTTGAACACACCCTTGAGGGTTTTGCGCATCTCCCCCGGCTCCACCCAGTTATTGGTGAAGCCGGCATCGCGCTCATTCTCCGAGCAGATGAAGGTGCGCGACTCCACCCGGGCCACATCGGCAGGATCGGAGAAGGCGGCAAAGCTGTTGGGGAAATCCGGGCTGGTCAGCCGAGTCAGGGTACCGGCTTCGACTAGCTCATCGGTCAGCCGGGTGTACTCCGCCGCTGAGCCGTCCACCCAGTGGATGGCATCAGGGGTGGTGAGCTGGGCGATCTCGGAGACGAAGTCGATCAGCGGCTGATGGGTGGTGGGGGCATCTTCTGCGATGCGGGCTGGGGTTACACCGGGCGCCGTTGCAACGGTGGTCACTGTTTATCCCTCCATTGGGTACAGGTTCTTAGGTCTACTGATCCGCCGGATGGGTGCTGCGAGGCGCGTACTACGCTGTGCGCGCCCGTTGGCCGCAGTGCCCGGTCCGGTTGGAGCAGATAGTGCTAACTGTAACGCGGCCGTGTCACATCCCGGTGAACAACGGCATGAATGTGACCGTTCTCACGCGGTAGCGAGCGGTCCAGCCACATCCAGCCCCGAGGTCAGCACCCACAGAACCAACGGGTGCAACAGATCTTCCTCACAGCCCCGGGCAAGCAGCTTTATGCCCGCCTGCGTGAAGCCATCAGTGATTTCGACGCCCACCTGCGTGCGGCCGCGGGAACGGAGGAGGACCTGACTCGACTCTTCGCCATGGGACCCCGCATTGCTGCTGCCGCCGATGAGTACATCGGCCGGGCGGAATAGCCGCACAGCGCCGACTGCCTCCGCGCCCATTTATGAGACTCAACAGGCTGCGTCGAAACACCCGCACTCCTATCAGTGATAGATTATCTATCGACGATAGGGGATGGAATGGAGACTGCAGGATTGATCATTGCGGCTAAGGCGGGGGCTGCGATTTTCGTGGTGGGCATGTGTTACCTGTTTATCCCGCAGGCGATGGCGGCGAGTTTCGGACTGACTCATCTGCCCCCGCAGCCCGCCACTGCATGGTTGCGGGTCAAGGGAGTGCGCGACGCCGCCACAGGAGTAGTTGCCGCGGTACTTCTGGTTGTCGCAGAGCCTTCTGTGGTCGCCTGGTGCGTGCTGGCCTTCACACTCATCCCGGTCGGCGATGCCATTCTGGTGCTCAGCAATGGGGGCAAGCAGACAGCAGCCTGGGGCATCCATGGCAGCACAGCAGTGCTCATGATGCTCAGCGTCGGGCTGATTCTGGGAGTGTCATGACCGCCTCACCGCGGGAGCGCAGATACCGTCTCAGGGAACAGCAGATCATCGAACAGGCCCGTCAGATAGCCGAGAGCGAAGGGTGGGCCTCGGTGACCACCAGGCGGCTGGCCCAAGAGATCAACCATAGCCAGCCGGTGATCTATCAGCACTTCGACAGCCGGGATCGTATCCTGGCTGCTGTAGTCACTCAGGGATTCCGGGAACTGACCGCCTTGATCCGGGGGGCCGCTTCAGCATCGGGGGACGCATTGGAGCAGCTGTGCTGGTCCTACCTGGATTTCGGCAGGCAGAACCCGGCACTGTATGAGGCGATGTTTACCAAGCCAACCCATCTCAGATTCGCCCACGAGGATACTCCCGAGGAACTGCGGGCGTCTTTCGAGGCACTTACCGGCATCATCCGCCAAGAGACCGCAACGACGAGCAATAACGACGCCGCAGCGCTGACTGAGCTGTTCTGGGCCACCTGTCATGGGCTGACCAGCCTGCATCTGGCCGGGCGCATCCCCGAGACTCACTTGGCGGCCCATGTGCAGAGAACCTGCACGATGATTCGCAGCTGAGCCGGGTCCCCGGCGCCGCGCCCGCGATAGCACGCGACTTCGGGCGTTGGGCGTCAGTCTCCGGCGGCACGCACCAGCAGTTCGGCCAGATCTTTGGGGCGGCTGAACTGGGGCCAATGCCCGGTGGGGAGGTCAATGTAGTTCAGCTCCGCCAGCTTCGGCAGCTCCGTGGTGGGCGGGAGGCCTTCATCAGTCCACTTCTTCAGCTGCGCGGCTGAGTATTCGGTGCACACAGCAGTAGTAGGTATCTGCAGCCTGGCAGGATTCCTCAGGCTCAGCGTGCTCTCAAAGACTGCCGCGGGCACCGGGACCGACTCTGCCCGGAACTGCTCCAGGGCGGCGTCGTCGAGCCCGGCCAGGTCCTCCTCGCTGAAGACGGAGAACTCCGGCAGCTCAATGAGAGCCTCAGCGGGAAGGTCCTCGTCAAGCAGAGGCATGCCATCGGGCAGCGGAAACCCGCCGATCAGCACCAGGCGGCGCACCCTCTCCGGTCTGGCATCAGCAGCGGCGTAGGCCAGACCACATCCGGCTGAATGCCCCACGAGCACCACTGGCTGCTGGGCAGTATCGAGGGCTTTGACCACACTGTCGGTCCACTCCTGCAGTGTGGTTCCCGCTGCGGAGGGAAGCGTTAGGGCATCGGCAGAGTGCCCGGCGGATTCCAGATGAGGAACGACCTGGTCCCAGCTGGAGGCCTGCAGCCAGAGGCCTGGGATGAGCACAAAATGAGACATTGGAGATCCTCCCGCATCAGCGTGTGGTGACAGCCTAGCCGCTGGCCCCGGGGGTGGATACGACTGAGGCTCGGAACCTCGCTGCTTCCGCGTGATTCCGGGCCTCTAGCCTGTTGATAACTCTGTGCGCCCAAAGGGATTCGAACCCCTGACCTTCGGTTCCGTAGACCGACGCTCTATCCAGCTGAGCTATAGGCGCATTATTGATTTGAACCTTGACGACTATACACGCCCATTCGGGAGGCCGGCAAATCCGAAGCGCCCGCCACCGCAGCCTCGGCGTGAACGCCTGCGGGGCCGCCGAAGCTGCCACTGTGGAAGTCACGAAGCCCATGTGACCACGGCCGGGGCCAGGGCGATAGGACTATACAAAAGTGGCGAGGGCGGCGTCGCGCCCGTCGAGCTCCGCCCAGGGTTTAGTCACCGTGAAGACCGCCAGCCCCGCCGGGGGCCAGTGGGTGGCCATCTCCAGGACCGCATGCTCCGCCGAGTCCTGGCTGGCCAGCTGGGTGCTGAGGTCCTGAACACCGGGCATATGCGCCACCACCAGCAGGGTGTGGACCGATTCGGGGGTCTCGTTGATGACCGAGCACAGCACCGACGACGACGCCTGGTACAGCCGCTCATCCAGATAGGGGGTGGGTGCCTTCTCGCCGAGTTCGTGGTTGATCCAGATGCAGGTCTGACGAGTGCGCATGGCGGTGGAGACCACGGTCATCTCCGGCAGATGCTGGGACTGGGCCAGCCAGCGGCCCACCTGCCGGGCCTGGGACGGCCCGCGCTCGGTGAGCGTGCGGGCATGGTCATCCCCGGTGAAGCTGTGCCCGGCCTCAGCGTGCCGCAGGATCAGCAGAGTTTTCATTACGGCCTCATCTGGGTTCTGTGCGGGATGAGTGACAAAGGAGGGGAGGGAAGCGGTGTCAGGAAATACCGCGACCGAGCCGAGTGCAGGCAATCGCCCGCACAGGACTCAGATGGAATACTCGGGGGCGGCCCAGACGGTAACCTCGGGATGCTCGTAGAACCGGTACCCCTGGCCGCGGATGGTGCGCACAGTGTTGGCCAGCCGGCCAAGTTTGGAGCGCAGGCGGCGGATATGCACGTCGATGGTGCGCTCATTGGGCATCTGCTCCACGTCCACGTGGCGCCACAGCCGTTGCAGCAGTTCCTCGCGGCCCACGGTGCGGGAGGAATTGTCCACCAGGTAGTTCAGCAGTTCGAACTCCTTGTAGGTGAGGTTGAGGCCTTCGCCGTCGAGCTGGACCTCGCGGCGGGCGAGGTCGATGAGCACCCCGGAGGAGGAGTGCGCCGGCGGTGCTGCCTGCACCGGAGCGGGCTGGTCGGGGTGAGCCTTGCCGCCCACGGTGGGGTCGCCCAGCGCCTGGCGTACCACCTCCAGGTCGCTGCCCTCGGCCGCGGGAGAGGCCATGGCCATGGCGATGTGCACCTGGGACTCCGGCGCGATGTGCTCCACATAGTCGCGCAGCTCGGTGGCGATCCGATGCAGTGAGGTGCCCTCGGCCTTGGCGGTGTCCTCATCAAGGCCCACGTAGATGACGAACCCCCGGGCCACCACATCCGGGTGGACGATCTGGGTGCCGTTGATGCTGGGGGCCAGCACGGGGATGGGCGCGGTGCGGGGATGACCGTTGCCGTTGGCTGCACCGGCGGCGCTGCCGTTGCGCATCTGGCGGGCCAGCTCAGCCCTTCGGGCGGCGTTTCGCACTGAAACGTGAACGTAGCCTGGGTTTTGGGCCTGACTGAGCGGTGCGGACATAAGTATCGTGAGTCTTCCTGGCTTGTGGCCGGGCGATTGGCCCTCTCAGCATCCCCGTAATATTTGCGAATTGCAAGTAATATAAGCCCGAATATTCCACATACTGGGACGCGCAGGGGGCTGTGTGAGCTACGACACCTACTATTCGGCCAATCCGTACAGCCTGTCGCCAGCATCACCGAGACCTGGGACGATGTACGACTTCTCGTTGAGCCGCTCATCGACGGCCGCTACGAACAGCTCAATGTCCAGCTCGCCCACCTCACGCTCCAGCCGCTGAATGCCCTCCGGGGCGGCCAGCAGGCAGATGCAGGTGATCTTTGCGGCTCCGGCCCGCTGCAGGAACCGGACGGCCTCAGCAAGGGTGCCGCCGGTGGCCAGCATGGGGTCCAGCACAAAGACCTGCCGCCCGGTGAGGTCATCTGGCAGACGCTCGGCATAGGTGACGATGTTCAGCGTCTCCTCATCGCGGGCCATGCCCAAAAAGCCGACCTCCGCAGTGGGGATCATGGCAGTCATCCCGTCCAGCATGCCCAGCCCGGCGCGCAGGATCGGCACCACCAGCGGCTTGGGCCCGGCCAGAGTGGTCCCGGTCATCGGCGCTACCGGAGTCTGGATCTGCAGATCCTCGGTAGGCATGGAGCTGGAAGCCTCATAGGCCAGCAGCGAGACCAGCTCGCGGGTCAGATCCCGGAACGTATTGGAGGTGGTCTCCACCCGGCGCAGCTGGGTCAGCTTATGGTCGATCAGCGGGTGCGAGACGGCATGTGTGCGCATGGGATCAAACTACCAAGGAAGAGGTCGCAGTAGTGTGTCACAGGTGAGCTTCTCTCCCCGGGACCCGCAGACCCAGCACCGGATGATGGGCCGCTGCCTCCAGCTGGCCACCCAGGCGCCGGCTTCCGGTGATGTGCCGGTGGGCGGCGTCGTCGTCAGTGCCGACGGGGTGGTGCTGGGCGAGGGGTTCAATACCAGAGAGCGCGACGCCGCCCCCTCCGGTCATGCCGAACTGAACGCCCTGGCGGCCGCCGCGGCTGCGATGGGCAGCTGGCGGCTGGACGGCTGCTCTCTGTTTGTGACCCTGGAGCCGTGCACGATGTGCGCCGGGGCGATCAGCCAGACCCGGATCGCCACAGTGGTCTTCGGCGCCTGGGATAAGAAGGCCGGGGCGGCGGGCAGTGTGTTCGACGTGCTGCGCGAACCGCGGCTGAACCACTGGGTGGAGATTCAGCCGGGGGTGCGGGCCGAGGAGTGCGGGCAGCTGCTCAAGGAGTTCTTCGCCGGCCGCCGGGAGGGCACCGCCTGATCCCTGCGAAGGACTCCGCAGCCGATGAGGCTCAGGAAGAGCCCGCCGAGACCGGCTCCGCGGTGGAGGCTGCCCGTCGGAATGACGAGGCTTCATGACCTGGTTCGTCCTCATCGGCCTGGGGTTCTCCGTCTTCCTTGTGCTGGCAAGGTCGGGCAGACCGGCACAGCGATCACCGGGGCCTCCGCGGGAGATCCCTTTCGAGTTCTCCCTGGTGCACCGGGGCCAGCCGCGCAAGCTGACCGCTGTGGCCGACGTGGACATCTCCCCCCGGTGACGCACTGGTCGTCGAGGCGGCCCTGCCCCAGCCGGATGAAAGTGGCTCTTCGTGTTTGAGGGTGTAGTGCCTGGCTGCGTGGCGGTGCGTGGATAGAGGTCGAGGC
>NZ_WRPM01000006.1 GCF_009758175.1 Nesterenkonia alkaliphila
GGCCTGCACCGCAGCAGGATCATGCCCCGCCGCCCGCAGCCGCTGCACGCGGTCAGCACCATTTCCGAACCGCCCATCGATCACCTGACGAGCCACCGCAGAGACTGAAGAGTTCGACGAACCGGTAGACGACCCGCCAGAGCTGGAAGAACCGCCCGAGGAGGAACCACCTGAGCCGGAAGAGCTGCCCGAGGAGGAACCACCTGAGCTAGACGAACCGCCGGAGGAGCCCGAGTTAGGCGACCCGGAGGAGGAACCACCCGAGGAGCTCGAACCGGAGGAGCTCAAATATGAACTGTGCGCCCAGCCGCGCTGCCCATTGGGCCGCTCCACCTGCGCCCAGGAGCCGCTGGTTGAGATCACGGTGACCTGCTCCCCCGTGGGCATCCAGCTGATCACACTGTGACTGTTCCCGGCACCGGAGCGCAGGTTCAACGGCTGCGTAACCCGCCGGGTCTCACCGGCGGAGTCGGAGCTGCCGGAAGAGGACCCTCCCGAGGACGAGCCGGAGCCGGAGTCGGCGGGAGCCCCTCCGCTGCCATCAGGACATACGCTCGGGAAATACTCCCGGTCGGCCGCGGCCCGCATATCCACACCGCGCTCCAAGAGGAAGGCGTGCGGGTCCAGGGCAGTACCGGTGTGCCATGCGCCCTGCCAGATCTCCAGGTGCAGGTGCGGCGTCTGGCTGACCCCGGAGTTGCCCACCAGGCCGATGGTTTCTCCGGCGGCGACCGTATCGCCCACTTGAACATGTGAGGTGCCATCCCAGACATGCAAGTACCGAGAGTGGTAGGTCTGGCCACCGATATTGTGCCGGAGCATCACATGCCCAGCACGGGATGAGGTGCCGTCCTGGGTGCTGACCACGGTTCCGGCAGCGATGGCCCGGAACGGAGTGCCTTCAGGCGCCACCAGGTCCTGCCCCAGATGGTAGGAGGAGGCTCCTGGGTTGGGGCTGCAGCGCGGCCCGTAGCCGCTGCTGAAGGTGTAGCTGGACGTCAGCGGCTGGACGAAATGACCAGAGCTGTTGGATGTCACCAAAGTGGTGGAGCTGGACAACGACGCCGCCGGGCCGGCTGCACCGCCCTGAAAGGGCTCAGGAGCCGGCAGGGTGGGGGCAGCCTCCGCGGTGGCGGCAGTGGTGAACGGCAGGGTCAGGCCGGCGGCAAAGACGCCGACGGCAGCCGCGGGGAGTTTCTTCGGCACAGATCAATCCTCACTAGTCGGACAGTACGACTCCTTGGCACACCGCCGGTGCGTGACGGTGCGTGTTAGGACTGTCCGGGGCCGCCCCTAAAGGTGGGGAAGCAAGCGATGGGAATCAGAGCGAAATTCCCCGGTCAGCTCATACTCAGGGTAACGAGTTGATCACGGCCCATGGCAGGCCGATGTTCAACCCCGCCTTGAACCTGTGATCAAACTGTGAGGGAACGCCACCGGAAGCAGCGCTCTGCAACAGAACCAAAAACTCATAGGAAACTTCCAGGCTCTATAGGGTGTTCCGTTCAGAAAGGTGAGTACCTTAGATAGTGCCTCTTCAAGGTGCGAGTGATTCATAGCTCCCCGGTTGGCCATATCGCGTCCCCCCTCACGCGGCCAGCCGGGGAGCTTCTCGTTTCTGGTCGCTGCAACGAGTGAGCGGAGTGCTTGCGCTCCGCGACTTTAGGCGTGAAGTCCGGCGGAGCCGGACGAGAGGCGTGCGGGACACGTGCCCGCCGCCGGGACCAACTCAGTCTTTGACTTCGCGGCGAATACCGCGCTGGCGGCTGAGTCGGTCCACCGCAGCAGCCAGCTCATCATCAGCGAGCAGATCTGCGCGCATATGTTTGGTCCGGTACCCGGCCCGGCCCACCACATGGGCGCTGACCGGGGCTGTAAGGAGCATCAGGCCCCAAGCCAAGATCGCAATCGGCACCCAGGCCCAGGAGCGCCACATAATAGCCGCGGCCAGCACCAGCATCAGCAGGCCCAGCACCTGCGGCTTGGTGGCGGCATGCATCCGGGAGTGCAGGTCGGGGAAGCGGAGCAGGCCGATCCCGGCCGCAAGCGACATCAGCCCACCAACCACCATGAACACTGCAGCTGTTCCGTCAAGAAACGTATCCAAAGTCATGCTGAGCCTCCCTCAGAGGTATCCCTGCGGGGATGTGGGATGCCGGGCTCCGAGGTACTGCCGGCGGAGTCAGCCTCCGCCGCGGCGTCGTGCTCGGCATCATTTTTACGCTTGGGCGCAAAGCCTGAGCGGGCCAGCGCGGCGAACCAGGAGGTGGATTCATCCTCTTGGGCGGATCCAGCAGGAGACTGTCCCGCCGGGATCTCTGGCTCATCGGCCGCGCCGCCGGAGAGTGCGGCGGCCTGGGCCTCTGCCTGCCGCACGGTGTCCTCAGATTCGGGGGTGCGCACCACCACATAGCGAGCTATAGCTACTGCGCCGAGGAAGCCGATCACGGCAGTGACTACCACAAAAAGGATGAAGTCAGTGTGCCGGTGATAGGCCATATCCACCAACATCACCGAACCCACAATGATCAGAATGACGTCCACGCTGATCACCCGGTCCAGAACCGAGGGCCCCTTGTACACCCGGTAGACCGCGCAGAGCGCGCCCAGCGCCAGGAAGAATTGGGTGATCCAGTAGGCCCAGTCGAGCATGGTCATTGTGGCATCACCTCACGTTCGGTCTTGGAGAGCCCCGCAACCCGTCCCAGCCGGGCTTCGGCCTTGACCACTGCAAGGTCAGAGCGGTTGCCTAGTGTACGGATCAGCAACGCCTCGGTGCGTAGTGCATCCTGCCGGATCTTCTCCGCCTGCACGTCATCGGTGACGTTGAGCGCGTGCAGGTAGAGGGTGGCGGTGGTGCGGTCCACATCCAGTACCAGAGAGCCCGGCACCAGAGCCAGAGCATGGCCGGTAAGGGTGACCAGCAGGTCATCGTGACTGCGCAGCTGGATGGAGATGATTGAGTTGCGCATCCTGGGCCCCTTGGCCACGGTCAACCAGGACACCTGAAAGCTTGCCATCACCATTTTGGCCAAGAAGCGCACCCCGAGGACCAATCCCCAGAAAGGGTTCAACCGCCCGGTGCCGCGCAGTGGTGGCAGGTAGAAGACGCGCACAGCGATAGTGCCGTAGATCAGCCCCAGAATGAAGGTCCCGAGGTCGAAGCTCTGCCAGACTGCCATCCAGAACACGCCTAGGAACAGGATCAGCGGCAGCTCAAGCTTCAGCGGGGTGCGTGGGCGGCGCATCAGTCCTCCTCTCCCTGACCGGTCCCGGCGGCGTCGTCGTACTCGTCCACAGACGTGGAGCCCTTCGCGTCAGTCTCCATGTCAGGCTGCAGGGAGGTGCGCACCGGGGCGAACTCCTCGGCCCCGTCGTCGCCGGTGTCCAGATCGATCACATAGCCCTCGGTGAACTCCTTCAGGTCCTCGCGGACGCCGTCCACCCGCTCCTCGCCCAACACGGCCTCCAGATAAGGCGTGCGTTCGTACATGTCCTGGGCTGCTGCCCGGGAGAAGTTCATCAGCGGGCCGGCCGCCACGGTGAACACCAGGCTCAGCGCCACGAGTGCGGCAGTGGGCACCACCATAGTGGCCGGCAGCAGCCGCTTATTGGCCGCCCGGGCGTGTGCCAGGGACTTCTGGATGAGGATCCGCTCAGGATCCTCCACGTCCTCAGCCTTGCGCCAGAATCCGCGCGCCCAGATCCGAGCCACTGCCAGCAGAGTCAGCAGCGAGGTGACCACCGAGGCGAACACCAGGATCCAGGTAATCCAGGTGTTCTCCGCGATGCCGCCCTGCATCATGCCCAGCTTGCCCACAAATCCGCTGAACGGCGGAATGCCGGCCAAGTTCATCGCCGGGATGAAGAACAGAATAGCCAGCACTGGGGAGATGCGCGCGAGCCCGCCCAGCCTCTCCACATTGGAGGTCCCGGCCCTGCGTTCGATCAGCCCGGTGACCAGGAACAGGGTGGTCTGGATGGTGATGTGGTGGGCCACATAGTAGATGGTGGCGGCCATCCCGATGATGCTGCTCAGCGCCAGGCCGAACACCAGATAGCCGATATGGCTGATCAGCGTGAAGGACAGCATACGTTTGATATCCGCCTGAGCCAGCGCGCCCAGGATGCCCACGATCATGGTCAGCCCAGCCACGATCATCAGGGCGGTGTTGATCCGCTCCCCCGGGAACAGCAGGGTCTCGGTGCGGATCATCGCATAGATGCCCACCTTGGTCAGCAGTCCGGCGAAGACGGCGGTGACCGGGGCCGGGGCGGTGGGGTAGGAGTCCGGCAGCCAGAACGCCAGCGGGAACACCGCGGCCTTGATCCCGAAAGCCACCAGCAGCATCACATGCAGCAGCAGCTGGACCCCATGATCCAGCTCGCCCACCTTCAGGGCGATATCGGCCAGGTTCACCGTGCCGGTGGCCGCGTAGACCAGCCCGATGGTGATCAGGAACAGCATCGAGGACAGGATCGAGACCACCACATAGGTGACCCCGGCACGGATGCGCGCCTCCCCACCGCCGAGGGTCAGCAGAACGTAGGACGCGGTGAGGAAGATCTCAAAGCCCACATACAGGTTGAAGAGGTCCCCGGCCAGGAACGCGTTGGAGACTCCAGCCACCAGAATCAGGTAGGTGGGGTAGAAGATGGAAACCGGGCCAGCGTCGTTCTTCTCCTCGGCGGCACCCTGCCCCACCGCATAGAGCAGCACGGCCAGAGTGATGATGGAGGAGACCACCAGCATCAGCGCGGAGAACCGATCGATGACCATCGTGATGCCGAAGGGGGCCGGCCAGCCGGCCAGGTTCACCGCATGGGCCCCGCTGTGCCAGATCTCGGTCAGCAGCACGATCTCCAACACCACGGTGATGATCAGCGTGCCGATGGTGATGGCCTTCTGGGTGGCCTGGTTGCGGTAGAAGGCGAAGGCGAATGCCGCCCCGAAGAATGGCAGCAGCACGGCTAGCGGCACGAACTCGATGAGACTGAGATCCATCAGCTCTCCCCCGCCTTCCGCTGTTTGGGCTCACTGCTCTGGGCGTTGCGCTCGGCCGGGTCCACCGCACGGATCGTGCCGGTGGAGGGGTCCACAGTGTCGATGAACTCGGAGGTCTCAGTGCTGACCTCGGCATCCTCCTCGGGATCATAGGCGCCCACTGCGGCAGCAACCCTACGGTCCTCCTCATCATCGGTGACCTCGTCCTGGCGGGCCAGCACCCAGGAGCGGTAGATCAGCGCGAGCATGAAGGAGACCAGGGCGAAGGCGATCACGATCGCTGTCAGCAGCAGGGCCTGGGGCAGCGGGTCGAAATACTCACCGGCCTCCACCCCGTCCTGAACCAGGGGGGAGATTCCGGCTCGGCCGGCAGTCTGCAGCAGCAGCAGGTTCACCCCGTTGGAAATCAGGATGATGCCCAGCAGCACCCGGGTCAGCGAGCGCTCCAGCATCAGGTAGATGCCCACGGCGAACATCACACCCATCACCAGCAGCAGGGTCAGATTGATAGTCACCGGGCCACCCCCAGGGAGGTCTGGGAATGGATACTGTGCCCCTGCTGGCCGGCCCGGTGCTCCTGCTCGGAGCGGACATCGATCTCTGAACCCAGGCTGCGCAGCACATCGACGATCAGGCCCACCACCACCAGGTAGACGCCCACGTCGAACAGAACCGAGGAGACCAGGTGGTGCTCGCCGAAGATCGGCAGGTCGAAGTCCACGATGAAGCTCTGGAAGGCGTGGCCGCCGAAGATCAGCGGCAGCACCCCGGTGAAGCAGGCCACTGCCAGGCCCCAGCCCATCAGTGCGCCGGCGGAGAACGGAATGGCCGCCTCCAGCTCATACCGGCCACCGGCCAGATAGCGCAGCAGGAAGGCCAGGCCTGCCAGCAGTCCGCCGGCGAAGCCGCCCCCGGGGGTGTTGTGCCCCGCCAGCAGCAGATACACCGAGAGCAGGATGATCGCATGGAACATCAGCCGGGTAACCACCTCGAAGATGATCGAGCGGTGCTCCGGGGCCAGGGTGCGCCCGGCAACTAGCCAGGCCTCACGGGCCACCGTGGCGAATGACCGGGCGACCTGGACCTCCTTGGCCTGGCGCGGGGAGAGCACCTTGTCCGAGAGCACCCGGCCCACAGAGCCAGTGGGCACCTCGTGCAGGGCCCGGCGCTGCACGTCACGGCGCTTCACAAATATCAGGCTGGCCACACCGGTGGCGGCGGCGGCCAGCACGGTGATCTCCCCGAAGGTGTCCCAAACCCGGATGTCCACCAGAGTCACATTGACGATATTGGCCCCGTGGCCGATCTCGTAACTCATCCACGGGAACTCCACGCTGATCGGCTCAGCGGTGCGAGAGTCCATGGCGATGGCTGCGGCCACCATGATGATCGCCCCGAAACCGGCGCCCAGCAGCGCCCGGCCCATCCGGAACCTGGTGGGGTTCTGGGTCCAGATCCCAGCCGGCAGAGTGCGCAGGGCCAGCACGAACACCACCAGGACGATCGACTCCACCAGCAGCAGGGTCAGCGCTAAGTCCGGGGCGCCCTGCAGGGCGAAGATCCCGGCGATGCCCCAGCCGCAGAGGCTGACCATCAGCACGGCCATGAACCGTTTGGGCGCCCAGACTGCGCCCAGGCCGCCGGCTATGATCACTGCGGCCAGCACCACCTGCATGGGCTGCTCGGCGAAGATCACATGCTCGGGAACTGTGTGCCCGGTCAGCGCGATCACCCCGGCCGGCACCGCGGTGGCCACTGCCACAATGATGAACAGGTACCAGCCCAGCGAGCCGCGCTGGGTCTTGGAAGTGGTCCAGACCGCAAAGTCATCTAGGCTGCGGATGGAGTACCGGTAGATCCGTTCGGCGTCCAGCACTGCAGGCACCACCCGCTGCGGATCGGTGATTCGCCCGTGCAGCCAGAAGAGTGCCGCCCCGAGCACCCAGGCCAGCACGGAGAGCCCCAGCACCGGGGTCAGCCCGTGCCAGAGCGCCAGATAGGTGGGCTCCACATCCGGGGCCACCGGGGCGAAGAGCGCTGCGAAGGGCTCCACCAGATGCTGCACCGGGCCGGGGGCCATTGCAAAGACCAGGGTCAGCACGGCTAACGCCGCCGGAGCTGCCAGGAATACCGCATCAGGGGCGCCGTGGAAAGTGGTGGGCTTGACGGCGACTCGGGCGTCGTCGTCATCTGTTTGTCTGTATTTGGTGGCGAAGGAGCCCCACAGGAACCGGGCAGAATAGGCCACGGTGATTGCTGAGGCCAGGACGACGCCGCCGAGCACTATCCAGCCCCATACCCCGTTGATCTCCGCATAGCCGTAGAAGGACTCGAAGACCACCTCTTTGGCCACGAATCCGACACTCCTATAGATAAATGTCAAGTGTTTGGGGTGAGGGTTCTGCCGGCAAGAGACCG
>NZ_WRPM01000059.1 GCF_009758175.1 Nesterenkonia alkaliphila
GTGGCGCCACCCCCTGGCCTGGCAGGTGACCCTCTACTTCGGCCTGCAATCCACGCTGTTCTACACCTTGCTGACCTGGCTACCCGCCATCCAGACCTCCCACGGGATCGACGAGGCCTCCGCCGGGATGTGGCTGGGGCTGTTCCAGGCGGTCGGCGTGGTCGCCAGCCTCATCGTGGGTCAGGTGATGCAGCGCACCAGAGACCAGCGCGGAGTCTCTGCGGTGGTGGTGGGGTTCATGCTCGTGGCAGTCTCCGGCATGATGTTGCTGCCCGGCCTGATGCCGGTATGGGCCCTGTGCGCGGGGATCTCCACCGGTTGCTCGCTGCTGCTGGGGCTGACCTTCATTTCGCTGCGCGCCGGCAGCAGCCAGCAGGTGGGCAGGCTCTCCGGGATGGTGCAGAGCATCGGATACCTGTTGGCGGCCGTCGGGCCGGTGCTGGCCGGCGGGCTCTACCAGGCTGTCGGGTCCTGGACCCCGGTGCTGTGGTGCATGATCGCCGTCGCCGCCCTCCAAGGGATCTTCGGGCACTTCGCCGGTCGCTCTGTGCAGCTTCCGTGACCCCAGTCAGGAATAGGCGCAGCGCCGCCGACGCTGAATAATGGGAGCGAATCACCCCACCTTTCACGAAAGTGAGCAGCTATGCTGAGGACGATGCTGGGCGGCAAGATACACCGCGCCACCGTCACCCACGCCGACCTGCATTACGTCGGCTCGATCACCGTGGACGCCGACTTGCTGCACGCCGCCGGTATCCTCGAGGGCGAGCGGGTCGACGTCGTGGACATCACCAACGGTGCCCGGCTGACCACATATGCCATCGCCGGTGAGCCGGGGTCCGGGGTCATCGGGATCAACGGCGCCGCAGCGCATCTGGTGCATCCCGGCGACCTGGTGATCATCATCTCCTACCTACAGCTCGACGCGGCCGAGCTGGCCCTCTACGAGCCCAAGATCGTTCATGTGGACACCGAGAACCGGCTGGTGCAGTTGGGTGCCGACCCAGCTCAGCCGGTGCCCGGGGCGCTGGATCAGTGGGACCCGCGATTGGCTGCTCCCTGACCACGGGTCAGGGCTGGTTCAGGGGAAAATAGGGGCCTCACCCCAGTGACAGCGGCCCTGGACCCCGCTAGGTTGGGACTGTTCAGCAAATCTAAGGGACAGGAGCACATCATGGGACTGCTTTCACTGGGCGCAGGCGTGGCCATCGGTTACGTGATCGGCACTAAGACCGGCCGCGAGAAGGCTGAGGCCGGCTTGGAGAACATGAAGAAGACCGCCCAGCAGACCTGGGATCGCGAAGACGTGCAGGAGTTCGTCTCTAAAGCCTCCGACACTGCCACCAAGGTCAGCCACGACGTTGCAGAGGGCGCCAAGCGGGCCGCAGCGGTCGCCTCCGATGCCCTGAAGAAGGCCGCCGAGAAGGCCGATGAGGCTGAGGAGAAGGTGGCCGACGTAGTGGACGAGGCTGAGGACATCGTGGAGGAGAAGGCCGAGGAGTCCGAGGGCTCGGAGACCAAGACCACCTAGAACGGCGATGTGGTGTCCGAGCAGGGCCAATCCACTGAGCGCTAGGGGCACATCCCTGGAACTACGGCGAGGGCACCGACTAGCCCGATGAGGTCGGCGCCCTCGCCGTAGCCGAACCGGCCAGCAGCACCCGACACCCGCCAGCAGGTGCCCGCGGGATGAGTCCGGTCTGCTCGCCGACCGTTCGACGAGGGTCCCAAGTGCAGGACCCGTTGCTATTTCTCCTTGGTTCTCGATGTGAGCCTTGACACTTTTGTATATCGAAGATATATTCGATACATGGGTAAGGAGGAGCGTCGTCAGAACCCCGGGCACAGTGCAGAGCTCCGAAGTGCTCGCACTGATGCCGACGAGCGCGCGCGACCCGCTCCTCCGGTAAGGCTTCGTGACCCCGAGACTCTGCTGCTTTTCGAATCAGAGGTGGAGCGCCGGCGTCGGGAAGCTGCCCACCTGGTCCGCATCACTGACTACGTGCAGGCGAAGGTCACAGCTGCCGAGGATGAGCACTACGGATGGGAGCCGGCGCAGCCCCTCTCCGCCGGAGAGCGCATCGACCGGGCTGCCACTGTGCGACGGGCCTGGCAGGCTGCCCTGATGTATGCCGCCCAGGCGCTGAACACCTCTGAGCACTACGTAGCCACAGTCTGCAGCACAGTCGAGTACGTCCGGGAGCACCTTCCGCGGACCTGGGATGCCTTCTGCACCGGCCATTTCACCTGGGCTCACCTGACCAAGACCTGCGCCGCCGCCCGGCAGTCAGACTGTCCAGAGACCCTGGCAGAGATCGACCGCGCACTGCCCGGCGTCGCTGAAACTTACCGGCCCCGCGCCGCTGCTCGGTGGGTAGCTGAACAGATCGCGACCCAGGAGCCGGCATCCTCCGCTGAGCGGTTCGCCGAACAGGCCAAAGATCGGTACACCCAAGTCTTCGACGAGGGCAACGGCATGAGCACGCTCTTCGCCCGGTTGGACACTGTCACCGCGCACAGCATCAGAAACCGTCTGAATGCCGCAGCCCGTTCCCCCAGACAGCCGATTCCGCACAACCCGATGATTGCCGATGGTGTGGAGCTGCGGCGTCGGCAGGATGAGCTGCGCGCTCTGCGCGCCCGCCGGAAGTCCGAGAACGCGGAGAACGGCACGTCTGCCATTGCCGCGGTCCAGAGCTGCGATCCGGCGACAATCTCCACACCAGAGCAGACCTACGGCATGGGACCCGTAGCCCGGGAGGACCGGCCCAACGGCATCGACACCTCCCATGCCCTTCCGACCACACGAGAGTCCGGCGACCCGCGCACTATTGGACAGCGCGCCGCTGATCTGCTCAGCGCCTGGGTCCTCAACGGACGCACAGAGGGTGGAATCCCGGTTCAGGCTGAGATCGGACTGCTGGTCCCCGAGTCCACCATCACCGGAGAATCTGACCTTCCCGCCATGCTGCGGGATCGCAGCGGATTCGTCCCCGCCGAGTTCATCCGGAACTTTCTGCGACGGCAGAGCGACAACCTCACCTGGTACGAGCTGACACACCGGGAGAGCACCCCCGAAAGGAATTCGGCAGACCCGCCGCATCCCGGACAAGAGACCGAACCCGATGATGAGACAGATATCTCTCGCGTCCCGAGCAGCTCCGAAACGACGGAAGCGGCGGGCCCGCCCGGTGATTCAGCCTCATCCGACGTCCCGGCCGAAGGCTCTCCTCCCATGGTGGAACTGACCGGGCTGCGATCCTCTGGACGGTTCCCACCGCCCCGGCTGCGCAAGTTTGTTCTCTTTCGCGACGGCACCTGCTCCGTGGAGGGCTGCAACGTGCCTGCCGAGTCCTGCGATGTCGACCACATCCTGCCCTGGCCAGAAGGTCCCACTGAGCCGGAAAACCTCCAGTTGCTCTGCCGGAAGCACCACGGACTCAAGACCGCCGGGTTCGACCTAGTCTATTCTCCCAACCCCTTGGAACTGGCCTGGGCCGCCTAAGCTCAGCTGATGAAAGCTAGCGCGAGGCGCGCTCGAGGATCTCCTCCATGATGGCGTCATTGACCTTACGCGGCTCCCCGTAGCTGGGATAGTGGAACTGCATGATATTGGCATAGGGGTTGACCTCCAGCACCACAGCTCCCTCGGCCGTACCCAAGTCTGGTACCAGCAGATCCACTGCGGCGGCGCCCAGGCCGGGGATGGCCCAGAGCCCGTCCACGGCCAGCTCTTTGAGTTCATCACTGAGCAGGTCCAGCACGTCCACGGCGATGCCCCCGCCGCGGGCGGTGTCTGCGATGGGAGTCAGGAACTGCAGCCGCCCTGCGGGGAGCACCGAATCACGGGTGAGGTCCATCCGTGCCAGGAACGAATCGGTGATCTCAGGCTGCCGCGGTTTGAGGTATTCATTGGGCTTCCGCCGGGCGATCTCGTCATCGGCGAGCTTGCCCACTGTGGAAATGCCGTCACCCACCACGTAGAGCGGCAGCCTGGCCACCGCCCCCACCACCTGGCCACCCACCACATAGCAGCGCACGTCCAGGCCCGGAGTGTACTCCTCGATGACAATCAGGTACCGGGACTCCGAGGTGGCCGAGCGCGCGGCCATCGCCGACTGCCACGCGGTACGCAGCTGGTGCTCACGGGTGACGTTCACAGTGATGCCTTTGGAGGCCCTGCCGGAGGAGGGTTTGACCGCCACCTGCTTGCCCTGGGCCTTCATATACTTCACCGCTCGGGAGAAGTCGGTGGGATTGATCGCCTTACCCTTGGGGGTGGGAACCTCGGCCGAGCTCAGGTACCGCTTGGTCATCGCCTTGGAGCGGGAGACCCGGCGGGCCTGGTGGCTGACCAGTGAGGTGATCACCCCGTCGGTGCCGCCCACCAGCACCCCGGAGAGGAAGAACAGCTGATTGGACTCAGTGATCTTCTTGATGGTCATCCGTTTGCGCCGGGCTGCCCGCTGCAGCAGCTCGTGATGGGGCAGTGTCGAACTCCACCGGCGCAGCTGGCCATACTGGGGCTCCACATGCTCGGCGATGAACCGCACCGTAGCCGAGGGGCTCTCCCCCAGCTCTATTGCCGGCCGGCCTCCAGGCACACCGGGGGGAGGCGGAGGCGGGGGGACCGCCGCGCCGCGCCGGGCCCCTCCGGGGATTGGGAAGTAAGTCTCAGGCATTGCTACTCACAATAGCCCTAGAGCGCCGCGGTGAAGAGGATATGCTCGGCCAGGGCATCGGCCACAGGCTGCCCCTGACCGCGGTCCGGGTAGTGATGCGGCACAATACTGGCCGTCTCATCAATACCGAGTACGACGCCGCCCTCAACACTGTCCAGGGAACTCACCCGCAGTGTGACCGCCCCTGCCAGCAGACCCGGCACTGCCCGCAGCCCGTCCACCGCAAGCTGGAATATCTCTTCCGCCACCCGGCCGGTGAGGTCCACAGTGAGGCTCTTGCCGCCCTCCGGGTTCGGCACGGCGGTGATCACGCTGACCGCTCTCTTGCCCACGCAATATGCCTGCACCAGCACGGCCTCCTTGTCTCTGTCCTGGGTGAGGTCGATCTCAATGGGCAGCGGGGGCTGGAACTGGTCCTCGGCGTCGTCGTACTCGAGCGCATGTGGCACTTCCATCAGATCCAGGTGAGCGATCAACTGGGCGGGGTCGCGCAGCACCCGTCGGGAGTGGGCGCTGACCAGGGTGGTGACCCGGTTGGCGAAGCCTCCGATGACATTGCCCCGGAACTCGAATACCCAGCGCCCCTCGGTGATCCGTTTGGCCCTGATGCCGCGGGCGGCCAGGGCACGGGCCAGCAGCTGTGAGTCGCTCAGCGGCGCCTGGCTGCGCTCTGGCTGCGCCAGGGCGTCCAGATGCACAGCGAGCGCCTGGGCGGCAGAGCGAGCGGTGGCTTCAGCAGTCATAGCCTCTCAAGGATAGCCGCCGCCTGCCGGCCCCGGCGTCAGTCCAGACGGCGGGCCGGATGGTCCTCAGCCAGGTGGGGGCCGGCACCCAGCAGGGCCTCACGCAGAGTCACCGGGGTCTGGGGCCGCTCGGGCAGCAGACCGCGGCGGCGCAGCTCGGGCGTCACGTAGTGCTCGAAACGCTCGAAATCCGCCGGGCGCACAGCTGCTGAGACGTTGAAGCCGTCGACTCCTGAGATCTGCTGGTACTCCACCAGCTGGTCCACCACCTGCGCCGGGTCGCCGACGATGGTGGGACCCCGCCCACCAATGGAGACGAACTCGGCGACTTCACGGACCGTCCATTTCTTCTTCGGGTCCTTGGTGAAGAAGCCCAGGGCGGACTGGTTGGCTTCGGTGGCGACGTCGGCGACGTAGTCCTCCTCGTTCAGCCCGGAGAGGTCAACCCCGGTCCACCCGCCGAAGAGCGCCAGTGCTGCCTCGGTGTCCACGTACTTTTTGTACTCCTGGAACCGCGCCCGGGCCTCCGCCTCCGTCTCGCCCACCACGATGGTGGCCATAGCGGAGAACTTCACCGACTGCGGGTCGCGGGCGGCCTGCAGCAGTGCCGCCCGGGTCCCCTCCACCTGCTTGGCCAGCTTCTTGGGATCGGCATTGATCACGAATATCGCTTCCCCGTGGTCCACCGCGAACTTCTGGCCGCGGGCGGAAGAGCCGGCCTGGAACAGCAGCGGGGTCCGCTGCGGGCCGGGGTGGGTGAGCATCTCACCGGGCACGGTGAACCACCTGCCGCGGTGCCCGATGCCCCGGACCTTCTCCGGGTCCACAAAGACTCCGGCCTGCCGGTCGGCGACCACTGCCCCCTCGGCGATGGAGCGCTCGAAGAGCTTGTACATCACCTCCATGAACTCATCGGCCCGGTCGTAGCGCTCGTCATGCGGTATCTGACCTTCCAGGCCGAGGTTCCGGGCCGCGGAGTCCTGGTAGCTGGTCACGATGTTCCAGGCGATCCGGCCGCCGGTGAGGTGATCCAGGGTGGCGAAGCGCCGGGCCAGCAGGTAGGGCTGCTCATAGGTGACCGAGGCGGTGATGCCGAAGCCCAGGTGGGTCGTGGCTGCCGCCAGCGCAGGAACCATCACCTGCAGGTCCAGCAGCGGGTACTGCACTCCCCCGCGCGCCGCCGCATGGTGGCTGCCCCCGTAGACGTCGTAGATGCCAGGGACATCGGCCAGGAACAGGCTGGTGAAGCCGGCCCGTTCCAGGGTCTGGGACAGTCCTGTCCAGTAGCTGAGCTGGTCGAACCGGTCGATCTGCGATTCCGGATGGCGCCACAGCCCGGGGCTCTGATGGACCGGAACCACCATGTCAAAGGCGTTGAAGTGCATCGTCATTTCTTGGCATCTCCAATGGCGCTGAGGCCCTCGGGCAGTGCGCCGTTGATCTCGTAGTCCCCGATCGCCCGGGCGCGGAAGACGATGGGATTGTGGGTGGCCACTGTCCGGGCGTTGCGCCAGTGCCGGTCCAGGGCTTTGCTGCGCAGCACCGCAGAGGCGCCGGCGGTGTCGAAGAGGTCCTGGGTGACCTGCTGAACCAATTCAGGAACGGTGATCTGTGCCTTCTCCACCGCAATCTCGGACTCGAAGACCCCGGGGGGCAGCGTGCCGGAGAAGTCCGGAGCCCCGGTCCCCCGGTCCAGGCCCGCGTCCAGAGCCCGGTCGTGGATCCGTGCTGTCTGCAGCACCGTTGCCTCAGCAGCGTAGGCCTTGGCCGACATCCGGCCCAGGATCTGCTGGATGAGCGGGTCCTGCTTGAACTGGGCGCCGCTGGCCGAGGTGTTGAAGGTGCGGGTGCGTTTTGCCAGTGTGGCCGCAGCGTCCCGTACTGCGGCCTTGGCGATGCCGGCCATCACCGCCAGCAGGTAGAGCTGGTAGAAGGCGGCCTCATGGATGGCCTCGTGGGTGCCCTGGCGGCGGTCCAGGACAGCGATCTGCTCCACGGGCACCGAGGAGAACTCCGTGGTGCCGGTGCCGGTGAGCTTCTGCCCGAACCCGTCCCAGTCATCGTGCACGGTGACCCCCGGGTGGTCCGTGCGCACGACGGCGAACCGCCGGCCCTGCTCACCCTCCACGGCGGCCGATACCCGGGTGTAGTCGGAGAAGATCGTTCCGGTGGAGTAGAACTTCTCCCCGTTGAGCAGCCATCCTTCCTCGCTGCGGGTCAGCACCGTATTGAGGGTCCCCAGCGCGTTGCCGCCCTTCTCGGTGGAGGCGTTGCCGACCGTCCTGCCCCGGAGCACCTCGGCGTACCAGTGCTGCTTCTGCTCCTCGGGCTTGAAGAGGAGGGAGTCGACGAACCCGAAGTGGCCCCGGTAGAGATGGGCGACATTGGAGTCGGCCTCAGCCAGTCGGATCACTTCGATGATCAGGTCCTCCACCGTGCCGCCGGGACCGCCGTACTGGCGGGGCACGCGCAGGGCTCCGAATCCGGCCTCATTCAGCCAGGCGACCTGCTCGAAGGGAAGAACCCGGTTCAGCTCTCGGTCCACAGCTCCTGCGGCGATGCGGTCCAGGACCTCCTGGGGGATCTGGACCGCGCTGGCCGGGGCGTCAAGGGTGGGGTCGGCGGTGGTGCTCATGGGGTCGTCCTTTGTGTCTCTGGGCAGGTGGTGGCGGGGGCAGTGCTCTCAGGCCAGGCCGAGTCCGGCACTGCGGTAGTAGCTGCTCTGCAGGTGGCGCCTGGTGGCAGTTGCGGTCTGGCTGCTCAGGCGGTCGATGGTCCGGGCTGCCCACTGGGGGTCGAGTCCGTACTGGCGGTAGTACTCCGCGATGGTCTCCTCGTAGTCCTGCAGACCCCCGGCGGCCTGAGCGGCGTCGTAGGTCTCGTGGTGGAGGACCATCTGCTGGGGCAGGCGCGGCTTGATGCCGGCAGCCTCCTCGGGGTCCGGGTGCCCCAGGGCCATCCCCAGGAAGGGGATGACGTCGCCGGGCAGCTCCAGCAGTTCGGCCACCCGGTGGACGTCATTGCGCAGGGACCCCAGCAGCACAGTGCCCAGTCCCAGGGACTCCGCGGCGGTGGCTGCGTTCTGGGCTGCGATCCCCACATCGGTGGCCCCGATCAGCAGTGCGTCGAGGTAGTCCAGACCTCCCAGTGCGGCACCGGCCTGCTCCGCGATGGTGTTGACCCGGCGGAAGTCGATCAGCCATACCAGGATCACCGGGGCCTGCAGGATGTGCTTCTGCTTGGGGCCGCCGATGTCGAAGAGTGCAGCCTTGGTCTCGGGGCTGCGCACAGCAACGGCGCTGACGATCTGGTGGTTCGACGAGGTGGGACCGGACTGAGCCGCTGCCATCAGCGTATGCAGCGTCTCGTCGGGGACCTCCTGGTCCAGGTACCTGCGCACTGAGCGGTGCGTGGTCAGCACCTCGAGGGTGGGGTTCCACTCGGGCGGGGCCCAGGAGACTGGCCTTCCGTAGCGGGATGCCAGGTGGGCTTCGGCGGAGTGCAAGTCCATAGAGCGGGAGGGGTCCTTCCGGGTCAGAGGGTCTCAGGCAGGTCGTATCCGCTGAGGAATGAGTCCAGTTCCTCGCCCAGTGCCTCGTAGCCGAAGTCCCTATAGGTGTAGGCGCTCTTCACCAGAGCTGATGATCCCGCGTAGAAGATCTCGTACTGCTGGTGCCGGCCGCCGAACTCGGAGCCGATGATGTCCCAGGCGAGCCGGAAGAGTTTGATCCTATCCAGGCTCCCGGTGTTCCTGGAGCGGATGTACCGGTCGATGTCCCCGCTGGTGGTGGGGCTGATCATGTCGGCGGCACTGGAGGGCAGCTGCATCACACCGCCGCTGGCGATCTCCCGGAGGATCTGGATGATCCGCGGGTAGGTCTCCCCCTGCAGCCCCATGGCCCCGTAGATGTACCGGCGCGCGGGCACGTAGGTGCCCTGCTCGTCCGGTGCTGCGGCGTACTCGGCGGCGCACAGTGCGGACTCCACCGAGAGCACCAGCGCTGCCAGTTCGCCGAGCTTCTCCACCGTGCCCGGGGACTGGTCCGTCTCGTTGACCTCGGCGATCCGGTGGGCTACGGAGGCGATGAATCTCAGCTTCTCGGCGAAGCGGATCTGGGCCTGCCAGTTCATCAGCGGGTGCGCGGGGGTGCGGAAGAACGGCTCCCTGACCCGCTGGACGTCCCGGTCGACGAACACCCGTTCCCAGGGCACCAGCACGTCGTCGAAGACCACGAAGGCATCCGGTTCGTCATACCTGGAGGTCAGCGGGTAGTCGAATTCGCTGGTGGCAGCCGGGGCGTAGGGCCGCCGCGCAATGAGCTTCAGGCCCTCGGTGGCGATGGGCACCGCGAAGCTGATCGCGAAGGCGGAGTCCTCGGGCTTCAGCGGCTTGATGCAGGTCACGAAGAGCTCATCGGCCAATGGTCCGCCGGTGGCGAGCATCTGGGAGCCGCGGACGATCAGTCCCTCTTCGGTCTCGCGCACCACGCCGACCTGGATGAAGTCCTCGCCCCAGGAGGAGGCGGTGGAGGCTCGGGAGTACTGCGGGGGGATCACCGCGTAGCTGACATAGGAGCTGTTCTTCAGGATGTGGCGGTAGAAGCTGCGGACGTTCTCGTCGAAGCCCCTGCCCGGCACCTCGAAGACCCCGGCGTTGGAGGCGAAGCCGGCGAAGGTGGCTCCCAGGTGGTCCGGGCTGCGCCCCAGCCAGCCCTTGGTCTGCTGGGCCCAGCGGGCGATCGCCTGCCCCCGGGCGGCCAGCTGCTCCGGACTGCGCGGGATGCTGTAGACCAGGTTGGCCGGACCGCCGATCTCCTCGGCGTGGTACTGCATCTGGTTCGAGGGGTCGGCGGCGTAGTCGTAGAGGCCCGCCACGGTCCGGGCGACCGGGGCGAATGCGGGGTGCTCCGCCACGTTCTCCACCACAGCCCCGTCGAGGTAGACGGTGCGGCCGTCGTTGAGACTGGCCAGGTATTCGGCTCCGGTGCGCATCAGTCGGTGGCGAACCCTTCTGAGGTGACGTTCTCCCATGCTTCGTCGATGTCCACGTCGAAGGCGGTGCTGATGGCTCCGTCGAGGTACTCGTCGAACCAGGCCTGGACCTCCGGGGACTGGTAGGCCCGCTGCAGCGCCTCGGCCTTCTCCGTGCCCCGGAACTCTTCGGGGGCGGCGACGACGATGGTGATCGGCAGGGTCAGCAGGTCCTCTTCGAAGGTCAGTGCGGAGTCCGGGGCGATGTCGTTCTCGGCGGCCATGCGCTGCACCAGCCACCCGGCGTCGACGCTGTCGAGGCTCTGCGGGATCTGCTGGGCCTCCATCTCGATGAAGTTGAAGTTCTGCGGGTTGGAGGTGACGTGGTCCTGGGTCAGCTGGGTGTAGGGCACCTCCTCATCGATCTCGATGAGGCCTTCTTCGGCCAGCATCCGGAAGGTGCGCCAGTTGTTGCCGGGGTCGACCGAGATGGCGATATCGGCACCTTCGGGCAGGTCCTCCAGCGAGTCGTGCTGGGTGCTGTAGATGCCTGCCGGAGCCTCGTAGACGGCGAAGATCGGGACCAGGTCCAGGTCATGGTCCTGGTTGAACTGGTGCAGATAGACCAGGTGCTGGAAGTAGTTGGCGTCGAACTCACCGTCGGAGACGGCATGGTTGGGGCGCACCCAGTCGTTGACATAGGTGGCCTCGACGTTCCAGCCCTCCTCCTCGAGCAGATCCTGCACGATCTCGGTGGGGTCCTGGAAGGGAGCCGATTCGGTGACGATCAGCGTGATGGTCTCCTCGTCGCCGGCTCCGCCGAAGAGCCCGCAGCTGGTCAGTGCCAGGGCGGAGGCGGAGATCACGGCAGCGGTGCCGGCATGGCGGCGTGATGCATTCATAGGGGTCTCGTTCTTTCTTGTTGTAGCGAGTGTGAAGCTGCGGCCCGGGCGCGGCGGCTCAGGCGGCGATGCGTTTATCGGTCATGCGGGAGATCCGGGTCCCGCCCCACTGCACCGCGGTGACCAGCACGATCATCACCACGATGGCGGCGAGCATGACCGAGGTCTCGTACCGGTAGTAGCCGTAGCGGATGGCGAACTCCCCGATGCCTCCGCCGCCGACGATGCCCACCATCGCCGAGTAGCTGATGAAGCTGACGGTGGTGATGGTGATCGAGCCGATGATCGCCGGTTTGGCGTCCACCAGCAGCACATTGCGGATGATCTGGCCGCGGGTGGCGCCCATAGCCCGGGAGGCCTCCACCGCCCCGGAGCCGAGCTGGGTGATGTTCTGCTCCACCAGCCGGGCGAAGTAGGGGATGGCGTTGATGGTCAGCGGCACGATGGCGGCTGCGGTGCCGACCGTGGTGCCCACCACGAACTGGGTGAACGGCAGGATCGCGATCAGCAGGATGAGGAAGGGGAAGGACCTGATGGTGTTCACGATGCCGGAGACCACTGCGTGGGTCTTCGGGGTCGGCTTGATGCCGCTGGGGGCGTGCAGGAACAGCCAGATGCCGATCGGGGTGCCGATCAGCACGGCTAGCGGGATGGCCACTCCGATCATGGCCAGTGTTTCGGCCAGGGCCTGCGCCATATCGGGGAGGCGGTAGATCACCAGGTCCATCAGCGCACCCCGCCTTCCACGGCGGCGAAGATGCTGCGCTCCCGCTGGGCCCCCGGCTCCTGCTGCTCCGGCCCGGCCTCCCCTTCGTAGTCCTCCACTCCCTCAGCAACAACATCAAAGGCGTCCTCTGAGACCGCGGCCCCCGCCTTGTTGACGCTGATCCCGTCGGAGACCAGATAGCGGCCGATGGAGGTGGTGGGGGTGAAGCCCTCCCGGTGCAGGTCGCCGGCGGGGAACTGCTCGACCACCCGGCCGTTCTCCATTACGGCCACATTGTCGGCCAGTGCCTTGATGACCTCCATCTCGTGGGTGACGATCACCACGGTGATGCCGAACTCCCGGTTGATGTCCGCCAGGTACTGCAGCACGGTGGCGGTGGTGAACGGGTCCAGGGCGGAGGTGGGCTCGTCGCAGAGCAGCACCTGGGGCTTGGTGGCCAGGGCGCGGGCGATCGCCACCCGCTGCTTCTGGCCCCCGGAGAGCTGGGCGGGATAGTTCTTGGCCTTCTCCGAGATGTCCACCGTCTCCAGCGCCTCGGCGGCCCGGCGGCGTCGTTCTGCTTTGTCCCGGACCCCGGAGAACTTCAGGGACAGCTCCACATTCTGCGCCACGGTGAGGTTGTTGACCAGGTTGAACCCCTGGAAGATCATGCCGATCTGGTGCCGGGCCCGGCGCAGGGCCTCGTCCTTGAGCGCGGTGATCTCGGTGTCGCCGATCCACACCTCGCCGGAGGTGGGGCGCTCCAGGAGGTTGATGTTGCGCAGCAGAGTGGACTTGCCCGCCCCGGAGAACCCGATGATGCCCTGGATGGAGCCGGCAGGGATCTCCAGGGAGACGTCGTCGACCGCAGTGATCGGCTCCTTGCCGCGGGCGGCAAAAGTCGTGGACACATGGCGGAGTGAAATCATGGGACATTCTCCATCGGTTCTGGCGTTAGCACCTTGCTCACAGAGCCGGTTGCTGCGACGTCATCGGGCCAGATCCCTCAGTCGCTCTTGATGGGTAGTGTTGCGGGAGCCACTGTACGCCCTGCACATACTTCTGAGTCAAACCGAATGTTCATAAAACGTCATGCAGCAGGCTGCGGGACCCGGAGCGGCACGCAAATGTCTCGTAATGTGACACGGCTTTTGCCCGACCCCGGCGCAGACCCGTACGGTGAAGAGGTCCATCCCGAGCGGCGGAGAGATCTGGCTCTTTGATGCCGCAGCAACCCGGGCGGCGCCGCTGTGCGCCCAGGCCGGGTGCTACTGCCAGGAACGATGGGAGTGTCACCATGAGCCTGTCCGCCGCCACCCTGGCCCAGCCGCAGACCCCGGCCGACCCGCTGGCCCTGCGCGCCGCCTTCGCCCAGTTCCCGCAGGGCGTGGTGGTCCTCGGCGCTGAGATCGACGGTGCCCCGGAGGGCCTGGTGGCCTCCACCTTCACCGTGGGGGTCTCCCTGGACCCGCCGCTGGTCAGCTTCGCGGTCCAGCACACCTCCAGCACCTGGCCGCGGCTGCGCCGGGCGCCCCAGCTGGGCGTCTCAGTGCTCGGCGAGGAGCAGCAGGGTCTGTGCCGCCAGATCGCCGCCAAGGACCGTTCGCAGCGGTTCGCCGGAGTGGAGTACAGCACCGACGACGCCGGGGCGCTGGCCATTGCCCACAGCCCGCTTCACCTGCGCACCCGCCTCTACAACCAGTTCCCCGCCGGCGACCACGATGTGGTGCTGCTGGAGGTCCTGGACCTGACCGTGGACGAGGCCCGCCCCGGCCTGGTCTTCCACCAGAGCACCTTCAAGCCGCTGCCGTGACCGCCGATGTGCACCGCTGGGCCGAGCCCAGCATCGAGGAGGAGCGGCTGCGCTTCTGGGAGCGCGCCGCCGGGCTGCTGAGCTGGCAGACCCGGTGGCACACCGCCCACAGCTGGACCCCGCCGGACCCGGAGCGTCGGCGCGGCCCGGAGATCCGCTGGTTCGAGGGCGGGCGGCTCAACGCCGCGGTCAACTGTGCCGACCGGCATGTGGCCGCCGGACACGGGGAGAAGGCCGCACTGCACTTCGAGGGCGAGCCCGGGGACCGGGAGACGGTCAGCTATGCCGAACTGGCCCGCCGGGTGGCCCAGGCCGCCAATGCGCTGGACTCGTTGGGGATCACCGCCGGCGACCGGGTGGTGATCTACCTTCCGGTGCTGGTGGAGACCATTGTGATCACCCTGGCCTGCGCCCGGATCGGCGCGGTGCACCAGCTGGTCTTCGGCGGGTTCTCCGCCGAGGCGCTGCGCTTCCGGGTGGCGGACACCGGAGCGAAGCTGCTGGTCACCACCGACGGTCAGTACCGCCGGGGCACGGCGGTTCCGGTGAAGGAGAATGCTGACGCAGCCGTGCAGGGCCTGACCCCTGCTGAGGGCGGCAACCTCGAGCATGTGCTGGTGATCCGGCGCACCGGCTCCCAGATCCCCTGGAACAGCGAGGATCTCAACGGTGACGGTCGGGGCCGCGACCTGTGGTGGCACGAGCTGGTGGAGACCGCTTCTGCTGAGCATGAGCCGAAGTTCTTCGACGCCGAATCCCCCCTGTTCATTATGTACACCTCCGGCACCACGGGTAAGCCCAAAGGGCTGGTGCACACCACCGGGGGCTACCTCACCGCCGGACTGTACAGCTACCTGCGGCTCTTCGCCCACCCGGACCCGGACAGGCGCGAGCACGATGTGCACTGGTGCACCGCGGACCTGGCCTGGGTGACCGCGCACACCTACGAGATCTACGGCCCCCTGGCGGCCGGGGCCACCCAGGTAATTTACGAAGGGGTACCGAAAGTGCCGCACCCGGGGCGGCATTTTGAGATCATCGCCCGCCACCGGGTCACCAGCTACTACACCGCCCCCACCCTAGTGCGCTCACTGATGGGCTGGTTCCCCGGCGGGGTGCCGACCGAGTACGACCTCAGCTCGGTGCGGATCGCCGGGACCGTGGGCGAGGCGGTCAACCCGGAGGCCGCCAGCTGGCTGCGCAGCCAGATCGGCCGCGATACCCGGGACGCGCAGAACCGCCCCGTGCTGCCGCTGGTGGACACCTGGTGGCAGTCCGAGTCGGGCTCCGCCGTGCTCTCCCCCAGGCCCGAGCGTGACCCGGCACGGTTCAAGCCGGGCTCAGTGGCCTCTCCGCTGCCCGGCTGGGATGCCGGCGTCGTCGACGATTCCGGGCGCCCCACGGACCCGGGGGTGCAGGGCAATGTGGTGATCACCCGGCCGGGGCCCTCCATGGCGCGCACCGTCTGGGGGAACCCGGAGCGGTTCTACACCAGCTACTGGGAGAAGTACGCCCACGCCGAGGGCGGCCGCGGCTGGTTCCTGGCCGGGGACGCTGGGCAGTGCGACGCCGAGGGGGACATCTGGATCCTGGGCCGGATCGATGACGCGATCAACGTCTCCGGGCATCTGCTCTCCACCATTGAGATTGAATCTGCCCTAGTCAGCCACCCGGATGTGGTCGAGGCCGGGGTCGCCCCGGTCCATAACGCCACCACCGGGCATGCGGTCGCCGCCTTCGTGGTGCTCAGCACCTCCGCCTGGCAGCGGCTGGAGGAAGACCCCGCGGCCGGGCCGGAGCTGCTCAGCCGGCTGCGCTCCCATGTGGCGGAGGTGATCGGCCCGGTGGCAAAGCCGCGCACCGTGATCCCGGTGCCTGAGGTGCCCAAGACCCGCTCGGGCAAGATCATGCGCCGGCTGCTCACCCAGCTGCACGACGGCCATCCCCTGGGCGACACCACCAGCCTGCAGAACGAACCCTGTGTGCCGAGGATCCAGCAGATCTGCCAGACTCTGGGCACAGCACCCGTGAAGGAGAACGCACCGCAATGACCACTGACCGGATATTCGGATTCCGCACCCGGGCCCTGCACGCCGGGGCTGTCCCCGATGCCACCTACGGCACCCGGGCGGTGCCGATCCACCAGTCCACCTCCTTCGTGTTCAAGGACACCGAGGACGCCGCCAATCTCTTCGCGCTGCAGAAGTTCGGCAATATCTACTCCCGGATCGGCAACCCCACAGTGGCGGCCCTGGAGGAGCGGATCGCCTCCTTGGAGGGCGGCATCGGGGCAGTGGCCACCGCCTCCGGGATGAGCGCGGAGTTCCTGGTCTTCGCCGCGTTGTGCCAGCAGGGCGATCATATTGTGGCCAGCTCCAAGCTCTACGGCGGCACCGTGACCCAGCTGGACGTCTCGCTGCGCCGCTTCGGGATCGAGACCACGTTCGTGAACTCCGACGAGGCCGCGGACTTCAAGGAGGCGCTGCAGGAGAACACCAAGCTGATCTTCACCGAGGTGGTCTCCAATCCGGCCAGTGACATTGTGGACCTGCCCGGGCTGGCTGAGGTCGCCCATGCCCACGGCATACCGCTGGTGGTCGACTCCACGCTGACCACTCCGTTCCTCTTCCGCCCGCTGGAGCATGGGGCGGATATCGTGACTCATTCGGTGACCAAGTTCCTGGGCGGGCACGGCACCACCCTGGGCGGCGTCGTCGTCGAGTCCGGGAAGTTCCCCTGGGACAACGGCAAGTTCCCGCAGATGACAGAGCATGTGGCCTCCTATGGTGGCCTGAGCTGGTGGGGCAATTTCGGAGAGTACGGGTTCCTCACCAAACTGCGCGCCGAACAGCTGCGCGACTTCGGCCCCTCGCTGACCCCGCAGGCGGCCTTCCAGCTGATCCAGGGCATCGAGACCCTGCCGCAGCGGATGACCGAGCATGTGGCCAATGCGCAGAAGGTGGCCGAATGGTTGGAGGCCGATCCCCGGGTGGACTATGTCAACTTCTCCGGCCTGCCCAGCCACCGGCACTACGCCCGGGCGCAGCAGCTGCTGCGGGCCGGAGTCAGCCCCGTGTTCAGCTTCGGGATCGCCGGCGGGAGGGCCAACGGTGTGAAGTTCATCGAGTCCCTGCAGCTGGCCAGCCACCTGGCCAATGTGGGCGATGCCCGGACTCTGATCCTGCACCCGGCCTCCACCACTCATCAGCAGCTGAATGCTGAGCAGCTGCTGGCTGCCGGAGTGCCTGATGATCTGATCAGGATTTCGGTGGGCTTGGAAGATGTTGAAGACATTATCTGGGACCTGGACCAGGCCCTGGAGACTGCCACCGAGGGAGAGTGAAACGATGACGACGACGCCCGCACCCGCTTCTGAGACCACTGGGACCACAACAGCCTGGCAGGAGCCCGGCCCGGCCCGGCGGCTGCAGCTGCTGCGCAGCGCAGAATCTGTGGCCATCATCGGGATGAGTGATAAACCCTCCCGTGCCAGCTACTTCGTGGCCACCTATCTGAAGTCCGACTCCAGCTACCGGCAGTACTTCGTCAACCCCCGACTGGTGGGCAGGACGGTGCTGGGCGAGCCGGGTTACGCCTCCTTGGCCGATCTGCCGGAGGCCCCGGATATCGTGGTGGCTTTCCGCAAGCCGGCTGACCTGCCGGATCTGGCCCGGGAGGCGGCCGAGGTGGGCGCCAAGACCCTGTGGGTGCAGCTGGGCATCCACTCGGAGGAGGCCATGGAGGTGGCTACCGAGCTGGGACTCAATGCGGTGCAGAACCGGTGCATCAAGATTGAGCACGGCCGGTTCCATGGCAACCTGCACCTGGGCGGTTTCGACACCGGGGTGATCTCCGCCAAACGTCAGCTGCGAGACTCTGTCTAGGGGCCTGCTCCCAGCCGACACCACCGCCGAGGTCATATTCAGGTCTTCTCCAGGTTCTCGGGAATGATAGGAGGGGAACGGAAACGACACTTCAGAAGGCGGACTCATGACAACCTCCCACAGCACACGCGGCCTTGCAGCGCTGCTGAGCGTCGGCGCACTCACCCTTACCCTGGCCGCCTGCGGCGATGACGATGACCGCACCCCCGGCCAGCTCGGCCAGGAGCCCGCCGCGGAGAATGAGCCGGCCGAAGAGCCTGAGACTGAACAGGAGGATGACGCCGAGGAGCCGGAAGAGCCCGAAGCGGACACTGAGCCCGAGGAGCCGGCGCAGGAGGATCCGCTTGACGACGAGGAGGATGTCGAGGACGAGGACGATGATCCTCTTCCGGGTGCCGACTCAGATTTGGAGTTGGACCAGGAGATCGTCTGCGACATGCTCGATACCAGCCACCTCGATGACCTCGCCGGAGGAGACCATTCCTTCACAACTGACCCGGAGACCGCCTTCTCCGGCACCTATTACTGCCGCTGGGAGTCCGAGGACTACAGCGGGGACATGCAGGAGGCTGACTACTACGGGGGCCTCCTGCTCGATGCCTCAGTGACCCCCGGTGATGATTTGGTCAGCGCCGAGGAGTACTTCGAGATGCACCGCGACTCGACTACCTTCTCCGTCACTGAGCTGGACGGCATCGGCGTGGAGGCCTACATGGTGGAGGATCTTGGCTCCATCTATGTGCTGTTCGAGGACGACCACTACCTGTACTTCCAGGGCGTAGGCGACTTCTGGGATGACCACGCCCTGGACCTGGCGGAGGAGTTCGCCGAGAACTGGGAGAACAAGTGACTTTGTCACCGCCCAGCGCCGGGGTGGGGGCGGCTCAGGAAATCAGGTCGCGAACCTGGATCACCTGGTCGCGGCCCGGCCCCACCCCGATCGCGGAGAAGGGGGCACCGGAGAGCTCCTCCAGGGCAAGCACATAGGCGCGGGCGTTCTCCGGAAGGTCCTCAAGACTGCGGCAGCCGGTGATGTCCTCCTCCCAGCCGGGGAAGGTCTCATAGACTGGCACGGCGTGGTGGAACTCGGTCTGGGTCACCGGCATCTGGTGATGCAGGGTGCCGTCCACGTCGTATCCCACGCAGACGGGGATCTCCTCGATTCCGGTGAGCACATCCAGCTTGGTGAGGAAGTAGTCGGTGAAGCCGTTGATCCTGGCGGCATAGCGGGCCATCACTGCGTCGTACCAGCCGCAGCGCCGGGGCCGGCCGGTGTTCACGCCGAACTCTCCGCCGGTCTTCTGCAGGTACTCGCCCCATTTGTCCTCAAGCTCGGTGGGGAAGGGCCCGGCACCCACACGGGTGGTGTAGGCCTTGACGATCCCGATAGAGCGGGTGATCCGGGTGGGCCCTATCCCTGATCCCACTGAGGCCCCGCCGGCGGTGGGGTTGGAGGAGGTGACAAAGGGGTAGGTGCCGTGGTCCACGTCCAGGTAGGTGGCCTGGCCGCCCTCCATAAGCACGACCTTGCCCTCATCCAGGGCCTCGTTGAGCAGAAGGGTGGAGTCCACCACCATAGGCCGCAGCCGCTCACAGAAGCTCAGGAAGTACTCGGCGATCTCCTCCACGGTGATCGCCCGCCGGTTGTAGAGCTTGACCAGCAGCTCGTTCTTCTGCCGCAGTGCGCCCTCGATCTTCTGCCGCAGGATGGACTCGTCGAAGATGTCCTGGACCCGAATGCCCAGGCGCCCCACCTTGTCCATATATGTGGGGCCGATCCCGCGCCCGGTGGTGCCGATGGCACGCTTGCCCAGGAAACGCTCGGTGACCTTGTCCATGGTCTGGTGGTAGGGAGCCACCAGATGCGCATTCGCACTGACCCGCAGCCTGGAGGTATCCGCACCGCGGGCCTCGAGCCCGTCGATCTCCTCGAAAAGGGCCTCAAGGTTCACCACCACGCCGTTGCCAATCACCGGAGTGGCATTGGGTGAGAGGATTCCCGCCGGCAGCAGCTTCAGCTCAAACTTCTCACCGCCCACCACCACGGTATGACCGGCGTTATTGCCGCCATTGGGCTTGACCACATAGTCGACTCGGGAGCCGAGCAGGTCTGTGGCTTTGCCTTTGCCCTCGTCGCCCCATTGGGCGCCGACAATCACAATGGCTGGCATATGGTGTCCTCTCATGCGGTCAAAGGCCGGCTCTGAGTCTATCAACGCAGCAGTCCAGCTAGCGTTGAGGCACTCTGACTAGGGTGAACAGCGAATGTGGATACGCAGCACAGCAGAAGGAGTACATGATGGCACAGCGCATCCCCGGCGCGGCACTGCGCCACGCCCCCAAAATTCTCGCCCCCAAGGCGTACGCCGGCTACTATGCGCTCACCCGCGGCACTCGTCTCGCCCGCCGTGTGCTGGGCCGGAAGCGGGGCCCTAAATGAGTCTCAGCGGAGCACGCACGGTCACCGACTTTGAGTCCTCCGTCAACGCCGTCCGGGCGGTTTCAGCCTTCCTGAAAGGCTCCGGGCACCCGGCCATGGGCACCGGTCCCAGCTCCACCCTGCTGGCCAAGATCGCAGCCCTACCTCCACGCTCAGTGCGGGAGAAGCTCTACGAGATCGCCGGCGGCACCGATGCGCTCCCAGAGAAGAAACTGCCCGCCATCGACGTGGATGCCATCGACCGCTGGGTGGTCAAAGAGTACGACGACGCCGCCTCACCCGTCAGACCTACCCGGCAGTGCTCACCGGCGCAGTCTCCGGGGCTGCCTTCTTCCTGGCCGCCGCACTGGGCGTGCCATTCCTGCCGCAGACCACCCTGGTCTCGGTGCGCGACGGTGAGACCCGCCCTGACGACATCACCGGGGCGATGCGCCGCTGGGCGCCCGCCGCCCGGCAGATCGCAGCCAATAACCCGCGGGTGGGCGTCTATCACATGCACGACCCGGCCCAGGATCGGCCGATGATGGCCCAGTCCGCCTTCTTCCGGCTCAAGCGCAAGGCGTTGGGGCCGGTCTACGAGCAGTTCCTCCGAGATCGGTTGGACCCGGGCGGGGTGATCATCACCCTGGACTCCACCCGAACCTGGCGCTCCACCCAGACCCGGGAGCGCAGCCTATTCCAGTTCGGCTGCCTGGGCGGCATTCCGGAGGAGGAGTACAACTCCGGCAGCCCGCGAATCTCGGCCTTCCTCAAAGCTCAGGGCTCGGAGCACACCACATGGCAGGCACCTGACCCAACTGACCGCACACCGGACGGGGAATGGGGGTTCGACCCTGGATTCGGCCAGGATGTGGACCGTCTGGCAGATGAGGCGGGGTGGCGTCGTCGTACCCTGTACCAGAATGAACCCCAGGACTCCTCTGCATTCATCGCCGAGCTCTACCGCCACTGGTACCGCCAGCTCGGCTGGCCGGACACCCGCCTGTTGGTGCAGACCTATTACCACTTGGATCCCTGGTACACCTTAGCTACCGGCTCAGTGCCGTTCTGGAACCGGTTTCATATGCAGCCCAGCTTCGAACAGCTCGCCGAGTACCTGACCGTCGCGGACCCCTACGATGAGGTGCTGATCAGCCTGTTCTCCCACGGGCTTGACTCCCCTGGGCTGGTGGAGGTGCCCGAGTGGGAACAGCTGGCGCGCTCCTCGGCCCGCCGCCGGGGTGAGGTGATCGGCGTGGATAAGCAGGCCTATCCTGCTGACACCGGGGCGGCCTTCCGGTACCAGGAGGCCTTCAAGGAACTGGGTCCGCACCGTGAGCTGCCGAATCCGCTCACTGTGGAGGATGTGGACGCTTTCGCCCGCCAGTACGGGATAGCGCAGAAACCAGCTGAACTGCCCGAGCACACCGACGACGTCACTGGTGAGGGCATCAGAAACCCGGTCGCCTGGGTGGGTTAGCCGAGCCTGCCTCCACTGGCTTCGAGGTAGCAGGCGGCGCACAGCGACTGGTACCAGACATCGGCACCGTCGATGGCTACCTGGTCGCCGTCGAAAAGGATGGACTCACCTTGCCGCCGGGTGTTGAACACTGCTTTGCGGCCGCAGTGGCAGATGGTCTTCAGCTCCTCCAAGGAGTGGGCGAGATCCATCAGCCTGGCTGAGCCGGGAAAGGCCCTGGTGCGGAAGTCGGTACGGATGCCATAGGCCAGCACCGGAACATCGTCCAGGACTGCGATGCGCAGCAGGTCATCCACCTGCTGCGGGGTGAGGAACTGGGCCTCGTCGATGAGTAGGCAGGAGACCGGCTTGACCTCGGTGGATCCGGTGGTGTTCTCCAGATTCTCCAGCAGGGTTCCGGCGGGATCGGCCGTGGCCTGTCTGCGGAAGAGCTCACGCAGGGAGGAGCCGGGCGGAATGAGGAAATCCACGCTGCGGGTGACACCGAGCCGGGAGATGATCTGGTCATCGCCTTTGGTATCCACTGCAGGTTTGGCCAGCAGCACACGCTGGCTGCGCTCCTCATAGTTGAACGCGGCCTGCAGCAATCCGGTGGACTTGCCGGAGTTCATGGCTCCGTAGCGGAAGTAGAGCTTTGCCACGGTGGGATACGGTCAGCCCCTCAGGCTGCGGATCTGTTCGGCGGCGGTGGGGTCCGAGTCGTTGAGCAGTTTGCCGATGCGGTCCACCTCGTTGATCTCACCGATGGCTGCAGCAGCCTGGCCCAGGGCGGCCAGGGCCCGCAGGAATCCCCGGTTGGGCTCGTGGCTCCACGGAACCGGCCCCTGTCCGCGCCAGCCGTTGGCGCGCAGGGCGTCCAGGCCCCGGTGATAGCCCACCCGGGCGTAGGCATAACCCTCCACGGTGTAGCCGGCGTCCAGGGCCTCCTCCGCCAACAGGGCCCAAACCAGGGAGCAGGTGGGGTGCTTGGCGGCCAGGTCCACCGGCTCCTCGCCGGCGGCCAGGGACTCGACGACCTCCGGCTCAGCAGGCAGCAGCGTCGGTTCAGGCTCCATCAGGTTCTTGCCGATCACACTCATGGCACCAAGCTTATCCCGGTGAGGCCCCGAGCCAAGCCCGCAACCGGCCAACTCACGGTGTATCCCGCCGCCGGCACCTACACCGGAACGGCCGCGGCCTTGGGATCCGCGCCGTTGTTCTTCCTGCGCTTCTTCTGCCGGACAGTCTTGCCATGAATCACCCGGTGGCGGACGAATCCGGAGATCTGGTCGACCACGATGGTGATGGCAATGATCACGAACAGGGTGATGCCGATCTCATCCCAGGGGTAGGGGCTGCGCCCGAACAGTCCGTTGGGCGGGCTGATCAGACGGCCGATACCGCCGGCACCGAGAGCACCGAGGATGGCTGAGGCGCGGATGTTGACTTCGAACCGGTAGAGCCAGATGGCCAGCACCTCGGGCAGCACCTGAGGCAGCACAGCCCAGCGGATGAGCTGCAGGTGGCTGGCCCCTGAGGCGCGGGAGGCTTCCAGCGGGCCGGCGTCGACCCCTTCGATGGCCTCGGAGATCAGTTTTGACAGCGTGCCGATGGAGCTGATGCCCAGGGCGAAGGCACCGGCCATCGCACCGCCCATATGTGCCGGGCCCACACCCATCAGAGGGATGAAGATCGCCACCGCGAACACAATCTCGGGCACCGCGCGGATGACTGAGAGGATGAAGCGCATCGGGATGTAGATGGCCAGCGGAGTCATATTCCGCGCTGCCAGAATGCCGCAGGGAAGGGAGAAGAGTGCGCCCACGATGGTGCCGACCCAGGCGATCGCCACCGATTCCAGCATGGCTTCGAAGGCACTGTCCCAGACTCCGCGGACTTCCTCGTCGGCTGGGTTCTGGAAGACACCTGCCGCCATCTGGGTGCTGAAATCCCAGATCCGGGCCGGCATCTCCAGGAAGGCACTCAGGGTCATCCCGGTACCCGCTGCGGAGGCGAAGAACAGGACAGCCACGCTGATCAGCGCCATGTTGTACCAGAACTTGGCGGGCTTGACCGGGCGCATGTCCAGGCGGTCCGGGCTGTAACCGTCCTTACCGTCATCGATGCGTTCCTGGGCCTCAGCACGCTGCTTTCCGGTTGCCATATAGGCCAGGCCGTAGACGGCCAGTGCTGCGGCCACCACGGCGGCGCTGATCGAGGCACCGAGCATCATGCGGCTGAAGACATCTGAGGACTCTGCCGCCGGGGAGTAGGTCAGCAGGAAGCACAGCGCTGCGACCAGCACTGCCCCGACGAGGGCGGCAGAGATTTTATAGCCGTGAGTCACAGCAGTTTCCTCCGGATCCACATGGAGAGCAGGTCGACCAGGAGCACCACGAGCACCAGGGCCCACAGGATCGCTCCGACATTGTCGTAGCCCTGGGACATGCGCCCGATCTGGCGGGAGAGCTCCCCGCCGATACCGGCTACCCCGACCACACCGAGGGCGGCGGAGGCCCGGATGTTCAGCTCAAAGACATAGAGGGAGTAGGAGACGAAGCTCGGCATCACGGCCGGCAGCACTGCCACCCGGTCTCGCTGGATGAGGTTGGCACCTGCGGCGTCGGCGGCCTCCAGCGGACCCAGGTTCACCGCGTCAATGGATTCACCCAGTAGTTTGGCCACAATTCCGATATTGAACATGATCAGGGCCAGCACCGCCGCCAAGGCTCCGAACCCGTAGGCCGTGCTGCCGATGAAGGCGGCGAAGAGCAGGGCCCAGGCCACATCCGGAATGGAGCGGACCACCGAGTTGATGGCCTTCATGGTCTGGCTGGTGCCCTTGTTGAAGCTGGAGACCGGTGAGGCGAGCATGGCCAGCAGCAGGCCGATGAAGCAGCCCACGATCGTTGCCACCACGGCCATGCACAGGGTGATCAGCCATTCCCCCCAGATGGGCCGGGAGGTGCCTGCCACATTGCTGAACAGCAGGTATCCCCAGTCCGGGCTGAAGTAGCCGGCCAGCTGGTCACGGGTGTTTCCGGTGGTCAGCCTGGAGGGCACCTCTGTGACCCGGTCCAGGAAGTAGATGTTGGAGCCTGCCCAGTAGCTGAGGACCACCACGCTCAGACCGCCGAAGGCAGCCATCGGACCAGTGCGGGTGAACCAGCAGAAGGCCACCACGGCCAGCATCACCAGGAAGCCGATCAGCGGCCACTGCGGCGCCCAGAGGGTGGTGAAGCCCAGCGGCAAAAAGAGCACTGAGGTGTCCTCACGGGTCCACCAGAAGAAGGCGAAGGCCGCGGCGGCCACGCCCACCAGAAGCAGGTAGTTCTGCAGCGGGGGCTTGGGCGGCTCCGGGCGCTTCACCGGCGCCGGGGCGGCAGTAGAGGAGGAACGTTCAGCCACTGCTGTCACGTCAGGGCTTCCTGTCCGGCTCAGCGGATGCAGCAGCTCCCTCGAGGGTCCCCTCGTCGGAGTCCTCCGACAAGTCCTCCAGGCTGACCGGGACGTTGACGGTGGCGATATCCTCAGCGGTCAGGGAACGCTGGTAGACCTCCTCGATCACCGCGTCAGTAGCCTCCTCCGTAGGACCGTCGAAGACCACTTTTCCGGCGCGCATGCCGATGATCCGGTCAGCGTAGTCCCGCGCAAGGTCCAGGTGGTGCATATTGACGATGCAGGTGATGCCGAGATCCTGCTGGATGCGGCGCAGATCGCCGAGCACCTTGCGCGCAGTGGGAGGGTCCAAGGAGGCCACCGGCTCATCGGCCAGGATCACCTCCGGGTCCTGGGCCAGGACCCGGGCAATGGCCACCCGCTGCTGCTGGCCGCCGGAGAGGGCCGAGGCTCGGTTGTAGGCTTTGTCCACGATACCTACCCGCTCCAGGGACTGGAAGGCCACTTCCTTGTCCTCTGCGCCGTACCAGCCGATCAGGGAGCGCCAGGTGGGGGTGACCGCAGAGCGGCCGATCAGCACATTGTTGAGAACGCTGATGCGCCCGACATTGTTGAACTGCTGGAAAATCATGCCCACCTTGGAACGCAGCTTCCGCAGTTTGGACTTATTCCTGGGGTCCACCAGAGTCTCACCGACCGTGAGCGCTCCGTCGGTGTAGGGGACCAGACCATTGACGGCCCGGATGAGGGTGGACTTACCAGCCCCGGAGAGTCCGATAATGGCCACGAACTCGCCCTTGCTGATATTCAGGTTGATATTGTCCAGGCCTTTGAACCCGTTGGGGTAGACCACATCGACGTTCTCAAACGTAATCAATTAATTGTCACTTTCAGCAGGCCGGGGTGCAGGCTCAGCACCGTTCAGGTGGCTGTGCCTGCACCCCGGATAGCGCATCTGGAATGGCTCAAGCTGACTTCGGAGTCAGTCGATCACTCGTCGCCGAAGTTGTGGTACACGGAGCGGGCCAGATCGAGTGCCCCGAGGTCAGCGGGGACCAGACCCTCGATTTCGTAGACGACGTAGAGCGGGTCACCCTCGGTGCCCTCGTCCTCGTCAGCAACCTCAACCTCGCTGCCGAAGCTCAGCCACGCATCGGTCAGGGTCTGCAGTTCCTCGTCGGTGAACTCGGAGGAGGCTACGATGCCGTCGTTCGGGATCGGGCCGGCCCAGGCGAAGACCACCAGCTCCTCCTCAGCACCCTCCACATCGCTGCGGGCGTCGGCGAAGGAGGTGCCGATGCTGAAGTCACCGTTGTAGACAGCCTGCACGGCAGCATCGTGACCGCCGGCGAACTGCTGATCCACCTCGATGCCGAGCTCGCCAAGCTGGGTCTGCGGGAAGTAGAAGCCGGAGGCGGAGCCCTCCTCGACGTAGGCCACTGCGGTGCCGTCCTCGATCAGCTCCAGTGCGGACTCGCCCAGCGGGCCGGGCTCGGAGTCGGGAGTGATGCCGTTGCAGAACAGGGCACCATCGATCTCCTCGACGTCACCCTCGATGCAGTAGGTGTCAGGGTCATTGGTGAACCACTGGGTCACGTAGAACTCGGAGCCTCGGCGCACAGCCTGCAGGATCGGAGTAGCGTCAGCCTCCTCCTCAGCCTGGATCAGGCCGATCGGGCCGGACATCACCAACTGCACGTCACCGGACTGCATACCCTGGATCACGGCCAGGTAGCTGTCAGCAACGAAGATCTCGACCGGGAACCCGCCCAGCGCATCGGAGAGCTGACCTGCCAGCTCGTCGGCTGCCTCTTCCTCAGTCTCCGGGGCGTCGCTGGAGGGGACCAGTCCGATGGTGATGGAGTCGACAGAGGTGATCTCACCGTCTGCCTCACCGGCCTCGGCGTCGTCCTCCCCGCCCTCTTCGACCTCGTCCTCATCGGCGTCGTCTTCGCCGCCGTTGTCAGTCTCCTCGACCTCGGAGGTATCGTCGTCGTCCTCCTCATCGCCGGTGACGTCCTCCTCGTCGCCGGCACAGGCGGCCAGAGTCAGGGTCAGAACAGATGCCAGCGCGAAGGCCGACTTGGTGTTCATACGCATATTGGGAACTTCCTTAAGTCCAATCAAAGTGCAGGTGCGGTTGCTGATCGGAGACTGGTTGGCCCCCGCCCAACTTCTCCCGCAGGCCAGAAACCCGCGAGTCTGGCATTTACTCTAAGCGGGCCGCGAACCTGGCCACAACCTGAGAGCACCCAGTTCGCCAAGCTGTCACCTATTGTTAACGTTTCACCCCTGGCCGGGGTTAACTAAACTGCGTCCAGCCTGACCAGCGCCGGATGAGGGGGGTCGCTTCGGCAAAGCTGCGCACCCGGTGGGCAGGCTCTCCCAATCCGGTGCCGAATCGATCGATGAGGATGGTCTCGCCGCCGAGCTCATCGACATGAGCGAGGTCATTGGCCCAGATATCGCCCACCGAGAGAATGCTCTGCTCCGGCGCCGAGGCTGAGACAGCCTGCCGCGCCCGCTGCACCGCTGCCGGCATTCCGAAGGGTTTCTGCGCGGAGTTGATCACTTCGTCGAAGCTGCCCTGTAGGCCCAACGCCTGCAGCCACACCCCGAACCCCTCCTCCGGGGAGTTCGTCACCAGCACGATGGCGCACCGGCACCCTCGCAGCTCCTCCAGCAGCTCGACCGCGCCCTCGGGTGCGTGCAGGTCGGTGTGCTGCAGACCGCGGCCCACCAGCTCGCGGCGGGCAGCGCGGAAGGCATGGCCGGCGTCCTCGTTGCTGAGTCCTGCTTGGACGGCCAGCAGCTGGACCAGCTGGTAGCCGTCCTGCAGCGGCCAGGATGTGGGATGCGCCTTAGCGGCGCTGGTCCCTGAAGGGGTCACCCCATCACGCTCGTAACTTGCCGCGAGAGGCACCCCGGCGTCGTCGTACTCTATTTCCTCCACCAGGAGTGTGTCCTGCGCGAATGCTTCAGTGACGATCGCGGTTACCGGGTGCGGCAGCGCATCATGCAGTCCCTTCAGCTGCAGCGCGGAGTCCACAGTGCGGGCATAGGCGAGCACGGGGTCATCACCCAGGCACAGGGTGCCGTCGAAGTCCAACAGGAGGAGCTTGTTCAAGCTGTTCCTCTGGTGAGGCTGCCGGCCCGGCTTCAGCCGATGCTCTTCCCGGCACTGCCCAGCTGCTGGGCGGCCTCAACAACACGGGCGGCCATGTTCTCCTCGGCGGCCTTGCCCCAGACGCGGGGGTCATAGGTCTTCTTATTGCCGACCTCGCCGTCCACTTTGAGCACGCCGTTGTAGTTGGTGAACATGTGCCCGGCCACCGGACGGGTGAAGGCGTACTGGGTGTCGGTGTCGATGTTCATCTTGATCACCCCGTAGCTGACGGCATCGGCGATCTCCTGCTCCGTGGAGCCGGACCCGCCGTGGAACACCAGGTCGAAAGGGTTGTCCTTGCCGTATTTTGCGGAGGTCTGTTCCTGAATGTCCTTGAGTATCTCCGGGCGCAGCTTGACGTTGCCGGGCTTGTAGACCCCGTGCACATTGCCGAAGGTCAGCGCGGTGATGTACCGGCCCTTCTCCCCCAGTCCCAGGGCCTCCAGGGTGGCCACGGCGTCCTCGACGGTGGTGTAGAGCTTCTCGTTGATCTCGTTCTCCACGCCGTCCTCCTCACCGCCCACAGTGCCGATCTCCACCTCGAGGATCTGCTTGGCGGCGGCGGTGCGGGGCAGCAGCTCCGCGGCGATGCGCAGGTTCTCCTCCAGTGTCTCGGCCGAGCCGTCCCACATATGGGAGTTGAAGATGGGGTCGCGGCCGGCCTTGACCTCTGCCTCGGAGACCTCCAGCAGCGGCAGCACGAACCCGTCCAGCTTGTCCTTGGGGCAGTGGTCGGTATGCAGGGCGATGTTGACCCCGTAGTTCTTGGCGACCTCCTTGGCGAAGATGGCAAAGCCCTTGGCGCCGGCCACCATATCCTTCACAGATGAGCCGGACCAGTAGGCGGCACCGCCGGTGGAGACCTGGATGATGCCGTCGGACTCGGCGTCGGCGAAGCCCCTGATGGCGGCGTTGAGCGTCTGAGAGCTGGTGACGTTCACAGCGGGGAATGCGTAGCCGCCAGACTTGGCGGCGTCGATCATCTGGTTGTACTTCTCCGGTGTTGCAATGGCCACGGAAGTGCTCCTTTTGCGGTGTGGGAATGTCGGGGCGGCGTCGTGTGACCATCCTAACGACGACGCCGCCTCCTCACTACATGCGGGATTCTTCCCTGGGCTGCCGGGAAGGGCTCACCAGCCGACCGGCTGGTCCTCCAGGCGGGGGTCCTCCAGCTTGGGCACCACCATCACCGGGCCCTCTGCGTTGTAGAGGACGTTGCGGGAGACCGAGCCGAGCAGGGCGGAGGCCACTCCGCCGCGGCCGCGGGTTCCGACTACGGTCAGCTGAGAGGTACGGCTGGCGGCAGTCAGCAGCCCGGTGGGCTCACCGACCTCCACCGTCTCCTCGATGGTCAGCTCCGGGAAGTGCCGGCTGATCCACTCGGCCTCAGCGCTGAGCGTCCTGCTCAGCTCCCGCTTGCGGATCTCGCCGACCTCGGCTCCGCGCGGGGCCAGCTCCGGGTACCAGAGCAGCGCGCCGTCGATGGGCGGCAGGGCCACGATCAGCCGCAGCGCCACCCCGCGGTCGGTAGCTGCTTGGGCAGCCTGCAGTGCGGCGATGCGTGACTCCTCCGAGCCGTCGATGCCCACCGCCACCGGCTGTTCGGAGACGGTGGGGGCAAAACGCTCAGGACCCTCAGCCTCAGGCAGCCGATAGTGCCGGGGCACCACCACAGTGGGAGCTTTGGCATGGGCGGGAAGAGCGCTGGCCACGGAGCCGAGCAGGCGACCGAGGAAACCGCCGCGGCCACGAGCTCCGACCACTACCAGTCTCGCCTGTTCAGAAAGCTCAACCAGCACACCTGCGGCATCGCCCCCTTCGGCACGGTAGCTGACCTGCCCGGGGTAGTCCTTGAGGTATTCACGGGCCCCATCCAGGGTGCCTTCGGTCATCTGCTTCTTGATCCGAGCCTCGTCCATATCCGGCAGCGACGCCAGAGTGCTGTAGACCCCGACCGGCACGGTGTAGGCGCTGACCACCGTCAGCGGCGCGTCCAGCCGTTGCGCCGCGCGGGCCGCATAGTGCAGGGCAAGCGTGGCGTGCTGAGAACCGTCAAAGCCAACTAGCACACCCAGTGCGCGGTTCTCACTGGAATAGGGGATGGAGCCCTGAGGGGCAGGAACCTGAGTACGAACGTCCTTGGTCATAGCTTCCCAATCCGGGGGTCCCAACACCATTGGATGACGACGACTCTGACCCCCTATATCAATGGAACCGTCCTCGTCAGTTCTCAGTTTACCCCCTTTTTCTACAAGATGTAGAAATCGCCAGAAGTTTTTTCGAAAATCGTAGGGCTGTTCCCGGAACCGTAGGCGGATAACCCTACGGAAAGGGAACAGCCCTACGATTAATGGGCTACGGGTGCTTGGCTATGGCAGACCCAGCAGCCGGAGTCCGGCGGCTGCGGCCGCCCCAGCGATGACCACCACAATGAACGGCGCGCGCAGCATCAGGGCGATAGCGGCGGCAGCCAGTGCCCCGAGCCGGGCATCAAAGCTGATACCCCCGTCCCCTGAGAAGGTGTTCATGGCCACCAGCGCGGCCAGCAGCGCCACGGTCACAGTCCCGGAAATGCGGGTGACCAGCGGATGGTCCAACCAACGTCCAGGCACCAGGTACCCGATGAGCTTGGTGGCATAGGCTGCCGCACAGGCCAGCAGCACCCAGGTCCAGAGGCTCATACTGCACCTCCTTCCGGGCTGCGGCTGCGTTCCCGGCCCTGCGAGATCACGCCCCAGCCCACGGCCACGGCGGCGGCCAGCACTATCGGGATTCCCGGTGGGACCGCCGGCACCGCCAGCACGGTGACCAGGGCCACCAGCACCGCCAGGGCCCATGGTTCCCTGGAGCGCAGCCTGGGCCAGAGCAGAGCGAGGAAGACAGCAACCACCGCGCCGTCCAGGCCCAAGGCCTCAGGCTCCGTGATGTAGTCACCCAGCAGCGCACCGAAGATGGTGGCCAGGTTCCAGCCGATATAGACTCCGATCCCGGTGACCCAGAACCCCCGGTGCTGCTCGGCCGGGGCCTCCTGGGCGGTGGCCACCGCCATGGACTCATCAATGGTGACCTGCGCGGCAGTGTACTTCTTCCAACCCCGGGGGTTGAGCAGGGCCTTGAGTTGGACGGCATAGACGCTGTTGCGCACGCCTACCAACGTGGCACCGGCCACTGCAGCAGCCGGCGCTCCTCCTGAGGCCAGCACTCCGATGAAGGCGAACTGGGAACCGCCGGTGAACATCAGGGCGCTCAGCGCCACGGTCTGCCAGAAGCTCAGCCCCGAGGCAACAGCGAGGGCCCCGAAAGAGATTCCGAACAGGGACACTGCCAGGGTGATGGACAACCCCATTTTGGTGGCTGGGGTGAACTTCGGTGATCTCCGGGAGCCGGCGTCGTCGTAGGTCTTGCTCACAGCGCAATATTAGTGAAATATTGGGCGAAGTGTATTGCCAGATCACCCCATGAAAGGCCCCACATGCGCAATGATTATGTGATTGATGACCTTGATCGAGCGATCATTGCTGAACTGTCCGAAGATGCTCGGCTGAGCAACACTGAGCTGGCCAGGCGGGTGGGGCTCACCCCGGCTCCCTGCCTGCGCCGGGTGCAGCGACTGGAACGCACAGGGGTGATCGAGGGCTATCACGCCGCGCTGAACCCCAAGGCCGCCGGGCGCGGCTTCGAGGTGATTGTGGCCATCGATATTGCGGTGAACAACAGCGTGACCATTGAGGATTTCGAATCCGCGGTGGTGCAGGTGCCTGAGGTGACCGAAGTGCGGCGCATGTTCGGGCAGCCCGACTACTTCCTCCGGGTGCAGGTGGCTGACGGTGAGGCCTATGAGGCCCTGGCCATCGGCACCATCTCGCAGCTGCCGGCCGTCAACCGCCTACTCTCCCACCAGACGATGCGCCGGCTTAAGGGGTAGGGGACCCTCGGCCCCTGCTGCGGTGGTGCTAGCTTTCAGACCTGGGTGTGCTGGCGGATCCAGGCATGCATCGCGATCCCTGCGGCAACACCGGCATTGATGCTGCGGGTGGAGCCGAACTGGGCGATCGACAGGGTAGCCTCAGCCGCCTGCCGCACCTGCTCACTCAGCCCGGGGCCCTCCTGGCCGAACACCAGGACACAGTTCCGCGGCAGGTCATAGGTCTCCAGTGGCACTGAGTCTGGGAACAGATCAACACCCAGGACGACGACGCCCGCCGTGCCTGCCCAGCCCAGGAACTCCTCGACTGAGGCGTGGTGGCGGATGTGCTGGTACTTATCGGTCACCATCGCCCCGCGACGGTTCCACCGCTTCTTACCGATGATGTGCACCTCTTTGGCCAGGAATGCATTGGCGGTGCGCACCACAGTTCCGATGTTGAAGTCGTGCTGCCAGTTCTCGATCGCCACGTGGAAACCGTGCCGCCGCGTGTCCAGATCCGCCACAATCGCAGCGTGGCTCCAGTATCGGTACTTATCCACCACATTGCGCCGGTCCCCCTGGGCCAGCAGCTCAGGGTCGTAGTGGTCACCCTCGGGCCACGGCCCTTCCCACGGGCCTACCCCCACCTCTCGTTCAGCGCCCCAGGGGGCAGTCGCCTCAGACTCCACCCGGCAAGCCTACGCCGCAGCGCCAGGTTCACGCTCCGAAACCGGCACCGACCATCTCGCGGAGAATGCCGTAGAACATCCACACCAGCAGCTGCAGCACGGCTCCGGCACGCAGAAAGGACATCACCAGACTGGCCAGGCAGACCCACAGAGCTGCTGTGGCGAGCTTCCTGAGCCGATGATTCGTGGCCCGCCCGGCGATTCCAAGCACTATGCCCGGGACAGTCCACGCCACCATCAGCAGGTCAATGGGTACGGCTGCAGCCAGCCCCCACTGCTCCATCCAGGCTTCCTCCTGAAGGTGGAGGTCTCCGATCCCCAGCAAAAGGTAGAGGGCGGCCGCAGCGCAGACCGCCGCACCTACTGTCAGGGCCGTTGCCAGTCCGCCGGTGACTAGGGCTCCAACGCGGCTGGAGATGTTCAAGAAACGCAGCCCCCTCGAACTGAGGCGGCCCTTCCGGCTCTTGCGAATCAGCACCAATGCCAAGGTCACGCTCGCCAAGAACGGAACCGTATGGAGCACCAGGCGGATCAGCAGTCCCAGGACATCCACCCAGACCGGATTTACTGAATAGCCGCCCTCTGCGATGTGCCTCAGGTCAATGGCCACCGCCTCAGTGACGGCAGCTGCTCTGGGTGCCGTCAGCAGGGCAACCACAATGGCAGCGATGATCCAGAACCGCAGACTGCGCCGCTGCGACTCTCCGGCCTCGATGGTATCTACGGACATGGCCGGACCTATCGCTGGATCCTGCTGCCGTTCTGAGCTGACCGAGCAGCAGGCGGCAGCGTGAATGCGCGTGGAATCAAGGCCGGAGTTCCCCCTCAGGTATCTGATGTCGAGACACAGGTGACCGCTGCTGAATCAGGGCACCAGTGTCACCTTATCGCGGCCTTTGCTCAGCACCGCCGCGGGCAGCCGAGCAGCACCCAATGGGGAGATTACGGAGATGACAGCAGTTGCACGGAGGAAATCCTGGGGCAGGTAATGTTGTCCCCGGTCACCACAATGGGGTGGTGGCTCTTTAGGCGAGCCTCAGGAAGGCAATGAATGATGTTTGCAAAGATTCTGGTGGCCAATCGCGGCGAGATCGCGATCCGGGCCCTGCGCGCCGGTGTGGAGCTGGGCGCGCGCACCGTGGCCGTGTATCCCCATGAGGACCGGAACTCCCTGCACCGGCAGAAGGCGGATGAGTCCTACCGGATCGGCCAGGAGGGGCACCCGGTCCGCGCCTACCTGGATGTGGAGGAGATCATCCGGGTGGCCCAGCATGCTGGAACCGAGGCGATCTACCCCGGCTACGGCTTCCTCTCCGAGAACCCTGACCTGGCTCGGGCAGCCGAGCAGGCCGGTATCGCTTTTGTGGGCCCGCCGGCCGATGTATTGGAGTCCACCGGGGACAAGGTCAAGGCTCTTCGGGCCGCCAAGGCGGCCGGCATCCCGGTGCTGGAGAGCTCCGAACCCTCCCAGGATGTGGCGGAGCTGACAGCAGAGGCTGAGCGGATCGGATTCCCGGTCTTTGTCAAAGCTGTGGCCGGCGGCGGCGGACGCGGTATGCGCCGGGTGGAGCGCCGCGAGGACCTGGCCGAGGCCTTGAAGGCTGCGATGAATGAGGCCGATACCGCCTTCGGCAATGCCACAGTGTTCATTGAGCAGGCGGTGATCCGGCCCCGGCACATCGAGGTGCAGATTCTGGCCGATGCCCAGGGCAATGTGGTGCACCTGTTTGAACGCGACTGTTCGCTGCAGCGCCGCCACCAGAAGGTGGTGGAGATTGCCCCGGCTCCCAATCTGGATGAGGAAGTTCGCCAGGCCCTGCACCGTGACGCGGTGGCCTTCGCCCAAGCGATGCAGTACCGCAATGCCGGCACCGTGGAGTTCCTGCTGGAGACTGCCGGCGAGCGCGCCGGCCAGCACGTATTCATCGAGATGAACCCGCGCATCCAGGTGGAGCACACGGTGACGGAGGAGATCACCGATGTGGACCTGGTGGCCTCCCAGATGCGGATCGCCGCCGGGGCCACCCTGGAGGATCTGGGCATCGCCCAGGACCAGCTGAGGGTGCGCGGCTCGGCTATGCAGTGCCGGATCACCACTGAGGACCCCAGCAACGGATTCCGCCCTGATGTAGGTACCATCACCGCCTACCGCTCCGCCGGTGGGTCCGGCATCCGGCTTGACGGCGGCACGGCATACACCGGGGCTGAGATCAGCCCGCATTTCGACTCCATGCTGGTCAAACTCACCTGCCGCGGCCGTGACTACCTCACCGCGGTCTCCCGGGCCCGGCGCGCCCTGGCCGAGTTCCGCATCCGCGGGGTGGCCACCAATATTCCGTTCCTGCTCAATGTGCTCAGCTCCGAGGAGTTCCTTGAGGGTGACGTCGCCACTGACTTCATCGATAAGCACCCCGAGCTGGCCCGGGCCAATAAGTCCCAGGACCGCGGCTCAAAAGCCCTGCAGTACCTGGCCGATATCACCGTCAACCAGCCGCATGGGCCCCGGGTGGAGGGAATCGATCCGCGGGATAAGCTGCCCAGATTCCCCGGGGATAAGCGCGATGAGCCGGACCGCTCCCCCTTCGATGGCCCCTCCGAGCAGCCCAAACCGCCGGGCTGGCGGGATCTGCTGCTGGCGCAGGGTCCCGAAGCCTTCGCCAAGCGGCTGCGGCAGAGCACAGCCCTGGCGGTCACCGACACCACCTTCCGCGACGCCCACCAATCGCTGCTGGCCACCCGGGTGCGCACCCGGGACCTGCTGGCCGCAGCCCCGGCGGTGGCCCATGTGACCCCGGGGCTGTTCTCCGCCGAGGTCTGGGGCGGGGCCACCTACGATGTGGCCCTGCGGTTCCTCTCCGAGGACCCCTGGGAACGGTTGGCCGCCCTGCGCGCCGAGATGCCCAACATTCCACTGCAGATGCTGCTGCGCGGGCGCAACACCGTGGGCTACACCCCCTATCCGCTGCAGGTCACCCAGGCTTTCGTGGAAGAGGCCGCGGCCACCGGGGTGGATATCTTCCGCATCTTCGATGCACTCAACGATGCGGACCAGGTCATCCCCGCCATCGAGGCAGTCCGGGCCACCGGCACCGCGGTGGCTGAGGCCGCCCTGTGCTACACCGGCAACCTGACCGATCCGGCTGAGGACCTCTACACCCTGGAGTACTACCTGAAGCTGGCCCAACGGTTCGTGGACGCCGGGGCGCATGTTCTGGCGATCAAAGACATGGCCGGGCTGCTGCGCCCGCCCGCCGCCAAGATCCTGGTCACCGCGCTGCGTGAGCGTTTCGAACTTCCGGTGCATCTGCACACCCATGACACAGCTGGCGGGCAGCTGGCCACCCTGCTGGCTGCCTCCGAGGCGGGGGTGGACGCCGTGGACGTGGCCACAGCCTCAATGGCCTCCACCACCTCTCAACCGCCGGCCTCCGCCCTGGTGGCCGCTCTGGAGAACACTGAGCGGGACACCGGACTGGGCCTGGACGCGGTGGCCTCCCTGGAGCCGTACTGGGAGATTGTGCGCGGCATCTACTCCCCATTCGAGTCCGGGCTTCCCGGGCCCACTGGCCGGGTCTACCGGCACGAGATCCCGGGCGGCCAGCTCTCCAACCTTCGCCAGCAGGCCATTGCCCTGGGGCTCGGCGAGCGTTTCGAGCAGATCGAGGACATGTACTACGCCGCCGATAAAATGCTGGGCCGGCTGGTCAAAGTCACCCCCAGCTCCAAGGTGGTGGGTGACCTGGCCCTGCAGCTGGTGGGCGCCGGCGCGGATCCATCAGAGTTCGAGGCCAATCCGCAGAGGTTCGACCTGCCCGACTCGGTGATCCAGTTCCTGGCCGGTCAGCTGGGCGACCCGCCCGGAGGCTGGCCCGAGCCCTTCCGGACCAAAGCGCTGGAGGGCCGCACCGTAAAACCGGTGGTCGAGGAACTGTCAGAGGACGACGCCGCGGCACTGTCGGCTGACTCCGCCACCCGGCGAGCCGCCCTGAACCGGCTGCTCTTCCCCGGCCCCACCAAGGACTTCGAGGCTGCCCGGGAGAACTACGGCGATATTCATGTGCTGCACACCCGCGACTACCTCTACGGACTGACCCCCGGTCATGAGCATGTGATCTCCCTCGGGAAGGGCGTGCGGCTGCTGGTGACCCTGCAGACCATCTCCGATCCTGATGAGAAGGGCATGCGCACCGTGATGTGCACGCTCAACGGTCAGGCCCGCCAGGTGCTGGTCCGGGACGAGTCCGTAGAGTCCACTGTGGCCGCCGCAGAGAAGGCGGACCCAGCTGATCCCCGCCATGTGGCCGCACCGTTCGCCGGTGCGGTCTCAGTGCAGGTGGCCCAGGGGGAGACTGTTCAGGCGGGGCAGACCGTGGCCAGTATCGAGGCGATGAAGATGGAGTCCGGGATCACTGCCCCCACCGCGGGCACCGTGGCCCGGCTGGCCGTGGAGGGCGTCCAACAGGTCGAGGGCGGGGATCTCATCCTCATCCTGGAATGAGCACCTGAGGGGGTTTTCCACAGGGGTGAGCCCATCTCCTCGTGCTGGCGGTAGCCTGTAGGAGAGCGAGCTGGCCCAATCAGGGCCCGGCTCAGCGCGAAGCGGTGAGGTGGGAAGCGAGCACAGGTTATGGCAGGTCTGATCCGGCGCGAGGACATCGACGCAGTGCGCGAACGTGCCGATCTGCGTGAGGTGGTGGAGCAGTACGTCACTCTGAAGACGGCCGGGATCGGCAGCTTCAAAGGACTCTGCCCCTTCCACGAGGAACGCTCCCCCAGCTTCAACGTACGCCCCCGGGTGGGCACCTACCACTGCTTCGGCTGCGGTGAGTCCGGGGATGTGATCGCCTTCCTGATGGCCATGGAGCACACCAGCTTCGCCGAGACCGTGGAGAAGCTGGCCGCCCGCTACAGCATCGAGCTGCGCTATGAGGAGGGATCCGGGCCGGACAAGGCCGAGACCGGCCGGCGGCAGCGGCTGCTGGATGCTCATAAGATCGCCGATGAGTTCTTCCAGCGCTGCCTGAGCATCCCCGAGGCGCAGATCGCCCGGGACTTCCTCACCGGCCGCGGCTTCACCCGGGAGCATGCTGAGAGCTACGGGGTGGGCTACGCGCCCCAGGGCTGGGACCACCTGCTGGGCCATCTGCGCAATAAGGGGTTCCGGGAGGATGAGCTCAAACTCACCGGCCTGTTCTCTGAGGGCCGGCGCGGGATCTATGACAGGTTCCGCGGCCGGCTGCTCTGGCCGATCCGGGATATGACCGGCAATACGGTGGGTTTCGGCGGCCGGCGCCTCTATGAGGATGACCAGGGGCCCAAGTACTTGAACTCTCCGGAGACACCGATCTACAAGAAATCCCAGGTGCTCTACGGGATCGAGCACGCCAAGCGGAACATCGCCAAGAAGCGCCAGCTGGTGGTGGTGGAGGGTTATACCGATGTGATGGCCTGCCACCTGGCCGGGGTGGACACTGCGGTGGCCACCTGCGGCACAGCCTTCGGCGAGGGGCATATCAAGATTGCCCGTCGGCTGCTCTCCGATGACGGCAGCCCGGCCGAGGTGGTCTTCACCTTTGATGGCGATGAGGCGGGCCAGCAGGCCGCGGTCAAGGCGTTCAACGAGGCCCACCAGTTCAACGCCCAGACCTTCATCGCCGTGGGGCCTGAGGGGATGGATCCCTGCGATGTGCGCCAGCATCGCGGCGATGAGGCGGTGCGCGGGATCGTAGAGGCCAGGACCCCGCTGGTGGAGTTTGTGATCCGCCGGCGGCTGCGCGAATGGGACCTCGGCTCCATCGAGGGCCGGCTGGGTGCGCTGCGCGCCGCAGCGCCGGTGGTGGCCGAGATCCGCGACTCTTCGCTGCGCGAGGCCTATACCCGGGAGCTGGCCGGCTGGCTCGGCTCAGACATCCCGGAGGTCAGCGCTGCAGTGGCCGCGGCTGGCAAATCTGGCAGCAGCCGCAGCAGGCAGCAGAGTACGACGACGCCCCGGGCCGGCGCCCCTGCCCAGGCTCCCCCCGGTGCCGGCCCGGCAGACCAGAGCCGGGCGGGGCATGCCGGCGAGGCAGGCGGCGTCGTTCCTTCTGTGCAGTATCAGCGGCCGGACACCCGGGATCCGGCGGTGATGATGGAGCGGCAGGCGCTGGAGGTGGTGCTGCAGCATCCCACGCGGCTCAGTGCTGAGCAGTGGGAGGAGATCTTTGCGGTGCGGTTCACCGCCCCGGCGCATCAGGCAGTGCATGACGGGATCCGCATTGCCGCCGCCGAAGCCTCGGACCCGAAGCTGTGGGTGGAGTCAGTGCGGCAGGAGGTGCCAGAACCGCTGCGGGGCTTCGTCTCGGAGCTGGCGGTGACTGCGCTGCCGGCACGGACGGAGGAGCATCTGGACAGGTACTGCCAGGAGATCCTCAACCGGTTGGTGGAGCTGAAGATCCAGCACGAGAAAGCCAATCTGCTGGGGCAGCTTCAGCGGATGGAGCCGGCTGAGTCCCCGGAGGAGTTCCGCAGGCTGCAGTCTGAGCTGAAGGATCTGGAGCGCCGCCGCCGCGCCCTGCGCTCGGCGGACTGAACTGGCTAAGCAGAATTTGCCGCGGCCGCGGGGCAGCAACTACACTCTTACAGGTTCCCTAGCGGAATCTGTCTTCCCAGAACTGGGATCTGGCCCCCATCGTCTAGCGGCCTAGGACACCGCCCTTTCACGGCGGCGGCACGGGTTCGAATCCCGTTGGGGGTACAACTGGTCAGTCACTTGCGATTGGCTAGGAGAGGAAACCTCTGGTAAGGTTTCACATCGTGCCAAATGGCACGGACAACTTCATCAAGGCCCTGTGGCGCAGTTGGTTAGCGCGCCGCCCTGTCACGGCGGAGGTCGCGGGTTCAAGTCCCGTCAGGGTCGCAAACTCCGGTTTTGCTGTCCGGGCTCTGTAGCTCAGTTGGTAGAGCGTTCGACTGAAAATCGAAAGGTCACCGGATCGACGCCGGTCGGAGCCACGAAGCCGGAGTCACTGCTGAAGACCCCCGAAGAGATTCGGGGGTTTTCGCGTATCCGGCATCGATCCCATGGTCCACCGAGTCCTCATCGTCTACCGGCAGGTCTCTGGTCCTCCCACGTGTGTCTTCCCAAGCGGGCAGCAGCGAACCTTCGGTGTTCTTTCAGGAATCCTGAGGTAGGTTATGGAGGAAGAGTGAAAGGATCATTCCTACAGCAGGAGGAGAGCATGGCACAGCCGCCAAACGGAGACCCGAATCCTCAGTACGGGCAGCCGCCCCAGGACCCGTCCCAGCAGTACCAGCAGCCGCCCCAGGGCTACCCCCAGCCGGGCTACGGGGATCAGGGCCAGCACGGCTACCAGCAGCCGCCCCAGGGGCAGCCGCAGGCTCCCTCTGAGCCCAATGTGTTCAGTGCGCTCTTCAGCCCGGACTTCTCCGCACTGCAGGTGCACAAGTTCGCCAAAGCGTTCTTCTACCTCATTCTGGCTGTGGCGGCCATCTGGTGGCTGAGCAGCATCATCAGCGGCATCGTACTGGCCTCCAGCTACGGCAGCTTCGATGTGTGGAGTCTGCTCCGCCCGCTGCTCTTCGGCTGGGTGGTTCCGGCACTCACGGTGATCTTCGCCCGCTTGGGCCTGGAAGTGATCGTGCTGCTGTCCAAGAACGCAAAGGTCTGAGGCCTAACGGCACAGCATGGCCAAGGGGGTCTGACCAGCTGGTCAGGCCCCCTAGGTGTGTCCGCAGGTGGGTATCAGTCCGCCAGTTCTGCTACTACTGGAGCATGGTCTGAGGCGCCTTTGCCGCGGCGCTCGTCCTTATCCACATAGGCGGTCTGCACCCGCTGCGCCAGCGCAGCTGAGCCGAGCATGAAGTCAATACGCATGCCCTGCCGCTTTTGGAAGCGCAGGCTGGTGTAGTCCCAGTAGGTATAGATCCCGGGGTCCGGAGCATGCGGCCGAACGATGTCAGCGAAGCCTGCCTCGAGGAACTCGCCGAAGGCATCACGTTCAGGCTGGGTCACATGGGTCATCTGGTTCTTCTCAAAGAACTCGATGTCCCACACATCGGTGTCCAGCGGAGCAATGTTCCAGTCCCCGGCCAGCACAATCTGGGCTTCAGGGTCCTCCGCCAGCCAGTCTGCTGCCTGCTCCCGCAGCTGGCGCAGCCAGGCCAACTTATAGACCATATGTTCGTCCTCACGCGCCCGGCCGTTGGGCACATAGAGGCTCCAGATCCGCACTCCCGAGCAGGTGGCGCCGATGGCCCGCGCCTCCTGGACGGGGTCCTTGCCGTTCTTGCCGAAGGGCGGCTGGTTGGGGAAGGTGCGCTCCACATCCTTGAGCCCCACCCGGGAGACGATCGCAACCCCGTTCCACTGGTTGAACCCGAAGTGGGCGACGTCGTACCCGTTGTGCTCAAAAACCTCCCAGGGGAAGTTCTCGTCCTTGCACTTGGTCTCCTGAATAGCCAGAACGTCCACGTCCGACTTCTCCAGCCAGGCCTCAACCCGGTCAGCCCGGGCACGCAACGAGTTCACATTCCAGGTAGCGATCTTCACGCAAACAACGCTATCAGGCTCCCCACACCCAGTTGATCCGCCAAATCTCGCCGTCACGACGCCGTGAGGGCCGCCCAAAGCGCCATAATCCGGCGCAGCAGCGGCTCTAGCTGCTCTGCCACCAGTCATCGAGCAGGGTCACCGGCACAGTGCGCTTGTGCCGGGTGCGGAGGTAGTGCTGCTCCAGGCGTTCGGCGGCGTCGTCGTCGATGTCCCGGCCCTCCAGGTAGTCGTCGATCTGATCGTAGGTGATGCCCAACTCAGCCTCATCGAGCTGGCCCGGATTGTCATCCAGCAGATCCGCGGTGGGTGCCTTGGACCAGAGGCGCTCCTCGGCGCCCAGGTGCTTGAGGATCTGGCGGATCTGGCGCTTGTTCAGAGTGAAGTTCGGCAGGATATCCGCCCCGCCGTCGCCGAACTTGGTAAAGAACCCGGTGATCGACTCCGCACCGTGATCGGTGCCGACCACCAGTGCGCTGTTCTCGCCGGCCACCGCATACTGGGCCGTCATCCGAAGCCTGGCCTTCACATTGCCGCGGTGGTAATCCTGCAGCCTATTGCCGAAAGCCTCGTTGAACGCCACATCCACCCCGGTGACCGCCTTCTCGATGTTGAAGGTGTGAGTATGGTCAGGTCCGATGAACTCCAGGGCGCTCTGCGCATCAGCCTCGTCCTGCTGAATGCCATGCGGCAGCCGCATGGCGTGGAAACGGGCGTCGGTGCCCTCAGCCCGCAGCTTCTCTGCGGCCTTCTGGCAGAAATAGCCGGCCAGGGTGGAGTCCACCCCGCCTGAGATCCCCAGCACAAACCCCTTGGCCCCGGCATGCTTGGCATAGGAGGCCAGGAAGCTGCTGCGGCGCTCGACCTCCTCATCCACGTCGATCTGGGGTTTGACGCCCATCTCTTCAACAATCGTCTTCTGAAGCTCGCGCATCAGGACCTCGCTTCTCAACTCGTGCTCTGCCCGAGCCGGACCCTCCCTGACATGGCCAGGGGCCCAACTCGCTCTCCAGCCACTCTATCCAGTCATCTGTAACGGGCGAGTGAAAGGAGGCTGAGGATAAGCTGATGAGTATGACGTCCTACGCCTCAGCCCTCCTGGAACAGCACGACGACGCCGCCACCCGGCTTCGAGACCTCATCGACAGCCATGCCGTGGTCAGAGGAAGGGTCACCCTCTCCTCCGGGAAGGAAGCCGACTACTACGTGGACCTGCGCAGGGTCACTCTGCACCATGAAGCTGCGCCACTGGTGGGGCAGGTGATGCTGCGGATGCTGCAGGATGCCGGGATCAGCTTCGCCGCCGTCGGCGGCCTCACCATGGGAGCTGACCCGGTGGGCACCGCCATGCTGCACGCCGCGGCAGCCCAGGGCAAGCCCTTGGACGCGTTTGTGGTGCGCAAGGCCGCTAAATCCTACGGTATGGGCCGCCAGGTGGAAGGGCCCAGTGTGGCAGGACGGCCAGTGGTGGTCCTGGAGGACACCTCCACCACGGGAGGGTCCGCGCTGCAGGCGGTCGAGGGTGTGCGCGCGGCCGGCGGCGACGTGCAGGCCGTGGCCGTGATTGTCGACCGTGACACCGGGGCCAAGGAACGCATCGAAGCGGAGGCCGGGGTGCCCTGCTTCTACGCCTACTCCAAGACTGATCTCGGCCTGGCCTAGTTGGCCCGGGCGGGGTGAGGCGCGAGCGAAGCAAGCGCCGACTTCAATGCGTGAAGTCCGGCGTCAGCCGGACGAGAGGCGATCGGGACCTGAGCCCGCCGCCGGGACCAGCACAGCGCCGATGCGCTGGACAGCCTCGGTGAGAATGGCCTGGCTGGTGGCGAAGTTCAGGCGCGCGTGCTGCTCACCGCCGGTGCCGAAGGCATGCCCGCCGGTCAGGGCGACCTTCGCCTCCTGCAAAAGGTGCTTGGCGGGCCCCTGAATGGGCCGCTCCGCCCCACCGTTGGGGGCGTCGTCGTACCCGAACTCACTGAAGTCCAGCCAGCCGAAGTATGTGCCCTGCGGCACCGAATAGGACACCTGCGGGGCATGTTCGGCCAGCAGCTCGGTGAGCAGCATGCGGTTGGCGTCCAAACCCTGCAGCAACGCGTCCAACCAGGGCTCGCCCTCGGCAAAGGCCGCGGTCTGGGCCAATACACCGATATGACTGGCTCCCAGGGAGGCCTCAGGCGGCAGATCGGCCAGTTCTGAGGCGACCTCCTCACCGGCGATGAGCAGCCCGGCCTTGAACGCCGCCAGGCTCCAGCCCTTGGAGGCGGAGGTGACCGCGTAGCCGCGCGGATCCACCGTCAGGTAGGGGGTGAAATCAGTCTCGGCGTAGACCAGCGGCGCATGAATCTCATCGGAGATGACCCGGACCCCGTAGTCTGCGGCCAGCCGGGCCAGCTGCTCCAGCTCCTGGCGTGTGTGCACCGTCCCGGTGGGGTTATGGGGATTGGCCAGCAGGTAGGAGGCCTGGCCCCCGGCGGTGCGGAGGTTGAAGGACTCCTCAAGCATCTCGAAGTCCAGTCTGCCCTCGGCCCCCAGCGGTGCCTCCACCACACGGCGGCCGGCGGTGACCGGGTAGTTGAAGAACGGCGGGTAGACCGGGGATGAGACGATCACGGTGTCCCACAACTCACCGGCTAATCGCAGGGCCTCAATCACTCCGGTCATCACATCGCGGACCGGGCGGATCTGTTCGGCGCCCGGCTCCCACTCCCAGCGCCTGGCCGCGAAGTTCCGGAAGGCCTCGATATACGGCCCGGCGGAAGGGTAGCCGGCGTCGCCGAGCTCAATCGCCCGGTTCAGCGCCTGGGCAACAGGCGCCGCCAGCGGGGTGTCCATCTCGGCCACCCACAGCGGGAGCACCTCGTCGCCGAAGGCCCGCCATTTGAGGGACTGGCGGCGGCGGAGCGCCTCGAGGCTGAGAACTTCCAGTGGATTCTGCGTCTCTCCCATACACCGACCTTATCGAACCGGCCCGCGCCGCGCCTCATCCCAGCCTGCGGAGCACCGCCGGAATCCGGTGATCCATCAGCCCGTAGACTCTCTGCCATGGCCGTGGAGATGAGCGATGAGCAGTTCGACGCCGCTGTGACCGATGCCTTGGCGCTCATCCCCGACCGGTTGGCAGCCAAGATCGACAATGTCGCGGTCTTTGTGGAGGAGCGCTACCAGCCCGAGCCCTGGGAGGCCCCAGACACCGTGCTGCTGGGCCTGTATGAAGGGATACCGCTGACCGAGCGCGGCGCGGAGCCCTGGGCCATGCCGGACCGGATCACGTTGTACAAGGCCGCGATCCTGGACATCTGTGACACCGAGCAGGAGGTGGTGGAGCAGGTGACCGTCACTGTGGTCCATGAGGTCGCGCACTTCTTCGGCATCGACGACGCCACCCTGCACCGGCTCGGTTGGGGATAACGACGACGCCCTCGGCACCAGTGCTGGTTTCTGGTTGTGCCGAGGGCGTCGTGGTACTGAGTACTGAGTATCAGCCTACGCGGCGGACCTGACTGATGTTGTGCTGCTGGAAGACCGGCCGCACGCTCACCCCGGAGGAGGGGGAGCCGGCATCGGCGATCATCCCGCCGCCCAGGTAAATGGCCACGTGGTAGTTGCCCCAGAAGATCAGGTCGCCAGGCTGGCGATTAGCCCAGGAGACCTGGGTTCCCTGGGTGATCTGGGCGTAGGTGGTGCGGCCCAGGCTCACACCGGCGCTGGCGTAGGCAGCCTGCACGAAGCTCGAGCAGTCCCAGGCGTTGGGGCCGTTGCCGCCCAGCTGGTAGTAGTTGCCGGAGCGGTTGGCCTCGGCGCGGGCCCAGTTCACAGCGATCTGAGCTGCCCCGCTGCCGCCGGTGTTGCCCGCCGGCTGGCTTCCGCCGCTGGAGGAGGAGCCGGAGGAGCTTGACCCGGACGAGCTTGACCCGGACGAGCTCGACCCGGAGGAGCTTGACCCGGACGAGCTCGACCCGGAGGAGCTTCCGCCGGAGGAGCTGGAACCTGAGGAGCTGGAACCGCCCGATGAGCCGCTGGAGCTGCCGCCGGAGGAGCTGCTGCGCAGACCGCTCAGGTGGGTGGCCAGCTTGGAGGTGGACACGGTGCCGTCGCTGTTGAGCAGATCGGGCCGGTTGGCCGGGATCCACCGCCAGTAGTCTCCGCCGGAGCCGCCGCCGAACCTCGGGTCGATGTTGCTGCCCTCACTCAGCAGCCGCTGCAGCTCCCCGCTCAGATCGTCCCAGTGCGGGACCCGGTTCTGGGTAGGGGTGGGACTCGGGGTCGCAGTCCGAGTCGGAGATGAACTCGGAGTCGGCGTCGGGGTCCGGGTGGGGGACGGTGTGGCAGTGGGGCTCGGCGAGGAGCTGGCCGTCGGGCTCGGGCTGGGGGTCGGTGAGGCGCTGGCCGCAGCCTGAGCCGCTTGGTTCTCCAGGCGCGCGACCTCGCCCTCCACTACGGTCCAGCTCACGCTGCCGCTGCTGGTGGTGAACAGATCGTTGTTCAGAATCACCTGATAGTAGTCCTGGGCACCACCGGCAAAGTCGCTGTCCAGCTCGGCGGCCTCAGCCAGCAGAGCCTTCTGGTCCGAGCTCAGCGATCCGTAGCTGGCCGCCCCGGACTGGGTGGGGGTTGCCGAGGGGCTGGGGCTTGGCGAAGAGGTCGCAGTCTCGCTGGGGCTCGGGCTGGCGCTGGGGCTGGGGGCAGGTTCCTCGGCGCGGGAGTCCAGGTAGGTCACATGCGCTGCGAAGGCGTCCCAGTCCACGGCACCGCCGCTGGTGAGCTCCGCACTGTCGAGGACCAGCCGGTAGTAGTCGGCAGTTCCGCCGTCGAAGCCTTCCAGCTCAGCGCCCTGGGCCAGCAGCTCGCGCCGCTCGGCGCTGAGCGAGTCGAATGAGGTGACCTCAGACTCTTCGGACGATTCGGCTTCCCCTTCCGCTTCGTCCGAAGAGTCCTCGGTGGTCTGGTTGCTGGCCGAGGCTGTGGTCTGTTGGGTCTCGGCCGGGGTGCGCAGCTGGCTGATCCGGGTGGTGACGGCATCGCAGTCAATGCTGCCGTCCTCGCCGAAGTACCCGGTGCCGGTCTCGGAGACGTCCTCACGGTTGTAGAGCCACAGCAGGAAGTCGTCCAGTGAGCCCTCGAAGCCCTCTTCCTCCTGCAGGGTCTCAAGCAGTTCACAGGTCCGCTGGTCGGCTTCGCGGCGCTGCTGGAGGATCTGTGCCTCTTCGGCTCCGAGGTCGCCCAGGGAGGCGGCAGCCACTTCGTCCTGTGCGGCGGCGCGCTCCTCAGCCTCGCGCTGACGCTGCAGCGCCTCCGCGGCATCCTGCTCAGCCTGCTCATCGAGCTGCTGGTTGGTGGCGTCATCAGCCAGGGCATCACCCTCGCCCAGCAGGACATCGGCAGCGGAGGTCTCGGAATTCTGGTAATCGTCAGAGGCGTCAAGAGCAAGGGCCGCCTCGGCCTCGAGCTGGGCTCGCTCGGCCTCCTCGCGCAGCTCTGAGGCCTCCTCCAGTTCAGCGATGGCCAGGGACTGGTGCCGCATGAGCTCCAGCTCCAGCTCCTCGGCGCGATCTACAGCCTGGTCGATCCGGCCCAGGATGTCGATGATCATCTGGTCGCGTGCGTCAGCGGACTCAGCTGCGGTGGAGATCTCCTCCGCGGTGAGCGTCTCAGGCAGATCGGTTCGTACAAGAGTCTCGTCAGAGAGGTTCTGGCTGTCGCCCTGCTCCACGGCGGTGCCGTCGGAGGTGCGATCAGCGACCAGGTCGGGCAGAGTGGTCCCGATGAGCGCTGTAGTCACGATGGCGGCGGTGACGGCCGCCACCGCAAGATTGCGGCGGTGCTTCACAATTCTTCCTCACTTTTCCTCTTAGGACGCAGCGGTCACGCCAACGTAGGTCCCGTAGTAGGAGAGACCCTGCTGCGGCTCCGGCCTGGACACGGACGCTCACCTGGAGGTTTGAAGACCCCCGGGGCAAGCGACTGAGATGGGAAACGTGTCTGGATCGGAACCCTTCGCGGTGCTGCTGGCGTTCACGATAATTGCGAAAAGGTCACGGAGGCAATAGTCCCTCAGGTTTTCTGTGATGAAACTGTGAAGCCGAGATCCGCGTGATTCCGGGGAAGTATGGTCACAAAGCAGTATCTTTAAACCTTCAAGTAGGTTGAAGGTTAGCCCCGTACAACTTTGTCACAGGCTCTTCTGAGAAGGTTTCGCTCAGGGTGTCGCAGCGATTTTCCCTGCCGGATCTGGTATGCACCAGACCACCGTATGAGCTGCAAGCGCAGCGGGCAGCGACTCTAATGCGTGAAGGCCGCGGTCACGCGGCCGAGAGCGGCGGCGACGGGAACCGTGACGTCAGGGACCCGTGTAGCTGTGCAGCAGCTGTGCGGGCCACGTCATGGCGTGCGGCGCCGCGGGACAGACTCAGAGCACTGGGCCGAACTCAGGGCGGTTCTCGATACGCTCGTCCTCGCCCTCGGGGACCACCATCAGCGGTCCCTCGGCGTGCTGCAGCACGCCCTGGGATGTGGAGCCCAGCAGCATACCTGCGAAGCCGCCGCGCCCCCGGGTGCCTAAAACGGTCAGCTGAGCACTGCGCGTCTCGGCGACCAGCACATCGACCGCCGTGCCGTCGATGACCTCAGCATCAATCTCCAGGTCCGGGAAATGGCTGTTGAGCCAGAGCCGGCCGGCATTGAGCTTCTCCTGAAGCTCGGCCAGCGCATCAGTGTCCTCGATGTGGGTGGGGATCCACACCAGCGTCGCACCCAGCGGAGGCAGGGCACACACCAGCCTGAGCTTGGTGCCGCGCTCGGCAGCCTCCTGGGCGGCGGTCAGGGCGGCCACACGGCCGTAGTCAGACCCGTCCACTCCGGCCACCACAGGTCTTCTGTCCCGGGTGCGGATGGGCTTAGCGCCCTCTTCAATCAGAGAGGCCGGGGCCGGCGCGCCCGGCTGATCGGCACTGGAGACGATCGGAATCGCACCGGTGGCCGTAGTCACGGCGTTCTCCTCCTTGGAAGAGAACTTCAGGGGCACCAGCACAGTGGGACATTTGGCATGGGCAGGCAGGGCTGAGGAGACGGAGCCGAGCAGTCGGCCGAAGAAGCCTCCCCTGCCGCGGGAGCCCACCACCAGCACCTCAGCAGACTCTGAGTACTCCAGCAGCACCGCGGTCGGGTCCCCGGACTCGATTCGGTAGGTCACCTCTCCGGGGTAGTCGCGCAGAAACTGCTTTGCCTCCTCCATGACTTTCTCCGCACCAGCGCGCAGGGAGGAGTCATCCATCATGGCGTAACCGCCGTCCATCGAGGAGGCCGCGAAAGCGGGGATGGAATAGGCAGTCACCACGGTGAGGCCGAGCTCGCGGCGGTGTGCCTCAGCAGCAGCCCAGTGGGCGGCGCGCAGGGACTGTTCGGAGCCGTCTACTCCGACGACGACGCCGGTGCTTTCGGGGATCATGGCAGACCTCCTGGGATGTGGTGTTCCGACATCCTACCGATCACACCGGCGCTGCGCGAGGATTCAGCGGCTCAGGTGCTGGACCAGGCGGCCCGGGTGATTAGTGGTGAGCTCCTGGACGCCGAGATCCACCATCAGATCCGCATCCGCCAGAGTGTCCACAGTCCATACCCGCAGCCGCGAGCCGCGGGCTATCCATGCCTTGAGCTCCGCCCGGTGTTGCCGGGCGTAGCTGATGCCCGGACCGGCCATCCCCACCTGCCGGTTCCACACCAGTGCCTCCGATTCCTTCACGGCACGCCGCATCACTGCACCGACCAGTGGCCGCACGGCTGCGGAGAAACGCAGCCGCGCCAACCGGGCGCTGATATCGGCTTCCTCCACCCGGGCAAAGAGAGCGCAGAGCTTGTCTGTGGGCACCAGCTCGCTCAGGTACCGCAATGAGGCGGGGTCAAAGCTCATGAAGCTCACCCGCACAGTGTGGTCCCCCACTTCGATCCGTGAGGTTTCTGGGTCCCAGCCGGCAGCCAGCAGCACTTTCAGCGTCCGGTCCTCCAGCGCATGACCATAGGGGGAAGGATGCTTGAGCTCGATGGCCAGCCGAACATCCCGGCCGGCAGCGCAGACCAACTCGAGTACATCCTGCAGAGTCATCAGCTGCTGCGCCCTGGTCCCGTAGCAGGCCGGCAGTCGCGGCGTCTTCCAGCTGGAGACGTCCAGACGACGCAGCTGGGCCAAGGTGGTATCCGCCGCCGCACCAGTGCCATCTGTGGTGCGTTCCAAGGTGGCGTCATGAAAGCAGACCAGCTCCCCATCGCGGGTCAGGTGCAGATCAATCTCCAATCCCTCCGCACCATCCTCCAGGGCACGCAGATAGGCCGCTCGAGTGTGCTCAGGGAAGAGTGCTGAGGCGCCGCGGTGGGCGAAGACCCTTGCCCGGCGTCGTCGTGGGATGGCGGCTGAGTCCTCGAGGTCCTCAGGTACCGGCTGCAGACTGATGATCACGGTCCACAGACTAGGTTCCCGGGACCAACCGGCGACTGCCCGGAGGCCGAATGTCAGCCCAACTCTGCGTGAATAGTCGATGAACCGCGCTGATCCGGTTCAGTTCTTGGTGAACTCCCCCGGCAGCACGCTGACTTCCTGAACCTTCTGAGCTTTGCGGATAGCCTTAGCGTCTTTGCGGGAGCTCTTGGAAGCTGTTCTGAGCTGTTTCTTCTTCACCCGGCGCTCTTTGCGGTCCGCGCGGAGCTTCTCCCGCTCCAGGCCGCGCTGGAAATCCTCCACCAGGGCCCTGGGTGTCTGCTCCGGCAGCTCCCCGAAGGTGCTGTGAGCGGTGGAAGTGATCTGTTTGGCCAGCGCCCGGTTACCCACTCCTCCGATGACCGCGCCGATGCCGTAGGGCACTGCTCGGGCGAACATCGAGGTGCCCTGCCGGATGAAGAAGCGGCGCACGAACTGCTTCTTCAGTTGATTGGTGATGAGATTGGCCATCGTGGAGGACCCGGCAGAGTTCACAGCCAGGGAACTCATCGGCACAATGGACCCGACTGGTCCGGGGCCGCGGCCGTCAGCCTGAGCAGAGAGCTCCCCCAACAGCCTGCGGCCCTCATCGCCGAGCATAATGCCCATCACCAACAGTTTGGCCCGCTGCGGATCCTCGGTGCTGATGCCGGAGAGCTCCGCCATGGACTGGGCATACAGGGCGCAGAGCTCCAAGAAGCTCCCCGTGGCCAACACGGACAGCCCCATCGAGGTGACAGTGCCGACCCTGGGAACCGCGGAGGTGGCGCCGATCAGCGCCCCGCCGCCAGTCATGGAGCGTTTGAACTCCTTGTCCAGCTGCATAGCCAGCTGGCGGTTGGTGAGAGTGGGGTGGGCTTTGCGCAGTCTGCGCAGATTAGCCAGCACCAGGGGGCGCTGCACAGTGACTGCGCGGGTCAGCCAGGTCTCGGCGCTGGGTGTGAGGGAGCCGTCCTCGTTGAACGCCTGGCGGGAGACAAGAGAGATGGACTTTGCGGCCAGAAACCCGGTGGCCGCACCCCGGAACAGCGGTTTGGAGGCCTTTCGGGCCGCCTGCTTCTCCTGTTTCCGGCGCAGCCGCTGCTCATTGCGGGGCAGCTGCGGCACGGGTGCCTGACGGCCTCCGGAGAAGGGCACAAGATTTGCTGAAGCCATACTCCGAGTCTAGAGTCTCAGCCGCCTAGAGTCAGATCCACCCAGACCAGGCGGTCCGTCAGCGCATAGGCGCCTTCAGGGTTCACCACCTGGTAGCCGAGCTCGCCCTCCCCGGGCCAGAAGACGCCAGAGTTGTTCACCTGCAAAGAGGTGGAGGGCAGCACATAGGAGGCGCGGAGGTCCCGGTCCCCCGGTACGTACCGGGTGGCCAGCGGGTCAGTGTGCCATACGGAGCCGGGTCGGTCGGAGAGCGGGCGCTCGGTCACCGCCTCAGGCTGGGGGTCCTGGAGCACCGCAGAGTCCAGCAGCACATCGAGGTTCTCGGAGCCGGTCTTGGCGGCGGGAACTCCGGCGACCACATAGTGGGCGGCCGTCTGGCCTGCGGCAGTCTCACCCTCATCGTCATAGAGGTACCAGGCCTGGCCGGACACATAGTCTGAGATCACCTGCCGGAGGTCATCGCCCCGGGCAGTATCCTCGGCCCCGTTCTGATCGGTGACGGCAGTGGTCACCAGGTTGACTCGGTGACCCTCCACCTCCACGGGAACATCCCAGAGTGTCGTCTCGCTGAGACGCAGCACGGAGGCTTCAAGATCGGAGTAGCCCTGCGGCATCCCGGCCTCAGGGACATCGCTCCAGAGGAACTGTTGGAAGGTCCGCACCTCATCCTCCACGATGGGGTGTTTGGAGAAGATCACGGTGCCGTACTGACCCGGATACTCCCCGTAGCCCACCGCATCCCCAGGTCCGCCAATGCTGCCGTCGCCGTCGAGGTCCACACCGGACTCTCGGCCGGAGTTAGTCGGTGCAGTAAAAACATAGGGGTAGTCCAGACCTGCTGCACTGTATTGGCCGGAGGCCAGGTATCCGCTGAGCTGCTCGGCGATCTGCTGGTCCTCGTCATAGCTGACCCCGGTGAGAATGAGCACATCGGGTTCGTTGAGCTGCGCGGTCTGCGCCACAGCCCTGGCCTGGCTGTGGTTTCCGGTGGCCAAGCTGTTCACCAGGCTCTGCACGGGGGCCTCGGCATCAGGGTCTGCGGTGATGCCGGCGTGCAGTGTGGCCACGCGCAGATCACCCTTTTCCTTGGTGACTACTGAGGTGGCGGCGTCGTCCTGGTCGCCATTGGCCTCCTGGCTGGGCTGGCCGGGCGCAGGGTACAGAGGCGAGGGGATCGCACCAGCGACCCCCTCAGCAGTACCGGACTGCGCGGGCGGAACGGCGGCAAGAGAGAGGCATGCAGCCAGAAGCACTGCAGCGGCGGGGCGCAGCGCCTCCCTCTTCCTTATTCGGCGCGCAGGCATATCAGAGCCTGTGGGCATGGGTTCCACCGTAACCCGTCTGGGGCGGGAGGCCAACCCCGGAGGGGTCTCTACACAAAACAGTTATCAACGTGTAATCGGAGCTGAATTGTATAGAGTAGCTGGGTAAAGAGATACACAACTCGCAATTGAGGAGGATCTTCATGGCTTCACAGCCAGAAGGGGAAAAGTTGCGCGACTGGTCCTTATCGGACGTGGTACGCGGACTGAATCTGTGGGTTTTCATTCCCTCAGTCATCATTATTCTGGGCGCCCTGGCCTTCGCCACCTGGTGGGGAAACGAGCACGGCGCTGAGGCTTTCGAGACCCTGAACAGCACCATCGTGAACGGTGTGGGCTGGTGGTACGTGGTGCTGTGCACCGGCTTTGTGATCTTCGCCCTGTGGGCCGGGCTCTCCAAAGTGGGCAATATCCGGCTGGGCCGTGACGATGAGAAGCCGGAGTTCGCACTGGGCTCCTGGTTCTGCATGCTCTTCGCAGCCGGTATGGGCATCGGCCTGGTCTTCTGGGGCGTGGCCGAGCCCCTGTGGCACATGATCGCACCCCCGGAGATCTCCGGGGAGGCCGGTGTTGACGCGGACGGCAATATCATCGCGGCCACCGAGTCCGCCGTGGCCGGCACTGCCGTAGGGCAGTCCCTGTTCCACTGGGGCCTGCACGCGTGGGCCATCTACGTTGTGATTGGCCTGGGTCTGGCCTATATGACCTTCCGCCGGGGCCGCCCGCTGGCCATCCGCTGGCTGCTGGAGCCGATCTTCGGGCGCAAGCTCATCGAGTCCTGGGTGGGCCACGTCATCGACGTGATCGCCATTGTCGGCACCGTCTTCGGTGTGGTGACCTCCCTGGGCATCGGTGCGCAGCAGATCGCAGCCGGCATGGGCTTCATGGAATGGGTCGATGACCCCACCTCGGAGCCGCTGCTGACCGGACTGGTGGTCGTGATCATGATCATCGCCACGATCTCAGTGATCACCGGCGTGCACAAGGGCCTGAAATGGTTGTCCAACTTCAACCTGATCGCCGCCGCTGTGCTGGCACTGTTCGTGCTCTTCGCCGGCCCCACCCTCTTCCTGCTGCAGTCGCTGATCTCCAACGCCGGTGAGTACGCGCTGGCCTTCCCGCAGCTGATGTTCGAGACCAACGCCGACTATGCTGCCGGTGCCGGCGGTGAGGACGGGGGCCTGCTGGGCGGAGCTTGGTCTGCTGACTGGACTATCTACTACTGGGGCTGGTGGATGAGCTGGGCGCCGTTCGTGGGCATGTTCATCGCCCGCATCTCTCGCGGCCGCACCATCCGTGAGTTCGTGCTCGGCGTGCTGCTGGCTCCCACCGCTGTGGGCATCATCTGGTTCTCCATCTTCGGCTCCTCCGGCATCTACTACCAGTTGACCGAGGGAACCATGCTGGTCGATGACGGTGAGGGCGGCGAGACCGTGGGCACCGAGGCCTCGTTGTTCCAGCTGCTGGATCACCTGCCGCTGGCCTCGATCACCGCAGTGCTGGCGATCATCGTGATCACCATCTTCTTCATCACTTCAGGCGACTCCGGCTCCCTGGTCACCGATGTGCTCGCCTACGGCGGGCGCACTGAGACTCCCAAGCTGACCCGGGTGTTCTGGACCGCGCTGATCGCCCTTGCCGCCATTGTGCTGCTGGCCGCCGGTGATGATCCGGACTCCTCGCTGCGTGTGCTGCAGGTGGCAGCGATCGCATCGGCCGCGCCGTTCTCAATTGTGATGGCGCTGGCGGTGATCGCGCAGGTGCGCCTGTTCCTCTACGAGGGTCGCACCACTCCGCGCTATGTGCGGGTGCGCCGCCATGCCACGAAGGCCGCGGTTGTGGAGACCGCGCGCCAGCAGACCGGCGCTGAGGAGGGTCCGGCAGTGCAGAAGACTGTGCTGGAGATCCTCAATAGGCAGACCAAGACGCTGCGCGCTATGTTCGGCGCCACCTCGGCCACCCTGTCCGGTCTGCCCCCCACCAGCGGTGCGGGCAGTGCCGAGTCCCGGGGTACGGCCAACAACGATCTGGTGCTGGCCATCCAGGACATTCCGGCCGCGGCCACCTACGTCAACCCGGACAGCGGTGTGCTGGGCTGGGATCAGTCCGCGGCGTATCAGGACCCGGTACGCGATGAGGTCTTCGCCACTCCTGAGTACTCAGAGTCTTACTCCGGCTGGGAGCAGGAGGCGGAGGAGTACTTCGATGAGACGGTCGCCACCGGAACCATTCCGGTAGTGGACCTGGAGGACAACGACGACGCCAAGTAGCGTCATCTGCCCCTAGGTACGAGGGGAGGCCCGTGCGGATCAGCTCCGGACGGGCCTCCCTTCGTCTATCTGCGCCTGGGGCGTGCCCGCCCCCCGGGACTAGCTCGGGTTGAAGGTGGCGGGGTCCATACCGGTCCGCTCGCCCCGGTCCAGAGCGTCGATAGCCTCCAGCTCGGCATCAGTGAGCTCGAATCCGAAGACATCGAAGTTCTCCTCGATCCGGGCCGGGGTCACCGACTTGGGGAACAGGATCCGGCCGCGCTGCAGGTGCCAGCGGATGATTACCTGAGCCACGGTGACCCCGTGGGCTCCGGCGGCGTCGACGATGGGCTGATCACCGAAGACCGCACCCTGAGCCAGTGGGCTCCAGGCCTGGGTGGCGATGCCGTACTTGGTGTTCGCGGCCTGGATGTCCCGCTGCTGCAGAGCCGGGTGAACCTCCACCTGGTTGACCGCCGGGATCACCGAGCCCGCCTCGGCCACCTTGTCCAGGTGCTCGGGCAGGAAGTTGGAGACGCCGATGGAACGAGTCTTACCCTCAGCCTGCAGCTCCTCCATGGCCTGCCAAGCCTCCAGGTACTTCTCATCGGCCGGGGCCGGCCAGTGGATCAGGTAGAGGTCCACCGCGTCCAGACCCAACTTGGCCAGTGAGGTCTCCAGGGCCTGCTTGGTAGCGCCCTTCTTGAAGTCTGAGACCCAGAGCTTGGTGGTCACGTACAGCTCGTCCCGAGGTATGCCGGAGGCGGCAATCGCTGCGCCCACACCCTCCTCGTTTCGGTAGACCGCAGCAGTGTCGATATGCCGGTAGCCGGTCTGCAGAGCTTTGGTGACCACATCCTCGGCCTGTTCGGCGGGCACCTGCCACACCCCGAATCCCAGCTGCGGGATCGTGGTGCCGTCGTTGAGTTCAACGGTAGGTACTGCTGTCATGTGTGAAGTCCTTCCAGGGCGGATACGTTCCGAACGTGCAAACCTTATCCGCAGTGAGATTCATTCCGCTGCGGTCATCTGCTAGGCAATACTCCCAGGCGTCGTTGCAGAATCGGGCCGTTTCATCCCTGAAGTGCAACGCAGGCTGGGAGTCCGGAAGACAATGTGCTCTCAGGGCAGAGCTCAGACGCCGAGGCGGCGGCGCAGCTCCCTGGCGTGGCGGCGGGACACCTCCACCCGCGAGCGCTGCCGGTCATTCATCACCAGGGCCAGGTGACCGCGGAAATCGGGCACCAGCTCGCGGACGTAGCGCAGATTGACCAGATAGGAGCGGTGCACCCGGCAGAAGTGCCCGTGCAGCCGGCGCTCCAGCTCATTGAGCGAGAAGCTGACCAGTACTTTGTCATCGGCCAGCTTCAGCGAGGAGTATCCGCGGGCAGCTGCGGCATAGACGATGGCATCGCCCTCGATGAGCACGGTGCGCCCGTCACGCTGCACCGGAATGCGAACCAGCCGGTCCTGCGGCTCAGGCCGGCTGCTGCTGGCATCCTGCGGGGCGGCGTCCTCCTCCTTGCTGGTCTCCTGAGCGGCCGCACCGGAGGCCAGTGCCCGCTCCACGGCCCGGGCCAGCCGCTCGGCGTCGAAAGGTTTCACCAGATAGTCAGCAGCGGCCAGGTCGAAGGCTTCCACAGCGTGGTCCGGGTAGGCGGTGGTGAAGATGACCTTGGGCTGGCGGGGCAGCTCGCGCAGCTGCTCGGCCACCTGCAGGCCGGTCAGCCCGGGCATCCGGATGTCCAGGAACACCAGGTCGTAGTCCAGGGAGCGCAGCAAGACCAGGGCCTCCTCGCCGTTGGTGGCCTCGCCCACCACCTGGACCTCAGTGCTGGGGGCGGCCTCCTCCAGCAGATAGCGCAGCTCCTCCCGGGCGGGGGCTTCGTCATCTACAATCAGGGCGCGCGGACTCACACTCGAAAGTATACGTAGCCCCCTGAGGCGCAAAGTTCGCGGCGACCCGGCCGCGGGAGAGGCTCAGCGCAGCGGTATTTTCAGTTCAACAACGGTGCCGCCGGATCTGGGTGTGGAGATGGAGAGGTCGTAGCGGTCGCCGAAGAGCTGATCCAGCCGCTCAGAGATGTTCTTCAGCCCCACTCCGGCATGCCCGCCTGAGCCGTCGGGCCCGGTCAGCACTGCATCAGTGGAATCACCGACGACGCCGCGGCCTTCGGTGAGTGCGGCCAGCACCTCAGGATCCATTCCCACCCCGTCATCGGAGACCCGGATGGAGGTGGTGCGGGTCAGCGGGTCCACCCGGGCGCGCAGCCGCACTGTGCCACCCTCCTTCTTCGGTGCGATCCCGTGCTTGACAGCGTTCTCCACCAGCGGCTGGATGGTCAGCACCGGCACCCGGGAGGTCAGCACCTGCGGGTCGATGTCATAGCGGACCTCCAGACGGGAACCGAACCGGGCCTGTTCCAGGGAGAGGTAGGTGCGCACAAAGAAGTACTCCTGAGCGAACTCGGCGAAGTGGCCCTCCTGCCTGACCGCGTAGCGGAAGAACTCGGAGAGCCGCAGCAGCAGCTCCCGGGCCTCCTCCGGGCGGGTGCGGGCCTTAGAGGCGATGGTGTTAAGGATGTTGAACAGAAAGTGCGGGTTGATCTGGGCGCGCAGGGCATCCAGCCGGGCGCTGGCGGCCAGCTGTTTCTCACGGTCCAGCTCGGCCAGCTCCAGGTGCAGGCTGAGCATATTGGCCATGTCCTCCACCAGCTGCTTGGGCGGTATCCGGGTGGTGGCCTGGTAGACCCCCACGGTCCCGATCACTCGCTGACCGATCCGCAATGGGGCGATCACTGCGGAGATCACCTCGCAATCGGGCTCCCGGCAGCCCACTGAGGCCTTGTCCCGGACCACTACGGTCCGGCCCTTGCGCACGGCCCGCGGAGCAGCGGAAGTCTGCATGGCACCGCCGGGGAGGTGATGGTCCTCCCCCGGGCCGATATAGGCCAGGATCTCCTCGGTGTCGGTGATGGAGACGGCGTCTCCGGAGAGCATGGGACGCAGCAGCTCGCAGGTCCGCCGGGCGGCGTCCTGAGTGAGTCCGGAGCGCAGGGGGATGGAGCGCACTGCCAGGTCCCGCACTCCGCGCTCGGGCAGATCCCGGCGGCTGTGGGTCTCTGCGGCGTTGGTTCCGCGCCGGCTGGGGCGCAGGCCGCGCGCCCCCCGGGGGCCGCGCAGCGCAGAGGGGTAGCCGAGCACCACTGCCACGGTGAGCAGCACGCCGATACCCACGGTGGGCAGCACCGGCAGGGCCGGGGTGACCAGTACCTGAGTGACTCCATACACCAGGGTCCAGATGCTCAGCACTGCTGCGGCCAGGATGAGGCTACCGCGCACGCCGTTCCTCCTTTCTGCGCCGCCGCTCTCGCATAGTGAGCGCGGCCATCCGCTCTGCGTGCCGATCCGCGGCGGTGCCGTGCATGATCAGCCAATCGGCCTCCACCTCCGCAGGCGGCTGAGTGCGCAGTGAGACGGCGATGGTCAGGAGGAAGGCCAGTGGGGCCGCCACCAGTGTGGGGGCGGCGAAGAGCTCGCGCAGTGCGCCGGGCTCCATGAAGCTGGCGATCAGGAACATGGCGATGGCGGTCACCGACCCGCTGGCCAGGCCTGCCACCGCCCCGGCGGCAGTGGTGCGCCGCCACCAGATGGCCAGCACCACCACGGGGGTCAGAGCCGAACCGGCGATCGCGAAGGCCCAGGTGACCATGGTGGCCACCAGGGAGGGCATGGCCGGGGTGAAGGCATCGGGGCGCAGCAGGATGGCCAGAGCTGCGGCGATGCTGGCGGCGATCAGGGTGGATGCCCGGCCTACCCAGACGGCCTGGCGCTGGGTGGCCCGCGGGTTGATATGGCGTTCGTAGACATCGTGGCCCCAAGTGGCCGCCGAGGCCAGCAGCAGTCCGGCCACAGTGGACATCGCCGCGATCAGGGCGGCGGCAGCGATCAGTCCTAGTCCGGCCTCGTCCCCGTAGATCCGGCCCAGCACCGGCAGCGCGTGCTCGGGAACCCGGAGCACCCCCTCCACCGTGAGCTCCGCCAGCCAGGCATGCTCCCGGGCCGCGGCCGGGATGATGTCCCGGGCGGCAGTGCCCATCATCACCGCCAGGGCGTAGAACATCCCGATCAGCAGCAGCACCCAGACTGTGGTGGTGCGGGCGGCCCGCCCGGTGGGGGCGGTGAAGTAGCGGTTCATCACATGCGGCAGACCGGCGGTGCCCAGCCCCAAAGTCACCACCAGGGCCACCTGGCCCAGCTGCCCGTAGCGGGCACCGGGCTGGCCGAACACGGCCTCCTCCCCCGGGCTGATGGCGTTGTGCTCCTGGGTCAACTGCCACTGATCACCATCCGGGGCAGGGTTGACCAGGGGTTCCTGGCTCAGGGTCTCCACCGCCTCCCCGTAGCGGAAGCCGTCGGCGCTGACGGTGGCCGCCAACCAGACCAGTGCGCCGAAGAGCAGCAGGAACTGCACCGCCTGGTTCCAGGTGGTGCCGCGCATTCCCCCGGAGGCGACCACCACGGCGATCACCGCGGTGGAGAGCAGCACCCCGGTGGAGTAGGGGCTGAGCCCGAAGAGCCCGTGGCCCACCAGCAGCTCCCAGGTGATGCCCCCGCCCACCGATTGGGGAATCAGGTAGCAGAGGATCACCAGCTGAACCACGCCCACCGAATGCAGCCGCACCGCCTCCGAGCGCAGCCGCCGGCCCAGGAAGTCGGCCAGCGAGAACTCTCCGTAGCGGCGCAGCGGGGCGGCCACCAGCAGAAGCACCGGCACGAACCCGGCGGCGAAGCCCACCGCGTACCAGGCGCCGTCCAGCCCGGAGACGTAGACCGCAGCGGCCACCCCCAGGAACGACGCCGCGGAGAGGTAGTCTCCGCAGATCGCCCAGGAGTTGGTAGCCACCCCAACCCGCTGTCCGGCCAGATAGAAGTCCACTGTGGAGGAGTGCCGGGGCCGGGTGAGCACGCTGACTCCCAGCACGATCACCAGCACAGCAGCCAGAGTGATGATGGCAGTGGTGGTCATTCGTCCGTCTCCTGGGAGCCGAGCATGCGCTGCTCGACGCTGGAGCTCAGGGTGGCTGCGGCGATCCCGATGCCGGCGAAGACTGCGTAGAGGCCCACGGCCACGGTGAGGAATCCGGGGCTCAGGCTGCCGATGAGCCGGGAGTCCAGCCACCAGTCCAGGGTCAGGGAGAGTACCGGAAAGGCGGCGACCACCACCAGGAACACGGCGAAGTAGGTGAACGCTATCCGGCGCAGGGTGCGGAAGGCGGCGTCGACCTCTGCGGGGGTATCGCGGATCTCGCCCTCATGCTGCGGGACGGGGCCTGTCAGATCGCCGGGGGTCACATCTCTAGGCTACGTCTCTACTGCACGGGCCAGCTGCGGTACATGGTCCAGGATGCTTTGAGCAGGAAGACTGCGCCGCCGCCTGCCAGCACCAGACCCATCCCGGGGAGGAACCCGCCCCAGGCGTCCAGCTGGATGGAGTGGACCACGATGTTCCAACACTGCAGGGCGACGATGCCGGCCACCAGCAGACCCGGGATCGCGGCATGGGCAATTGCCAGCCTGCGCCGGGGAACGAAGGCGCCGGCGAAGGCCAGGCAGCCTACGGCAAGGGTCAGCACCCCGGGCCCGTCAGTGCCGCGCAGATGGAAGGGCTCTCCGGTGAGCTCCTCGATCCAGGGCAGGGTCACCCAGGGAAGGAAGGCGGAGATGATCATGGCCATTCCGCCGATCATCATCGGCCAGCTGCCCATGTGGAAGACGCCCCAGCCGTGCTTGCGCCCCTCCTTCAGGCGGGCGAAGACCCCGGCCAGGCCCTTCTGCTCCACGGACTTCGGCCCGGCAGTGCGCTCGGCCTCGGCGGGTGCAGTGGTACTCATGGAGTGAATCCTACGGTGAGGTGGGTCACAGAATCCAGGCGGTGGGGCGTCGTCGTGCTCAATGGCGGGAATCAGTGCCGCCAGCGGTCAGAATCCCCTCATGTGCGGTATATCACTCCCGTTTGACCGTTCGCAGTGCCAGATCGACCACTCGCCAACCCAGACCCGCCTTCTGCCTCGATTCGCTTGTGAGGCGGGTCACATCGCGATTGTCTTGTCCCAGGCGTCTGTGCATCCGCGCGCAGACGCGTGATCGCCCAAGTAGATAACAGAGCAAAGGAGTCACACATGTCCGATGTGACACACGAGGGCTCTTCCGGCACGGCGCCGCCAGCGGATAACAGCTGGCGCCAGCGCTACTGGAAGAAGAACGTGCGGCTGATGGTGGTGCTGCTGGCCATCTGGTTCACCGTCTCGTTCGGGTTCGGGATCATTCTCATCGAACCGCTGAACAACATTGAGATCCTCGGGTTCCCGCTGGGCCTGTGGTTCGCCCAGCAGGGCTCCATCTACACCTTCGTGGTGCTGATCCTGGTCTATGCCCTGTGGATGGACCGGATCGACAAAGAGTTCGGGGTCGATGAGCCCAAAGGGAAGGGATGATCGACCATGAATCTTGAACCGATGCAGTTTTGGACCTTCTTCTTCCTGCTCCTGACCTTCGGGATCTACATCTACATCGCCTGGCGCTCCCGGGTGAAGGAGACCAAGGAGTTCTACGTCGCCTCTCAGGGCGTGCCGACCATCGCCAATGGTGCAGCAGTGGCCGCGGACTGGATGTCTGCAGCCAGCTTCATCGGCATGGCGGGCCTCATCGCCTTCCTGGGTTCCGACGGCTCGGTCTACCTGATGGGCTGGACCGGCGGCTATGTGCTGCTGGCTCTGCTGCTGGCCCCGTATCTGCGCAAATGGGGCAAGTTCACCGTGCCGGAGTTCGTGGGCGACCGCTACAGCGACACGGTCCGCGTGGTGGCTGCGATCTGCGCGATCGTGATCTCCTTCACCTATGTGGTGGGCCAGATGACCGGCGGCGGCGTGGTCTTCGCCCGCTTCCTGGGCCTGGAATCCCACTGGGCCGTGGTGGTGGCAGCCGTGGTGATCTTCTTCTACGCCGTGCTCGGCGGCATGAAGGGCATCACCTACACCCAGGTGGCCCAGTACACCGTACTGATCATCGCCTACCTGATTCCGGCAGTGGCCGTGTCTCAGCAGATCGGCGGCTTCCCGGTGCCTCAGGTCACCTACGGCACCATCCTGGCTGAACTGGATGCACTGCGCGAGGAGTTCGGCCTGCACCACTTCACCGAGGCCTTCGCCGGCCGCGCCGGCGGCCAGCTGGATGTGTTCCTGGTGACCATGTCCCTGATGATCGGCACCGCCGGTCTGCCGCATGTGATCATCCGGTTCTACACCACCAAGACGGTGCGCGGAGCGCGGTTCTCCGCTTTCTGGGCATTGTTCTTCATCTCGCTGCTGTACCTGACCGCACCGGCGGTGGGCGCGTTCACCAAGCTGAACCTGCTGCAGGGCGTGCAGGGTGCCACCGGTGAGGGTGACCTGCCGGCCTGGGTTGAGCCCTGGGCGGAGACCGGCCATGTGCAGGTCAACTCCGACGGCGCCATCGATTCCGTCTCGAATGTTCAGGGTGCGGCCGATATGTACGTCTCCCCGGACATCCTGGTGCTGGCCTCCCCGGAGATCGGCGGACTGCCGGCCCCGATCATCGGCCTGATGGCTGCCGGCGGTATGGCCGCAGCCCTGTCCACGGCGGCGGGTCTGCTGCTGGTGATCTCCTCCTCGGCCTCCCACGACATCTACTACCGGATGATCTCCAAAGAGAAGGCCTCCGAGAAGACTCAGATGCTGGTGGGCCGCCTGGCCATGGTCGGTGCGGTGCTGGTGGCCATCATCGCCGGATTGAACCCACCGGCGTTCGTGGCCCAGGTGGTGGCCTTCGCCTTCGGCCTGGCCGCCTCCACCTTCTTCCCGATTCTCATCCTGGGTATCTTCTGGAAGCGGGCCAATGCCAAGGGGGCGGCCGCCGGTATGCTCACCGGCCTGATCTTCAGCGCCAGCTACATGATCTATACGCTGCCGCTGTTCGGGCTGGAGGCCAACGATCACATCTGGGGCATCTCCCCGGAGGGCATCGGCACCATCGGCGCGGCGCTGAACTTCCTCGTCACCATCGTGGTCTCCAACCTCACCCGCCCGCCGAGCGAGGAGGTCCAAGAGATGGTGGAGTCCATCCGCTACCCGGCCAAGCAGCAGTTGGAGGCTGCCGGTAAGCTGTAGCGCACTCCCACCAGATAACGACGACGCCCTCGGTACCCAGGTGCCGGGGGCGTCGTCGTTGGCACCCCTCCGTTCCGTGGGCGGAAATGTCCGTAGTTGGGCCGTTTCAGCCCCTGATGTGTGCGCATTTGCGCCCACCGTCGGAGGTAGAGGCGTGGTGCGGGGCAGGTCGCGGCGGGGAGAGCCCGCTCGCGCCGGCAGCCGGGCGTAGGCGCAGCCCGGTGTAGCCTGATGCGGTGCAACCATCTGTCCGGAAGTCCGCTCACACCTGGCTGCTGGCCACCGTGCCGGTGATCATGCTGGCGATGTTCGTGGTCCCCTATACCCTGCTGCGCACGGTGGACACCTGGTACGGCAGCGCCCTGTTCTGGACCCTGGCGACCCTGGCAGTGATCGCGGTCAACGTGGCGGTCTCCGCCGGTTGGAGTCAGGACGAGGCCGCGGCCGAGCCTGAAGGGCAGCTCCCGGGCCAGGGGGATGAGCACTGATGGACTCCGCCTGGGTATGGATCGGCATCGGACTCTACTTTCTGGTGGCCACCTGTGCCGCGCTGCTCTCCCGCTCCGGGACCGCTGAGGATATGGCCGACTACTTTCTGGGAGGCCGGCGGATGGGCGGGTTCCTCTCCGCTATGAGCTACTCAGCCACCACCTATTCAGCCTTCATGATGATCGGGCTGGCTGGGCTGACCTATGCCGGGGGCATCGGTGCACTGGGCTTCGAGCTGCTCTACCTGTGTGGGGTCACCCTGGTGCTGATCTTCGGCCCAAGGTTCTGGCGGGTGGGCCGGCGGTTCGGCTATGTCACCCCCTCGGAGATGATCGGGCACCGCTATGCCAGCCGCAGCGCTGGTGCAGTGGCAGCGATCGCAAGCTTCGTGTTCCTGCTCCCCTATGCCGCAGTCCAGCTGACCGGGGCCGGGTACCTGGTCTCCGGGATGACCAACGGGGCCATCAGCTTCACCACGGGAACTGCCGTAGTGTGCTTCGCTGCCATCGTCTTCGCGATGGTGGCCGGTCTGCGCTCAGTAGTGTGGACCGATGCGCTGCAGTCGGTCATCATGGTGCTTTCGGCGACCCTGGTGGTGATCATCGTCATCCATCAGATGGGCGGGCTCGGCGGGTTCCTCGGCGCCCTGGAGGATCAGCCCGGCGCGCTCACCGTCCCCGGTGAGGGCTACTTCACCCTCTCCACGTTCATCGCGCTCTCGCTGCCGTGGATCTTCTTCTCCATCTCCAACCCGCAGGTCTCGCAGCGGCTGTTCACCCCCGGCTCGCTCAAGGACATGCGGCGGATGCTCATCGGCTTCCTGGTCTTCGGGTTCATCTACACCTTCGTCTCCGTCTTCTGGGGCTTCGCGGCACGGGTTCACTTCCCCGATCTGGAGGCCGCCGATGGGGCCACCCCCGCCTTATTGGGGTCAGGCTTAGTGCCCACCCCGCTGGCAATCATCGTGATGATTGGCATCCTGGCGGCCTGTGTGTCCACTATCGACTCGATCATGCTGACCCTGTCCTCGATGATCAGCCGGGACGTGGTAGGTGCCCGCCGCGGGCTCTCTGACCGGATTCAGCTGGCGGCGGGCAAGGCGGTGATCCCGGTGGTGGCCGGCCTGGCCTACTGGTTCGCGCAGCTTCAGCTGGACCTCATTGCGGTGCTTTCAGTCTCCGCCTCGGCAGGACTGCTGGTGATGGTTCCACCGATCATCGGCGCCTTCTTCTGGAAGCGCGGCACTGCATGGGGGGTGATCAGCTCCGTAGTGCTGGCCGGCTCGCTGGTGCTGGGCCTGGAGTACACCGGGACCATGCTGCTGGGCCAGGGCTCCGGAGTCTGGGGCCTGGCGCTGGCTGTGCTGGTGTTCATCGGGGTCAGCCTGGCCACCTCTGCGCCGGCTGAGCGCGCCGAAGAGTTCATCACCGCCGCCCGGGCACCGCTGCGTCGTCGTCTGGTCTCCCAGGGCAGGTGAGCACCGTGGTTTTCGGCGTATACACAGCGAAATCGACTCCAGAACCCGAAAACGGCGGTCCTCAACCGGCGGTGACGTATGCTCCCTAAACTTCCGCAGCGGATCCAGCTCTCCCATTCTGGGCAGACTGCCGAGCTGACCCGCGATACTCTGACTGACCACGGCGTCGTACTCTCCATCGGCACCGGGGAGACCCGAATGGCGGAGCAGTCCCATGTGGAGGTGGGGGATCCGGAGTTCCTGCTGCACGACTATCTGCGCCGGATGCGCGCAGTGCTGACCACCTTGCACCAGCACCCGGCCGGACCCACTGATGCGCTCCACCTGGGCGCAGGTGCCCTGAGCCTTCCCCGCTGGTTGGGAGAGTGGCGGCCGGAGGCGCGGCAGACGGTGGTGGATATTGAGCCCGAGCTGGTGGACTTTGTGCTGAGGCACCTGCCGATGCGCGCTGCGCCGCGAAACCTGGTGGCCGACGCCGCCGAGGTCCTCTCCCCCGGCGGTGCGCTGGCCGGAGAGCGGTTCGATGTGATCGTGGTCGACCTGTTCAACTCAGCTGAGGCTCCGGCGGCGCTGACCTCTGCGGAGTTCTTCAGCACGGTGCTCGGCGCGATGAGCGGGGGCGGGGTCATGCTGGTGAACCTCGGTGACGAGCCCGGAATGGATTTTGCCCGCGGCCTGGTGGGGACCGTGCTGGAGGCGGCGGGTGGCGCCTCCAGTGTTCTGCTGAGCGCACCAGCCGAGGTGCTGGCTGCCGAGGCGGAGGGCAACCTGGTGCTGGCCGTCTGCCGCACCGGCTTCCAAGAGACTGAACTCAGCCAGATCTGGGCGGCCGGTCCCCATCCCGGCGATGTGCTCAGCGGGGTGGAGTTGGCCGCTTGGTGCAGCTGAGCGGTGCCTGACGCTGGATCTTACCACCGGTGGTGGATCTGAGGCTTCAGCTTGGTCTCGTAGAGGCGGGCCACTGCATCCAGGAAGTCTGGTGAAAGCGGCGGGATGTTCCCGGCCGCGGCGTTGCTGGCGGCCTGCTCGGCACTGCGCGCGCCGGGGATCACAGTAGTGACGCCGGGCTGCTGGGCTGCCCAGGCCAGGGCTGCTTGGGCCGGCGCCAGACCTGCGGCCCCAGCCAGGTGGGAGAACTCCGCGGCGGCGGCCACCCCGGTGCTGAACTCCACTCCTGCGAAAGTCTCGCCCACGTCGAAGGCCTCGCCGTTGCGATTGAAGCTGCGGTGGTCATCGGCGGCGAAGACTGTGTCCTCGGTATAGCGCCCGGAGAGCAGTCCTGAGGCGAGTGGGACTCGCACGATGATCCCGACTCCAGCCTGGGCCGCAGCAGGCAGTACCTTCTCCAGCGGCTTCTGCCGGAACGCGTTGAGAATGATCTGCACACTGGCCACGTGAGGGCGCGCAATGGCGGTCAGCGCTTGGTCACAGGTCTCCACACTGACTCCATAAGCTGCCATCACACCCTCCTCCACCAGAGCGTCGAGGGCGTCGTAGACCTGGTCGCCCTCCAGCACTGCGGTCTCGGGGCAGTGCAGCTGCACTAGGTCCAGGGTCTCGGCCCCCAGGTTCTGCCGGGATCTTTCGGCCCAGGCGCGGAAGTTGGCCTCGGTGGCGTACTGCAGTGAGGGCGCCGTCGCCCGTCTGATCATCTTGGTGGCGACTGTGCCGCGCCAGTCGGGGTTCTGCGCGCGCCAGCGGCCGATGAGCTGTTCGCTGCGGCCATCGCCGTAGACGTCGGCGGTGTCGAGGAAGGTCACCCCCGCCTCGGCGGCGGCGTCGAGTACGGCGAATGCGTCCTTTTCTGAGACAGTGCCCCAGTTCCCGCCGATCTGCCAGGTGCCGAGGCCGATTGCCGAGACGCTTCGGCCAGTGCGGCCCAATATGCGGTATTCCATAGGTGTCCTTACTGCGGTTTCCGGTGGGGGCTGTCCTAGGGGGCCGTCACCTGGACGGCGGCAGCGCTGCGGCGGCCGAAGGCCCAGAGCACAAGCTCTTCAGGCGGGCCCTGGACAAGACTCAGAGGTGCCCGGGGGTTCCCTCGAGTTACTGCGCCGTGGTCCGGGCTGATGTAGGTGATGCGCTGCTGCTGCGAGCGTGCTCCCAGCAGGAAGAGCCCCTGGGTGCCCTGTCTCCACAGCTGTGCCCGCACTTCAGGGCTGGGGGTGCGCCGGTGCTGGGGGTCGAAGTCCTGCTGCGCCCGGAGCACATCCTCGGCGTGCACATAGAACTCTACGGTGTTGACGGTGTTGGCGACCGGGCGGAGGCGGGTCGGTGACCAAGGCGGCGGGCCCGCGGCCACCTGATCCACCAGCGCCTGGTAGTCGGTGCGCGTGAGCTCCTCCAGGGCCGCGCGGGCCCGGTGGCCCACGATCGGCAGGTTCTGGCCGGCCAGCAGGTGCGGCCTGGAATCCCTGACCACGATATGGACTGCGAGGTCCCGTGCCGTCCACCCCTCACAGAGGGTGGGCGCGTTTGCCGGAACTGCGCGCAGCGCCTCGGCCAGCGCCCTGCGCTCCTGGTGTGCTGGATATGCCATGTGTACAGCGTACGCCGCTTGGCCAGGTGCAGGAGGCCAAGGCATGGATTGTTCAGCGCCCCGCAGGCCCGCCGGTCTCAGAGTGTGCGGTGGCGGCTCCAGCCCGGTGTCGCGGCACGGCAGTGAGGATCGCATCATTGCTCAGGGTCTCGGCCAGGCAGTGCCCAGCCCCATCCCGAAGGCGATGATCACCACCGCTGCGCCATGCTGCCCCGGACGTTGTAAGGTTTCAGTCCGAGACCGTCTGGCTGACCCATTCCAGATAGCCGGCACTGCCGGCGATGATCGGCTGCACGATCAGCTCCGGTTCGTCGTAACTGTGCTCACGGGCGAGGAACTCTTTGATGCCCGGCACGTGTGCGACTGTGGTTTTGAGGGTGAGGAGGTGCTCGGCGTCGTCGTGGGTCTGTCCCTGCCACTGGTAGAAACTGCGCACCTGCGCGATCTGCACACAGGCAGCGAGCTTCTGCTGCACGGCCTGGGCGGCCAGCCGCTCAGCCTCAGCGGCGGAATCGGTAGTGGTCTGCACTGTCACATACTGAACCTGGTCCATGCTTCCAGTCTGCCCGATCACAGTACGACGACGCCCCACCCCCAACCCGCGCCCTCCCGTCAAGAGAGGCGGGTCATCACCTATCGAACCATCCCAGTCCTCTGCGCAGCAAGAACCGTAGAGTGTCTGTGTGGTTTACATTGTGTTCGCATTATGCTCGGTTCACAGTGGCAATTCAGCCAATTCGCCTCCATGCTCAACAGCCGGACGAGTGGAATGAATAGTCGCTGGAGGAGATGGTTACCTGCGTCCTAAATCCACTGTTCTGGAAGTGGTTCGCAATGATGTTGCCGTTGGTGTCCAGGCGTTCCCAATAACAGCCGTTGAATCCCTCAACCGATTCGGCCACATAGGTGCCGGGTGGGATGTCATCATTTACGCGATAGGTGCCCCCCGTGTAAACATCCCCCCGCGCTTCTGCCTCAATCCAGGGAATCCAATGTGAAACAGCTGACTCAACAATCTCTCGATCTGGATGCTCGGGGCAAAGCACAAATGCCCCGAGCACTTCCGCTGCCTGAACCTGAACCCAATCATCAGAACTACTACGATCTTCGTAGCTCTGTGCACAAATCACATAGAGGGTGCGAATACTGGACACGTCCTCATACCCAGCTAGATCTATAGCTTCCTGCTCAACCTCAGTCAACTCATATTCATTGAAGGAAAGTGAAGGTTCATCGGGATCATTCGGCGAGTACCACCTGCAGAGCTCTCGTTCTTCAACGGTGTGCTGTTCCCAGGCTTCTTCAAATGACTCTAGCGGTTGAGGCTCTTCGTCGTCACGAATCATGCAGTTAATCCCCATCTGTTCCGACGCTCGGAATACCCGAACGGTGGACCTTTGTAGGATATTTTCTTCTTCTGCCGGCGGAACTGTTACTCCCAGAGCCGAACACGCGTCGGTCAAGCTCTCCATCGCCTCGGTGAACCGATCATAAGCCGTCTCCGACTGCGGAGTTCCGAAGCCGGAGTCAAGGGAGGGGTCGACACGAGCCTCCACATAGTCATCTACAGCACTAGAAGCATGGTGTGCTACGTCAGTAACGGTTACTAGGTAATCCGGCTCTGACATTGCGAGCGCCTCAGCAAAGGCGAGTAACGAGTCTATGTCTTGGTCCTGAATCAGTAGGTCATAGCCGTCAGCGATTGTCTCGCAATGTTGAGTTGTCGGTCAAGTCCCGTGTAGTGGTGTAACTAGCTCTTCGAGTTTTGGATGGTTATGCGGCTTGGAGTTCGGGGAGATCGTGGTGATCGTTGTCGGGTTCGGGGGTGGTTTGGCAGCGTGCGAGGACCTCGAGGCCGAGGTATCGGCGGCCTTCGGCCCATTCATCGTTCTGTTCGGCTAGGACGGCGCCGACCAGCCGGGTGACGGCTTCGCGGTTGGGGAAGATGCCTACGACGTCGGTGCGGCGGCGGATCTCTTTGTTCAGCCGTTCGTTGGGGTTGTTTGACCAGATCTGGGTCCACACGTCCTTAGGGAAGCTGGTGAAGGCCAGGATGTCTGCCTGGGCGGTGTCGAGGTGATCATGAACAGCGGGGAGCTTCTGGGCCACGTAGTCCAGCAGCCGGTCGAATTGGGCGGTGACGCTGGCGGGGTCGGGCTGGTCATAGACCGAGTGCAGCATGGCTTTCACCGCTGGCCACATGCTCTTGGGGCACACGGCCATCAGGTTGGCGGCGTAGTGGGTCCGGCACCGCTGCCAGGATGCTCCGGGCAGATTCGCTGCGATAGCTTCTACCAGCCCAGCGTGAGCATCAGAAGTGACCATCTTGACCCCGGTGAGCCCGCGGGCGACCAGGTCAGCGAAGAAGGTGTTCCAGGCGGTAGCGGTCTCAGCGGTGGCGACCTGAACTCCGAGGACTTCACGGTGGCCGTCGTGGTTGACTCCGGTGGCGACCAGCACCACTGCGTTGATCACCCGCCCGCCTTCGCGGACCTTCATGGTCAGCGCATCGGCGGCCACGAAGGTGAACGGGCCGGCTTCGGCTAGTGGTCGAGTGCGGAACTCGGTGATGTGTCCATCGAGGTCCTCAGCCATCCTGGAGACCTGGGATTTCGATAGCGAGTGGATCCCCAGGGTCTTGACCAGCTTGTCCATCCGGCGGGTTGAGACACCGGCCAGGTAGGCATCAGCGACCACAGTGATCATCGCTGATTCGGACCGCTTCCGCCGCTCGAGCAGCCATTCCGGGAAATACGTGCCCTCTCGGAGTTTCGGCACGGCGACATCGATGGTCCCCACCCGGGTATCGAGATCCCGGTGGCGGTACCCGTTGCGCTGAGTGGTCCGGTCAGCGCTGGGTTTGCCGTACTCAGCGCCGATGACGGCGTCAGCATCGGCTGAGAGCAGGGCGTTGATCATGGTCTGCAGCAGATCACGCAGCAGATCGGGTGATGCCTGGCCC
>NZ_WRPM01000060.1 GCF_009758175.1 Nesterenkonia alkaliphila
TTTGATGGAGAGTTTGATCCTGGCTCAGGATGAACGCTGGCGGCGTGCTTAACACATGCAAGTCGAACGATGAAGCTCCTGCTTGCAGGGGTGGATTAGTGGCGAACGGGTGAGTATCACGTGAGTAACCTGCCCTTGACTCTGGGATAAGCCTGGGAAACTGGGTCTAATACCGGATAGTACTTCGCACCGCATGGTGTGGGGTGGAAAGATTTTATCGGTCTTGGATGGGCTCGCGGCCTATCAGCTTGACGGTGGGGTAGTGGCTCACCGTGGCTTTGACGGGTAGCCGGCCTGAGAGGGTGACCGGCCACACTGGGACTGAGACACGGCCCAGACTCCTACGGGAGGCAGCAGTGGGGAATATTGCACAATGGGCGCAAGCCTGATGCAGCGACGCCGCGTGCGGGATGACGGCCTTCGGGTTGTAAACCGCTTTCAGCAGGGAAGAAGCTTTTGTGACGGTACCTGCAGAAGAAGCGCCGGCTAACTACGTGCCAGCAGCCGCGGTAATACGTAGGGCGCGAGCGTTATCCGGAATTATTGGGCGTAAAGAGCTCGTAGGCGGTTTGCCGCGTCTGCTGTGAAAGCCCGGGGCTTAACTCCGGGTGTGCAGTGGGTACGGGCAGACTGGAGTGCAGTAGGGGAGACTGGAATTCCTGGTGTAGCGGTGAAATGCGCAGATATCAGGAGGAACACCGATGGCGAAGGCAGGTCTCTGGGCTGTTACTGACGCTGAGGAGCGAAAGCATGGGGAGCGAACAGGATTAGATACCCTGGTAGTCCATGCCGTAAACGTTGGGCACTAGGTGTGGGGGACATTCCACGTTTTCCGCGCCGTAGCTAACGCATTAAGTGCCCCGCCTGGGGAGTACGGCCGCAAGGCTAAAACTCAAAGGAATTGACGGGGGCCCGCACAAGCGGCGGAGCATGCGGATTAATTCGATGCAACGCGAAGAACCTTACCAAGGCTTGACATCAACCGGACCGGGCCAGAGATGGTCTTTCCCTTCGGGGCTGGTTGACAGGTGGTGCATGGTTGTCGTCAGCTCGTGTCGTGAGATGTTGGGTTAAGTCCCGCAACGAGCGCAACCCTTGTCCTATGTTGCCAGCACGTAATGGTGGGGACTCATGGGAGACTGCCGGGGTCAACTCGGAGGAAGGTGGGGACGACGTCAAATCATCATGCCCCTTATGTCTTGGGCTTCACGCATGCTACAATGGCCGGTACAGTGGGTTGCGATGCCGTGAGGTGGAGCTAATCCCTAAAAGCCGGTCTCAGTTCGGATCGAAGTCTGCAACTCGACTTCGTGAAGTTGGAGTCGCTAGTAATCGCAGATCAGCAATGCTGCGGTGAATACGTTCCCGGGCCTTGTACACACCGCCCGTCAAGTCACGAAAGTTGGTAACACCCGAAGCCCATGGCCCAACTCTTTGAGGGGGAATGGTCGAAGGTGGGACTGGCGATTGGGACTAAGTCGTAACAAGGTAGCCGTACCGGAAGGTGCGGCTGGATCACCTCCTTTCTAAGGAGCTGGACTCGAGTTGAGTCCGCCCCGTTGTGGCATCCGAATGTGGTGTTCCGGGGTTTGCTCAAGGGTGGAATATCAACAAATCAACTCCTTCTTCGGGGTTGGGTCGTCTTGGCAGCGTCTTGGCGTGGTTTTAGTACGCTTACACACTTTTGGGTGTGTGGGTTGGAAGGAACGCGTTGGGGGTTGTTGAGTGGTTTTTGGTGCACTGTTGGGTCCTGAGGCTATTGGCTTCATGGATCTTGGCTTCTGCTTCAGGTAGCCACGGCTGGTGCCCTGCGTTTTTGTGGGGTGGTTGTGGTGATGGGGGTGGGGGTTGTTGTTTGGGAACTGCATAGTGGACGCGAGCATCTTTTTTGTATTGTCTTGTGTATGTGTGTCGTAAGTGTTTTAGGGCGCATGGTGGATGCCTTGGCATTAGGAGCTGATGAAGGACGTGGGAATCTGCGATAAGCCTGGTGGAGCTGATAACCGAGTGTTGAGGCCAGGATCTCCGAATGGGGAAACCCGGCATGCTGTTGTGGTGTGTCACCAGTCGCTGAATGAAATAGGCGGTTGGGGGGAACGTCGGGAAGTGAAACATCTCAGTACCGACAGGAAGAGAAAACAATAGTGATTGCGTGAGTAGTGGCGAGCGAAAGCGTATGGGGCTAAACCGGTGGCGTGTGATACCTGGTAGGGGTTGCGTTGCCGGGGTTGTGAGACCCAATATCCCAGGACTACCATTCTGGGCGGTTGAGGTGCGGGCGTATAGACGAACAGTGTTGAGTCACTGACCGTAGGGGGTGTGAGTCCCGTAGTTGTAATGCGTTCCGCCGGCTGTTTTGGTGTTCTCGAGTAGCACGCGGCTCGAGGAATCGTGTGTGAATCTGCCAGGACCATCTGGTAAGCCTGAATACTCCCTAATGACCGATAGTGAATCAGTACCGTGAGGGAATGGTGAAAAGTACCCCGGGAGGGGAGTGAAATAGTACCTGAAACCATGTGCCTACAATCCGTCAAAGCATCTTTTGGGGTGTGATGGCGTGCCTTTTGAAGAATGAGCCTGCGAGTTAGTGCTCAGTAGCGAGGTTAACCCGTGTGGGGCAGCCGTAGCGAAAGCGAGTCTGAATAGGGCGTTTAGTTGCTGGGTCTAGACCCGAAGCGGAGTGATCTACCCATGGCCAGGGTGAAGCGTGTGTAAGAGCACGTGGAGGCCCGAACCCACCTAGGTTGAAAACTGGGGGGATGAGCTGTGGGTAGGGGTGAAAGGCCAATCAAACTCTGTGATAGCTGGTTCTCCCCGAAATGCATTTAGGTGCAGCGTTGCGTGTTTCGTCCTGGAGGTAGAGCTACTGGATGGCTGATGGGCCCTACAAGGTTACTGACGTCAGCTAAACTCCGAATGCCAGTGACGTGAGAGCGTAGCAGTGAGACGGTGGGGGATAAGCTTCATCGTCGAGAGGGAAACAGCCCAGACCACCGGTTAAGGCCCCTAAGCGTGTGCTAAGTGGGAAAGGATGTGGAGTTGCTTAGACAACCAGGAGGTTGGCTTAGAAGCAGCCACCCTTGAAAGAGTGCGTAATAGCTCACTGGTCAAGTGATTCCGCGCCGACAATGTAGCGGGGCTCAAGCACACCGCCGAAACCGTGGCAATCAGGTTTTCCTGGTTGGGTAGGGGAGCGTCGTCTATTGGGTGAAGCCAGGTTGTAAGAGCTGGTGGACGGTAGACGAGTGAGAATGCAGGCATGAGTAGCGAAAGTCATGTGAGAAACATGGCCGCCGAATGAGCAAGGGTTCCAGGGTCAAGCTAATCTGCCCTGGGTTAGTCGGGGCCTAAGGCGAGGCCGACAGGCGTAGTCGATGGATAACGGGTTGATATTCCCGTACCGGCGAACAACCGCCCCAAGCAAACCTGAGATACTAACCACCCGAACCCAGCCTAAGTTCACTTCGGTGAACAGGGCTGGTCTAGCGTGGGACCTGATCGGGGGCGTTTAGCGTAGTAACAGGTGTGACGCAGGAAGGTAGCCGGGCCCAGCGATGGTTGTCTGGGTCTAAGAATGTAGGCTGACTCCTAGGCAAATCCGGGAGTCGTTGAGGCTGAGATTTGATGGGCTCCACCTTTTGGGTGGGGATCCGGTGATCCTATGCTGCCAAGAAAAGCATCGACGCGAGGTTGTTGTGCCGCCCGTACCCGAAACCGACACAGGTGCTCAGGTAGAGAATACTAAGGCGATCGAGAGAATCACGGTTAAGGAACTCGGCAAAATGCCCCCGTAACTTCGGGAGAAGGGGGGCCACCCTGGTGATCAACCCTTGCGGTTGTGAGCTGGTGGTGGCCGCAGAGACCAGGGGGGTCCGACTGTTTACTAAAAACACAGGTCCGTGCGAAGTCGTAAGACGAGGTATACGGACTGACTCCTGCCCGGTGCCGGAAGGTTAAGAGGAGCTGTTAGCCAC
>NZ_WRPM01000061.1 GCF_009758175.1 Nesterenkonia alkaliphila
CATCCAAGACGAATACGGTCACGGCCCTCGGGAGGGTTACACCACTCTATGGGGCACTACTGAAGCAATGACTGGTACGCCGTAGGCGTCACCCAGGACGTTGCAATCGAAGATGCAGTTTCCACTGGTGTTGGTGAGGTCGTTACCGTCACTAAGTCCCGGACCGCACCGGCCTCTATCAGTACTGAGGATGTTGATGCCTGGGTCAGCAAGACTGACCCCGAGGCTCAGAACCTGCTGACTAAGACTTACGAATCACGTACCGCTCGGGCTCATCAGCGGAACGCGGTTCTGATTCGGGATGGGCAGTGCCAGACCCCCGGGTGTACCGAATCCGGATGGTCAGCAGAGATCGACCACAAACAGTCATATGAAACCGGTGGAGCCACCACCGGGCAGAACCTACAGACTCTGTGTAAGAACTGCCATGACATCAAGAGCCATAAACACCACCCGCCCGATCAGACTCGAGCAGATCCCGGGGACGTGGAACCGTGGAGCTTCACCCAAGACCCCTGCGAGGACAAAGACCCATACATCTCAGAATCGGACCCTGGCCCACCACCAGACTGGGCAGTAGACGATGCTGCCTAACCCCAACCTGCCCAGGCCCTCCACCACTCAGGATCCCTCCAATGGGACCCCGGTGGTGGAGAGGGCAGGCAGAGCAGGTGTGCCCCAAAGACTTCACATCCTGGCCCCGGAAACGGACTGGCCACAGTTGTTTGAAAACTCAATAGTGACCCCGCTGTGAGGCCCATGGAATGTGCATCGAGGGCGGGGCGACCCCAGATGGATTGCCCCGCCCTCATTGTGGTTGGTTGTATTAGCCTGCGGCTACGAGGTTGCGCATCCGCTTCAGCTCCATCCTGGCGATACTGCGCTTATGGACCTCATCGGGACCATCGGCCAAGCGCAGGGTGCGCTGGTGGGCGTAGAAGCTGGCCAGGGGGAAGTCATCAGTGACGCCGCCACCACCATGGACCTGAATCGCGCGGTCGATGATCTTCAAGGCCATTTGCGGAGCGGCCACCTTGATCGCGGCGATCTCGGTGCGAGCCTCACGGTTACCCACAGTGTCCATCAGCCAGGCCGTCTTCAGAACCAGAAGCCGGGTCATCTCGATCTCAATCCGGGCCTCGGCAATCCAGTCCTGAATATTGGCCCGGTCGGCAACCGGAGCACCGAAGGTCTCCCGCTCCTGAGCCCGGCGGATCATCAAATCCAAAGAACGCTCCGCCATACCGATCGAGCGCATGCAGTGGTGGATTCGACCAGGACCCAGGCGGGCCTGACTGATCATGAAGCCTTCACCTTCACCAGCCAGGAGGTCCTTGGAGGGAACCCGGACATCCTCAAAGATGATCTCGGCATGACCCTCACGGTCCATATAACCGAAGACTGGCAGACCACGGACAATCGTGACACCCGGTGCATCAATCGGCACCACCATCATCGACTGCTGACGATGCGTCGACGCCTCGGGATCTGTCTTACCCATAACGATCAGGACCTGGGCATGGGGATGCAGGGCATTCGAAGCGAACCATTTGCGCCCATTTAGCACATACTCATCGCCGTCCTTGACCATCTGCAGCTGCACATTAGTTGCATCCGAGCTGGCCACAGCCGGTTCGGTCATACAGAAGGCCGAGGCGATCTCCCCATCAAGCAGCGGCTTGAGCCAACGTTCCTTATGCTCCTGAGTTCCGAAGACCTCCAGAACCTCCATATTCCCGGTATCCGGGGCATTGCAGTTGGTGGCCTCCGGGGCCAGATGCGGGCTGCGACCCATAATCTCAGCCAGCGGAGCATAATCCAGATTGCTCAGCCCCGGGCTGCCCCACTCGGGGTTCTCATGGGGGTGGAAGAGATTCCACAGACCCCGACTGCGGGCCTCGACCTTCAGCTCCTCCAGAACCGGCGGCTGCACATTCGGGGAATCGGCCTCAGCCATCTGGGCGGCATAAGTCGCCTCAGCCGGATACACATGCTCGTCCATAAAGGACAGCAGCTTCTCCTGGTAGTCCTTGCAGCGATCAGAAAGCTCAAAATCCATGACGGTTCCTTATAGATTGAAGGTGCCTAAGTCGTACTCCCATGGGTCGGCTCGACTTCGATCAGACCAATGAGTCCTGGTAGCGGCGCATACCCGCCAACCAGCGTTCGTAATCGGAGCTCTTACGCCGCCAAAACTCATGGACCTCCCGATGAGGCAGGACCAGGAACTCATTCTTGGCCACGGCCTCAAGAGCCGAGGCGGCGACGTCGTCGGGCTCCAAAACCTCCCCGGCGTCAGTGACCGCCCGGGTAGCAGTGGAGGGGCCGCGCAACATATTCGTATTGACCCCCATAGGACACAGGCAGCTGACCCCAATACCCCGGGAACCGTAGGTGACCGAAAGCCACTCGGAGAACGCCACCGCCGCATGCTTAGAGACCGCATAGGTAGCCGAGCCGATCTGGGTCAGCAGTCCCGCAGCCGAGGCAGTGGAGAGGAAATGCCCCGAACCGCGCTCCAACCACTGCGGGACCAGCAGCTTGGCGGCACGAACATGGGCCAACACATTCACATCCAGGGCCTGCTGCCATTGCTGATCGGTTGCCTCAAGGCCCAGACCGCCGCCGATGCCGGCATTGGCGGCATAGAGATCCACCGGACCGAAACGCTGCTCCGCTAGGTCCACACAGGCCTGGATATGCTCTGACTCCGCAGCATCCCCAGCCAGGGCCACAGCGCTGTCCGGGCGGATGGCATTGAGCTCATCGGCCCGCTGCTGCACAGCCTCCTCAGTGAGGTCCGTGAGCACCACACTGCTGCCGCGGGCATGCAGGGCCTTAGCCAATGCAGCACCGATTCCACCGGCAGCACCGGTGACGACTGCGACCGCGCCCTCAAAATTCATGACGAGGCTCCCTCATGCCACCCTGGGCTGAAGGTTGGGGTCTGTTTCTGGACAAAGGCGCTGACCGCGTCCTTATGATCCTGGGTCAGACCCGTCTCCTTATGGCGGGCGACCTCCGGGCCCATGGCATCCTCCAAAGTGGAATGCGGAGCCTGCAGGAGGTTCTGCTTCATCGCGCCCAGTGCTGCCGAAGGTCCATGAGCCAGCTGGGTGGCGAGCTCCACCGACCGGTCATGGAGCTGATCCTCCTCAACCAGAGTGTTGACCAGGCCCAGCTGCAGGCACTCCTCACCGCGCACCCGCGGGGAGAGGAACATCAGCTCGCGAGCCTTGGCCGGACCCACCAACTGGTGAAGAAGCCAGGCCACCCCAAAGTCCCCACCGAGTCCGACCCCGGCAAAAGCGGTGGCGAACAGAGTGCGGGGACTGCCGATCCGCAGATCCGCGGCCAGGGCGAAACCCATACCGGCACCGGCCACCGCCCCGGGAAGGGCAGCGACAACCGGTTTCGGGAAGCGGTAGAGACGTCCCACAGTGGCCAACTGCCGCTGAAGCTGCTGCTGTTCGGCCTCCTTGTCCACAGTGTCACCACCGCCGCCTTCACCACCGCGGGCCTCAAACTCCTGGACATCCCCGCCGGAGCAGAAAGTCCCACCGGCCCCAGTGAGCAGCACGGCGCCGACAGCGGAATCAGCCTCCATATCGGTCAGGGCCTGGCTGAGCCCATCCACCATGGCAGGGGAGAGAGCATTGCGGCGATCCGGCCGGTTCAGGGTAATAGTGCCCACACCCTGGCTGACGCTGGTGAGGATATCGCTCATGAGTTCACCTCGAACAGGGCGGCGGCACCCATGCCTCCACCGATGCACATAGTGACCACCACATAGCGCACACCCCGGCGGCGACCTTCGATCAGGGCGTGGCCGGTCAGTCGGGCACCGGTCATGCCATAGGGGTGGCCTACGGAGATGCCGCCACCGTTGACGTTATAGAGGTCGGGGTCGATACCGAGCTTGTCCCGACAGTAGACCGCCTGAGAGGCGAAAGCCTCATTGAGCTCCCAGAGACCGATATCGCCGATCTCCAGATTGTGCTGTTTCAGCAGCTTCGGGATGGCGAAGACCGGGCCGATACCCATCTCATCGGGTTTACAGCCGGCCACTGCCATACCGCGATAGGTGCCCAAGGGGGTCAGACCACGTTCGGCAGCAGCCTCAGCGCTCATCAGCACCGACGCCGATGCGCCGTCGGAGAGCTGGGAGGCATTACCGGCGGTGATGGTGGACTTCGCGGTGACATCACCATCGGGCAGTACAGGATTGAGCCCGGTCAGGGACTCCAGTGTGGTGGAAGGCCGGTTGCCCTCATCCTTGCTGAGGGTGACCTCCTCCTGGTGAGTTTCGCCGGTCTCCTTGTCCAGAACCAGTTTGGTGCTGGGCAGCGGGACGATCTCATCGTCGAACTTGCCCTGCTGCTGAGCCTCGGCCGTGCGCTGCTGGGAGGAGAGTGCATACTCATCCTGCTGAGCACGGCTGACCCCATAGCGCTCAGCGACCACCTCAGCAGTGTGCAGCATGGGCATGTAGAGGTCCGGCACATTCTCCACCAGCCACGGATCCTTCAGGCGGTGAGTGTTCATCTTCTCGTTCTGCACCAGGGAGATGGACTCCACACCACCGCCGATGGCGACCTCCATGCCATCGTGGATGATCTGCTTGGCAGCAGTGGCAATGGCCATCAGGCCCGAGGCGCACTGCCGATCTACCGACATACCGGCCACTGAATCCGGCAGACCGGCACGAAGCGCAGCCTGACGGGCAATATTCGACCCGGTAGAGCCCTGCTGAAGGGCCGCCCCCAGCACCACGTCGTCGACCTCCGCGCCATCAATCCCGGCGCGGGAGACAGCATGGGAGATCGCGTGTCCGGCCAGCTCCTGGGCCTGGGTGTCATTGAACGCCCCCCGGTACGCTTTGCCGATGGGGGTCCGAGCGGTGGATACGATGACTGCCTCTCTCACGGTGAGGCTCCTCTCCTGGGTAGAACGAATCGAATGTGGGTGATGCTGCGGGGTCAGGGCCCGGCCTCAAGCCGCTGCAGCTTCAGACCTTCAGGACCAGTTTTCCGGTATTGACCCCTTTGAAAAGCCCCTGCAGCGCCTCGTTGAAGGCGGTGACCCCACCCTCGAGAACTGTTTCACGAGCAGTCAGGGTGCCGTTGGAAATATGCTCACCGACCTTCTCCACCGCCTCCGGGTAGCGGTCGGCGTAATCGAAGACCACAAAACCCTGCATCTTCGCCCGGAAGACCAACAGCGAGAGATAACGGCTGGGGCCCGGGGGAAGGGAGGTCTCGTTATAGGAGGAGATCGCACCGCAGATGACAACCCGGGCGCCGCGGCGCAGATTCGCCAGCCCAGCATCCAGAATCTCCCCGCCGACATTGTCGAAGAAGACATCAATGCCATCGGGGGCGATTTCGCGCAGCTTCTTGAGCACATTGTCGCTCTTATAGTCCACTGCGGCGTCGAAGCCGATTTCTTCAAGCCATTGGCACTTTTCAGTTCCACCGGCGACACCGATGACCGTGCAGCCCTGGGCCTTAGCCAGCTGGCCGGCAACACTGCCCACCGCACCGGCGGCACCGGAGATCAGCACGGTATCACCGGATTTCAGTTCGCCGACATCATGCAGGCCGAAATAGGCGGTATGGCCCGGCATGCCCAGGGCACCCAGCCAGGTCGGCGGTGCAGCAAGCTGGGTATCGATAGCGGTGACCCCGGTCCCATCGCTGATGGCGTGTTCAGTCACGCCGAAGGGGCCGACAACAGCCTGACCCTCGGCGAAGTCGGGGTGACGGGAGGCGGTGACGGTGCCAGTGGCATTGGCCCGCATCAGCTCGCCCACCTGGACCGGCCGGATATAGGAGCGGACATCATTGAGCCAGCCGCGCATCGCCGGGTCCAGAGAGATGTAGTCCACGACGACGAGGAACTGCCCCTCCTCCAGCTCATCGGGCAGCTCGGTACGACGGATCTCCCAGGTCTCCTCCACCGGCAGACCGGTGGGCCGCTGGGCCAGATGAACAGACGTGGTGGTGGTCGGCATAATGGGCTCTCCCTCTGAATGAGATCTGTACCACAGAGCCTATCTAGAACTTGAGGTCAAGTTCAAGTTCTGTCAGACCCCCAGATAGGCCTTCTGAACCTCGGGATCGTTCTGAAGGTCTGAGGCCGCCCCGGAGAGCACCACTCGGCCCTCAGCCAGGACATATCCGTAATGGGCAAAGCCCAGTGCGGCCTGGGCATTCTGCTCGGCAAGCAGCACCCCGGTGCCCTCAGAATTGACCTCGGCCACCGCCTGCAGCACCTGCTCAGTGACCATCGGGGCAAGACCCATGGAAGGCTCATCGAGGATCAACAGTTTGGGATCGGACATCAGCGCCCGACCGATAGCGACCATCTGCTGCTGCCCACCCGAGAGTGAGCCTGCGGCCTGGGAACGTTTCTCCTGCAATATGGGGAAAAGATCGAAGACCCGGGTCAGCAGTTCCTTGAGCTCGGATTTTGAACTGCGCCTGGCGTAGTTGCCCAGGGTGAGGTTCTTCTCCACGCTCAACTGAGGGAACAGATGCCGGCCCTCAGGAGCATGGGCAATTCCCGCGCGAACAATCCGGTTTGAGGACAGCTTGCTGATCGACTTGTCCTCAAAGGTGATGCTGCCGCTTCGGCCGCGGACCAGGCCGCTGATCGTGCGGAACAGGGTGGACTTCCCCGAACCATTTGCGCCCAGAACCAGGGTCAGGCGTCCGGCCTCGGCGGTGATGTTCACATTGTGGAGGACATCGACAGTGTCATAACCGGCGCAGAGGTCTCGTACTTCAAGCATGGCTAGGCTCCTTGTCCCGGGGTCCGTTCCTGAATGCCGTCCTCTTGGGACGTGGAGCCCTGGCTGCCGGCACCGAGATAGGCCTCGATCACGCGGGGGTCCGAGCGGACCTCCTCGGGGGTGCCCCAAGCAATTCTGCGGCCCTGGTCAAGGACCAAGATACTGTCCGCGAGGCTCATGATCAGTGACATCTTGTGCTCCACCAGCCCCACAGTGACCCCGCGGGCCACGATCTGCCGGATCAACTGCCCGAATCGGGCGGTCTCATCCTCGGTGATACCGGCTGCCGGTTCATCCAGCAGCAGCAGTTCGGGTTCGGTGGCCAGGGCAAGGGCGACGGCGGCCCGCTTCTGCACCTCATGGGGCACATTGGCTGCGATCTCGTCTTTGAACTCCAGGATGCCGGTGAACTCCAGCAGCTCCAGGGTCTTATCCATACTCGCCTTCTCCTCCCGGCGATGCCGGGGGGTGCGGAAAACGGCGTCGATGAGTGTGGAACGGGATCCGGCCGCGCAGCCTGCCAGAACATTCTCGGCAATCGAGCTGTGCTCGAAGAGCTTGGTGGTCTGGAAAGTCCGGGCTACCCCAGCCTGGGCTGTCCGATGGGCCGGATGACCGGTGATGTCTTTGGCCTTGAAGGTCACCGATCCCGCTGTGGGACGGTAGAACCCGGTGATCAGGTTGAACAGGGTAGACTTCCCGGCACCATTGGGGCCGATAATCGCGGTGATCTCCCCCTCGGCGATATCGAAGCTGACGTCTTCGACAGCATGGAGACCGCCGAAGGTCTTGGACAGTCCGCGTACCTGCATCAGCATCAGCGCACCTCTGCCTTCTCATCGTTGGGATCGGCCGGAGAGTCGGAATCTGGTGGTCCGGCTGGGGTCTTCGGGGCTGCGGCCCTGCGGCGTTTCCACCGGAGAGTCAGCTCATTGAGCCGACCGATGAGACCCTGCGGTGCATAGATCACCAGGGCGATGATCACCGGCCCCAGCAGAATGAACCGGTAGGCCTGGAAGTCCTGGAATGCCTCGAAGAGCGCCAGGACCAGCAGGGTGCCCACAATCGGTCCCATCACGGTGGCCACACCGCCGACAAGCAAGAACATCAGCAGTTCGAAGGTGAGGTCGATGGAGGAGGAATTGGGGCCGATGAATCCCTCTGCGGAGGCGAACAGTGCCCCGCCGAGTCCGGCGAAGCCCGCCGATGCCGTGAAGGCCAGCTGTTTGTTCAGCCCCACATTGATGCCGATGGAGCTGGCCAGATCCTCTGATGTGCGGATGGCCAAAAGCCTGCGTCCGACATTGGAGACCCGCAGGGTATAGGTGACATAGGCGGCAGCGGCGAGGAACACCAGCAGCAGGTAGTAGTAGGTGGCCGGTTCGCTGAAGTCCAGCGGGCCGATATTCTCCGGAAGCTTCACCCCCAGCACACCGGAATAGGCATGGGTGACATCCTCCCAACGGCTGATGATCATATAGATGATCAGCCCCAGGGCCATAGTGAAGACTGCGAAATAAGCCTCCCTGGTCCGCAGCGCCAGCAGCCCGGCCAGGAATCCCACCACAGTGGTGAGCACGATGGCCGCCAGCAACGCACCCCAGAAGGACCAGTCATAATCGGTGGTCAGCAGTCCCATGGTGTAGACGCCGATGCCGAAGAACCCGCCGTGGGCAAGGGAGAGCTGGCCGGTGAAACCGAGGATGATGTTGAGCCCATAGACAGCGATGGCGTAGGTGATACCGGTGATCAGCACCCGAAGCAGATAGTTCTGCTCGGCCAGAATCAGCGGGGCGAAGAGCAGGGCCGCTGCCACCAGCAGGGCGCCAACTCCGCGGATGGAGAATGTCAGCTTCATCGTTGCACCGCCTTCGTCAGAAGTCCTGTGGGTCTGATGGCAAGCACCAAGATCAGCACCACGAAGGCGATGACCTCACCGGCTACGGCTGAGACATAGGTAGTAGCCATCACCTCGGCCATTCCGAGTGTGAAGCCGCCGACGATGGCCCCGGGGATGGAACCGAGTCCGCCGAGGATGATGATGGCGAAGACCTTGACCATGATGACGTCACCCATGGTGGGGTAGAGCAGGTTGATCGGAGCCACCAGCCCGGCGGCCACGGCCACCAGAGCGGCAGCCAGTCCGAAGGTCAGCATGGAGACCCGGTTCGGGTTGATGCCCACCAGGGAGGCCCCGACCCGGTCCTGTTCCACGGCCTCGATGCTCTGGCCGTGCACGGTCCGTTTGATGAACCAGGTCAGGGCAATCAGAACGACGACGGCGGTGATCACGATGGTTACCCGCTGCCAGGAGACCTGGGTGCCCAGGATCTCGACCCGGCCGGTGATCGGTGATTCCATGCGCCGGAAGTCAGCACCCCAGATGGCCTGAATCAGAGAGTGCAGGAAGAACATTGCACCTGCGGCGGCGATCATATGGTGGGTATGCGGTGCATTGCGCAGCGGGTGGAAGACCACCCGCTCCATACCGATGCCGATCCCGGCCAGCACTAAGGCCGCCAGCGCGATGGCCAGAATATAGGGCACCCCGGCTGAGGTGAGGAAGAAATAGGTGAGATAGGCGCCGACCATATAGAGAGCGCCGTGGGCCAGATTGGGAATGCGCAGCACCCCGAAGACCAGTGTCAGGCCAATGGCGGCCAAGCAGTACACTCCTCCGAGTGACAGCCCGTTGAAGAACTGTTGGACAAACAGGGTCATGCGGAGTCCTCACTAGAGAGTTTGGGACTGTTCAGGACATGCTGGTGTTCTGCCAGGGGTTATTCGATGTCCATAGGGAAGTACTCGTAGTTGCCCTCGGAATCGCGGTAGGCCCCTTCGAGGGAATCAGAGATCAGCAGTCCCTCATCGGTAACCTCATCGGGGAAGCCGGAGACCCGGAAGACGTCGTCGACTTCTGCTGCCGCTTCTGGCATAGCCTCTCGGATAGCAGCGGGGTCTTCATGGGTGCCAGCGATCTCCATGGCTTTGACCACCAGGGCGACTGCCTGGAAATTCAGTGAAGTCTCGGCAGTGATGGGACGTTCCTCGGTGATGTCCTCGGCAAAGCGTTCGACGAGGCTGTCCGTTCCGGGGTCATCGAATTCGGCGACTGGTTTCACACCGGCGGAATTATTGAGGTTCTCGGGGTCGGTGAAAAGCTCGAGTTCCTCGAATTTGGCCTGGTCCATAATCATGAACCCGCCCTCATAACCTTGATCCCGGGCCTCCTCGATGACCAGGGCAGTGGTCTGGGAGGGACCGCCGACCAGGATGACATCGGGGTCATCGGAGAGAGTTCGGGCCACGGAACTGGCGAAGTCGGAAACTGCCCCATAGTCGAAGTTGTTATTGCTCAGAACCTCGCCGCCGGCATCCTCCCAGTCCTGAGTGATCATGGTGGTCCACTGCTGGCCGTACTCACTGGCGGTGGCCAGCAGCCCCAGGCGCTCAGCCCCCTGCTCTTCCTGGAAGATCCGGATGAAGGGCTCGGAGTAGCTGACAAACGGTGGAGAGATCATGAAGGTCAGCTCGTTATCGCGTTCGATAATGCGCCGGTCGGAGCTGTAAGCGCCGATGAGGAAGTCACTGCGGGAGGTGTTGATCTCCTGGGCTGCGTGGATGCCTCCGGCGTGGGGGATGAAGACCACACTGGCATCGTCCTGCTCCACCAGCCGTTGGGCATTGGTGGCTGCGGCATTTGGCTGGTACTCATCATCCAGGGCGCGCATCTCGACGGTGTATTCCTCTCCGTCGATGGTCACCCCCTGTTCGTTGAGCTCATCAATGGCGAGGCGGATACCTGCCTCGACGTTCTCGCCGTAGAGGGCGCCACCGCCGGACTGGGGGCCGGTAACGCCGATGGTGATCGTGCCTCCCTCGCCGTCGCCCCCTCCGTTTCCGCAGGAGGTCAGGGCTAGGAGGCTGACAGTACTCAGGGCGATCAGGGGACGAAGAGTCGAACGAGATTTCTGTGACATGACGGCTGTGTCTTTTCGGTAGGAGTGATTCTGAACATGACATCAACTTTGATCTAAGCTAACCGCCAGGGAGTGTGGTGTCAATCACATTTTGGAGAGAAGTGAACCTGTGTTCACATTCAATGGATTCTGGCCTACGCTATGTGACATGGAATACATCCCCACTGCCACAGGTTTCATCGAGCCCCGCGAACTGGGGCGAACCCTGGTTCATGAGCATGTCTTCGTGCTGGGCGAGGAGTACCGCCTGAACTACCAGCAGGACTGGGATGAAGAAGAGAAAGTCGCTGATGCGCGTCGACAGCTGAGTGAGCTGCATCAGCTGGGGATCGACACCATTCTGGATCCCACAGTCCTGGGTCTGGGTCGCTATGTTCCGAGGATCCAGCGGATCGCCGAAGGTCTGGATCTCAATATCGTGCTGGCCACCGGTCTGTACACCTACCGGGATATCCCCCTCCAGTTCCACCACCAGGGCCCGGGGCTGCTCTTTGATGTCCCGGAGCCGCTGACCGAATTGTTCATCAGGGATCTCACTGAGGGGATTGCCGATACTGGAGTGCGTGCCGCATTCTTGAAATGCGCTATCGAGGAACCGGGGCTGACTCCTGGTGTGGAGCGTGCCATGCGTGCTGTCGGTCAGGCCAGCGCCCAGACTGGCGCACCGATCACCGTGCACACTAATCCGCACACTGAATCAGGCCTGGTGGCCCAGCGGGTATTGGCAGAAGAGGGTGTGGACCTCAGCAAGGTGATCATCGGCCACAGCGGAGACTCCACTGACCTGGGCTATCTCACCAAGTTGGCCGATGCAGGTTCACTCTTGGGTATGGACCGCTTCGGTTTGGATGTGCTGCTGCCCTTTGAGCAGCGCATCGACACCATTGTCGCGCTGGTCGAGAGGGGTTATAGCGAGAAGATCACTATCTCCCATGACGCCTCCTGCTTCATCGACTGGTTCGATCCACAGGCCAGGGCTCAGGCGGCACCGAAGTGGAATTACCGCCATATCAGTGAGGACGTCATCCCCACGCTGAAAGATCGCGGAGTCAGCGAATCAGATCTCAACACCATCCTGGTGGAGAATCCTCGCAGATACTTCGAATAGGTTGATTGCCTTCATCCCGGATGGGGGCTCACCAGGGTCCACCGCAATGAACCCCCACCGGGATGCCGAGCCGAGACAGCTAGCTTTTCTTGCTCGTCTTCGACTTCTTCTTGCGCTTATCCATGAGCTCCTCGCGCATCCGATCACGGAACTCTTTGGCCGCTACCGCAGAGACAGAGGTCGGACGGTTGATCTCCTCGGCCTTCTCGGCGGAGGAGGGTTTCTCCAACTTCCGCTTACTGCCGGCCCCGGAGTTCGGTGAGGCCTCGGAGCTCTCGGTGACAGCGGTGGTGCCGTTGCGCTTGGCGGCCTGCCGGGCACGGTAGGCGCGCACATGAGCACGGTTGGCGCAGTTGCCGAAATCGCAGAAGAGCTTAGAACGGTTTCGGGTGAGGTCAACAATGGCCGCCTCACAGTCATCCCCGCGGCAGATGCGCAGCCGTCCGGTCTCCTCCTCGGTGACCAGATGAGCCAGGGATGCGGCGATAGTGGCGGTCATGATGTCGCTGATCTGGTTAGACACCGGAATCGGCTCCTGACGGAACGAGGACTCAGCATCCTCGCCAGTGGTGTGGACCAGTTTGATCCCCACACCCTCCAGTAGGCCGTTAATGGCCTCTGAGGTGTATCAAGGATGTTGGACAGTCTCTTGATGAGAGAGGATCAGGGACATGGCAGCATCAACATCACGACGAAAGTTCAGTTCGCAGTTCAAAGCTGAGGCGGTTCAGCTGGTCATTCAGAGCCAGCGGCCGATCATCACAGTCGCTGAGGAGCTGGCGATCAACCCCGGCACCCTGGGTAATTGGGTGAAGAAATACCGGCAGGACAACCCGGAACCGGACAAGACGATGACCCCGGCAGATCATGGCCGGCTGGCCGAGTTGGAAGAGCAAAACCGGCAGCTAAAAATGGAGAATGAGTTCCTAAAAAAAGCCGCGGCCTTCTTCGCCAGGGAGCAGGACTGAACGAGAAGTCAGCCCTGATCGAGGCGGAGAAGGACACCTACCCGATCTGGTGGATGTGCCAGCAGCTAGAAGTGGCTCGCTCCTCGTTCTATGCCTGGCGAGCCCGGGCCGGCAGGGTCACGGCTACCCAGGCTCGTCGGGATGTGTTGAAGGTCGAGATCGCCCGGATCTTCACCGAACAGCGCGGCACTGCTGGGTGCCGGCGTGTGGCCGCCCAGCTCAACGCCGAGGGCTTCGATGCCTCGGTAGGGCTGGTGGCTGATCTGATGCGCGAAATGGATCTGGCAGCGATCCAGAAGCGAGCCTATAAGCGCACCACCATCGCCGAGGAGCACGCCGCGGTCTTCACCGACAAGCTGGGCCGGGACTTCACCCCCGAGCACTACACTGTTGGCCAGGCACTGGTAGGAGACATCACGTACCTGCGCACTGGGCAGGGCTGGCTGTACCTGGCTGTGGTCATCGACTTAGCCACCCGGATGGTCATCGGCTGGCAGACCGCCAAGCACATGCGCGCCAGCCTGGTCATCGATGCGTTAGAGATGGCCCGCACCCAAGGCGGAGCAGCTAAGGAAGCGATATTCCACTCAGACCACGGATCTCAATTCACTTCCGATGATTTCGTTCAATACTGTAGCCGGAATGGGTTTGTTCAATCGATGGGGCGTACTGGGGTGTGCCTCTTAACCGGCTAAAGTACTTGTTCCTGCTTGTCAGCGACACTCCGCAGAATCGGTCTA
>NZ_WRPM01000062.1 GCF_009758175.1 Nesterenkonia alkaliphila
AGAAGCACACCCGTGAGATCGGCGGCGTTCGCGTTCCCAAGGGCGATGGCAGCACCATCATCCGGCTGCGCCGCGGCTCCTCCCTGGGTGACTTCGCCGAGAAGATCAACGCCGAGCCGGCCGCCCTGATCACCGTGATGATGAAGCTCGGTGAGATGGCCACCGCCAACCAGTCCCTGGACGAGGAGACCTTTGCCCTGCTGGGCGAGGAACTCGGCTATGTGGTGGAGATCGTCTCCCCCGAGGACGAGGACCGCGAACTGCTTGAGTCCTTCAGCATCAACCTGGAGGAGGAGGCTGCCGGCGAGTCTGCCGAGGACCTCGAGGCCCGGGCGCCGGTGGTCACCGTGATGGGTCACGTCGACCACGGTAAGACCCGGCTGCTGGATGCCATCCGCTCCTCAAACGTCACCGAGGGTGAGGCCGGCGGTATCACCCAGCACATCGGTGCCTACCAGGTGGAGGTCCCTCATGAGGGCCGGCAGCGTGCCCTGACCTTCATCGACACCCCCGGCCACGAGGCGTTCACCGCCATGCGTGCCCGTGGCGCGAAGGTCACTGACATCGCCGTGCTGGTGGTCGCCGCCGATGATGGTGTGATGCCCCAGACCGTGGAGGCGCTCAACCACGCCAAGGCCGCCGGTGTGCCGGTGGTGGTTGCGGTGAACAAGATCGACAAGGAGGGCGCCGCACCGGATAAGATCCGTGGCCAGCTCACCGAGTACGAACTCATTCCCGAGGAGTACGGCGGCGATGTCATGTTCGTGGACGTCTCCGCACGCCAGAACCTGAATATCGATGATCTGCTCGAGGCGGTGCTGCTCACCGCAGACGCTGCCCTGGAGCTGACCGCCAACCCGAACAAGGAAGCCCGCGGTGTGGCCATCGAGGCCAATCTGGACAAGGGTCGCGGCGCGGTAGCCACCGTGCTGGTCCAGTCCGGCACCCTGCGGGTCGGTGACAATATGGTCGCTGGCACTGCCCACGGCCGTGTGCGCGCCATGTTTGACGAGAACGGTGACCCGGTCGAGGAGGCCACCCCCTCCCGCCCGGTGCAGGTGCTGGGACTCTCCACCGTCCCGCGTGCCGGTGACAGCTTCCTGGTCACCAGTGATGACCGCACCGCCCGCCAGATCGCGGAGAAGCGTGAGGCCGCTGAGCGCAACGCGCTGCTGGCCAAGCGCCGCAAGCGGATCACCCTGGAGGACTTCGACCAGGCTGTGGCCGAGGGCAAGATCGACACCCTCAACCTGATCCTCAAGGGCGATGTCTCCGGTGCCGTGGAGGCCCTGGAGGATGCGCTGCTGAAGATCGATGTGGGGGCCGAGGTTCAGCTGCGCGTCATCCACCGCGGTGTCGGCGCGATCACCCAGAACGACGTCAACCTGGCCACCGTGGACAATGCCGTGATCATCGGCTTCAACGTCCGCCCGGCAGAGCGCGTTACCGAGCTGGCCGACCGGGAGGGCGTGGATATGCGCTTCTACTCGGTCATCTACGCCGCCATCGATGACATCGAGGCAGCGCTGAAGGGCATGCTCAAGCCGGAGTACGAGGAGGTGGAGCTGGGCTCCGCCGAGATCCGCGAGGTCTTCCGCTCCTCCAAGTTCGGCAATATCGCCGGCTCCATGGTCCGCTCCGGCATCATCCGCCGCAACGCCAAGGCCCGCCTGGTGCGCGACGGTGCGGTGGTCACTGACAACCTCTCCATCGAGTCGCTGAAGCGTTTCAAGGACGACGCCACCGAGGTCCGCGAGGGCTTCGAATGCGGTATCGGCCTGGGCTCGTTCAACGACATCCAGGAAGGCGACATCATCGAGACCTGGGAGATGCGCGAGATTCCCAGGAACTAGTCCGCATATGTCGTTCGGTGGGCACGAATGACCACATTTCGGCCTGATTCTGGGCTGAATAGGCGGCATTTTCGCCCACCGAACGAGTGAGATGTAAGGAGAGACGTTATGGCTGACCCCGCACGCGCGTCACGGCTGGCCGCCCGCATCAAAGTGATTGTGGCCGAGGCCCTGCGCACTCGAGTCAAGGATGACCGCGCCGAGCGGATCACCATCACAGATGCCCGCGTCACCAACGACCTGCAGCACGCCACGGTCTACTACACCGTGCTGGCAGACGACGAGGAGGCCAAGGCAGAGGGAGCAGAGCTGCTGGAGACCAACCGGGGCGCACTGCGCCACGAGATGGGCCGCCAGCTGAGCATCCGCCTGACGCCCACTCTTGAGTTCGTGGCGGACGAGATCCCGGAGTCCGCTGCCCATCTTGAGGATCTGCTGCGCAAAGCCCGTGAGCAGGATGAGCGGGTCAAGAACCTGCGCGGCAACGCCGAGCCGGTCAACGACGACGCCTACCGCAGCCAGGGAGAATAGAAGTTGCCTGAGGGCAAAGCGAGCCGCAGGACTGCGGAGCTGGAAGTCGGTTCCGGGTTGGTCCTGGTGGACAAACCCGCCGGCTGGACCAGCCATGATGTGGTGGGCCGCATCCGTAAGCTGGCCGGCACCCGAAAGGTGGGCCACGCCGGGACCCTGGACCCCGCCGCCACCGGAGTGCTGGTAGTGGGCATCAACCGCGCCACGCGTCTGCTGACCCACATCGTGGGCGTGGACAAGACCTACACCGCTACAGTGCGCCTGGGGGAGTCCACCACCACTGACGACGCCGAGGGTGAGGTCACTGCCACCCGGTTCGCCAATGCGGTCACCCAGGAGAGTCTCCGGGAGGCCGTGGTGCGGCTGACCGGTCAGATCATGCAGGTGCCCTCCACCGTCAGCGCCATCAAGGTGGACGGCAGGCGCGCCTATGACCGGGCCCGTGCAGGCGAGGAGGTCGAGCTCGAGGCCCGCCCGGTGACCGTGCACCAGTTCATAGTGCATGATCTGCGCCGGATCGAGGGCGGCAGACTGGTGGATGTGGACATCGAGGTGACCGTCTCCTCGGGTACCTACGTGCGGGCACTGGCGCGGGACCTGGGGGAGATCCTGGATACCGGCGGGCATCTCACCGTCCTGCGCCGCACCGCGGTGGGGCCCTACCGTGAGGACCAGTGCCTGAGCCTGGAGCAGCTGGCGGAGGACTTCGGCTATATCGGCCTGGCTGAGGCAGCCGCCCAGCTCTTCCCCTCCCGGCAGGTCACCGCCGAGGAGGCCGAACATCTGCGGCACGGCCGGCGCATCACCGCCTCCGGCAGCGCTGAACTGACTGCGGCCTTCGCCCCGGATGGTGAGCTGGTTGCGCTGCTGAAGGATATCCCGGCCAAGCCCGGGGCGTCGTCGTCCCCTGATGCGGCCGAGGCAGCTGTTGCCGGACCCTCGGTGCTGCAGGCCAAACCGGAGCTAGTCTTCGGCTGAGACCGTTTCCGAAGGCCGGTGGCGCAGCAGCCAGAACAGGCCCAGGAACGGGAGAATGAGCGGGATGAACCCGTAGTCCCGGCCGAAGAAGCCCCAGACCGTGGCCACCTCGAAAGCTGAAGGCTGCACCAGGGTCCAGGTGCCGACCCCGATCACCCCGGCCATCTCGACCAGCACTGCCGCCAAGGCGATTCTCCAGGCCGTAGCAGAGGTCCGGGCCAGAGCTAGGGTCGCCAGAATATAGACCGCAGCGGCAAAGGCCGAGAGGCTCAGGGCCAGCGGCGCATCGGCGAACTGGACCTTGTCTTCCTGCGGGAACGGTGTGATCTGATAGAAGGCCCGGGCAAAGGCGCTGACCGCGAATATTCCATAGGCGGTGATGATCAGCATCCCCACCCCGCGGTTGCGTGGTGTCGGCACTGAGGTTCCGGGGGCGGCTGCTGAGAAGCCCGCGGCGTCGTGGTTCCTGCCTCTGCTCACAGTGCGCTTCCCCACCAAATCTCCTCCAAGCGGTAGACCATCACGAACACCACCAGGCCCACAAAGCTCATCACCAGATTGGTCCAGCGCGTCTTATCCACCATCGCCCAGATGAACACCCCCACCGGCAGCAGCAGGGCGGTGAGCACATAGCCCCAGAACTCCCATGCCTCCCCGGTGATCGAGGCGCCCATCGCCTGCCGGATCACGGCGTAGATCCCGTAGGCGATCAGGTACAGCTCGATCGCGGCGATACTGATGATGGAGGAGTCGGCGGGATGATTCCGCACCGCGGTCATCACCCAGCAGGTCAGTGTCGAAAGGGCACAGACAGCGGTGCCTATGAGGAACATGATGGTCATTTCACCAGGAAGTCTACTCCGCCGCCGGGGGCCAGTAGGATTGCCTGCGTGCAGATTTACCATGGGCTCGATGAGGTTCCCGCTGAGCTGGGGCCGACCGTGCTGACCATCGGCAACTTCGACGGGGTGCACCTGGGCCACCAGCATGTGCTCAGCCAGCTGGTGCACGCTGCCCAGCAGCACCGGGCTGCAGCAGTGGCGATCACCTTCGATCCCCATCCGGCGCTGGTCCATCGTCCGGAGTCCGCTCCGGAGCTGCTCACCGGCACCGGCGAGAAGCTGGCTCGGCTCAAGGACTGCGGCGTCCATGCTGCCCTGGTGCTGGACTACACCGAGGAGCTCTACTCACTGAGCGCCGAGCAGTTCGTTCAGCAGCAGCTGCTTCCCCTGGCCCCCGCCGCCGTAGTGGTGGGCCGGGATGTGCGCTTCGGCCGCGGCAACGAGGGGGACTTCCAGACTCTGGTGACCCTGGGACAGCAGTTCGGCTTCAGCGTGCTCGGCGTGGAAGATCTCCCGGTGACGGGGCCCGCCGGGGAGTCGCTGGGCCAACGCTGTTCCTCCACCGCAGTCCGGGAGGCGATTGCCGGCGGAGACATGGCGGCTGCCGCCCAGATGCTCGGCCGGGCTCATTCGGTCACCGGAGAGGTGGTGCACGGGGAGGCCCGCGGCCGCGAGCTCGGGTTCCCCACCGCCAATCTCAGCCAGGACTCCGAGGGCATGGTCCCGGCCGACGGCGTCTATGCCGGCTGGGTCACCCTCCCCGGCCACCGCTGGCCGGCTGCCATCTCAGTGGGCTCAAACCCCACCTTTGAGGGTGTGAAGCGGGTGGTGGAGGCCCATGTCATCGACCGTCAGGACGCCAGGGTGGAGGACTTCAACCTCTACGGCAAACGGATCAGAGTGGAGTTCGTGGCTCGACTGCGCGGCATGGTTGCCTATGAGGGCGTGGAGAAGCTGGTGGAGCAGATGCACCAGGACGTCTCTCAGGCTCGCAGTGTTCTGGCCGGGGCCCTAGAGCATCAGCTGCGCTAGGAGTCTGATGAGTCAGCCGAACCGGCCCAAGCCGCGCACGGATGCTGAACCGCAGATCGTCAGTGCCGTCCGGCGCCGGCAGCTGGGGGCCTCCTTCGCGGAGCAGCAGTCAGCTGATGAGGCCGAGCAGTACCATGCGCTGCGCCCGCCCCACCCAGAGCAGGTAGTGGCTGATGTGCTGGCTCTGAGTCCCGGCCTCGCTCAGGTGGTGGAGCTCGGCGCCGGCACCGGGATTCTGACCCGCCAGCTGCTGAGCGCCGGTGCGCAGGTCCGTGCCGTGGAGCCCAGCCGCCCGATGCTTGAGATACTGCTCAGGTCCGCGGGCCCGGTGGAGGGCATCTGCGCCAGGGCGGAGGACACCGGGCTTCCGGCCAGCTGTGCCGATATTGTGGTCGCAGCTCAGGCCTGGCATTGGTTCCACCCGGAGCGCGCCCAGAAGGAGGTCCTGCGGCTGCTCAGGCCCGGTGGTGCACTTGCCCTGATCTGGAACTATCTTGACACCGCTGACCCTAGGGTGCATCGGCTGACCCGGATCATGCGGGCCGGTGACGTCTACCGCCCGGATTGGCAGCCTGTGCTGAACCCGGAACTGTTCAGCCCCGTGCACTCCCGCGAATACCGTTGGCAGCGCAGCCTGACTGTGGCTGAGATCTTCGGCTATGCCACCACTCTGAGCAGCTGGCTCACCGCCGACGACGCCGAGCGCACCAAGCGCCGCAGCAACCTCGAGAGCTTCCTCCTGGAGGAGTTAGGACTGAGCCTCAGCAGCGAGCTTCGCCTCGCGCAGATCACCGGGCTCCACATTGCCCACATGAAGTAGTCAGGCGGAACCAGCGAAGATCCGGAGACGGGTTCCACATGCACTGCGCAGATGAGGTAAAGTGGAGAAGTTGCCATGCTGCAGTCCGCGGTGGCTGGCAAGAGATTCTTTGAACGCGGCACAACATCTAGGAGCAATTCCATGGCTTTGGATCCCGCTGTCAAGCAGCAGATCATCGAAGAGTACGCCACCCATGAGGGCGATACCGGTTCCCCCGAGGTGCAGATTGCGGTGCTGACTCGCCGCATCTCGGATCTCACCGAGCACCTCAAGGAGCACAAGCAGGATCACCACACCCGCCGCGGCCTGATGATCCTGGTGGGCCGGCGCCGCCGCCTCCTCAAGTACCTGGAGCGCAAGGACATTGTGCGTTTCCGCGACCTGAAGAAGCGTCTCGGCATCCGCTGATGCCCAGCACGCTTCAGGCGTGAAGGCCGCGGCAACGCGGCCGAGAGGCGTGCGGGGTTTCCCCGCCGCTGGG
>NZ_WRPM01000063.1 GCF_009758175.1 Nesterenkonia alkaliphila
CCCTTGCCGGCCTCGGCGGTGGCTGGCGCATTCTTCGGGGTGGTCTTCGGCGGCGTCGGACCACCTCCACCGCCGTCGCCCTTGCCGCCGGAGGTGTCGTCGAGGACCTTCTTCGGTCCGTCCCCGGCAGGTTTGGACGGGGTGGGGACGGGCCGGTTCATCGCGCCCTTGGCTTCCTGCTCGCTGCTCATGGCGTGGTACATGTCGAAGCCGACGAAGGAGATGAACTTGTAGGTCATGTACGGGGCGAACGCGGCGATGAACATCAGCACGATCCCGGCGATCGGATCGCTGACCGAGGCCAGGTCCGCCTCGATGGGTGCACTGACCTGGGTGATGGCGACCAGGAAGATCACCACCAGCACCAACTTGGACACGATCAGCGCCAGCACGAACGCGGCCCACTTGGAGAACCACCCCTTGGTCGCATCCCACGACGAACCCGCCAGCGCGATGGGCGCGAACACGATCGCCACCAGCAGCAGGGCTTTGCGGACCAGCAGGGAGAACCAGACGATCGCCGCAGCACTGATGGCGAGCCCGGCGAGGAAGATCGTGATGATCGCCCCCACACCCGGTGCGGCGATGTTCACCCCGACCAGTCCGGCAGCCAATAGGGCGATGCGATCGCCCATGCCTTCCATCGTGTTCCCGGTGGCCTGGACGATCCCGATGGTGAGCTGGTCGGTGATCTCCAGCAGCAGCGCCACGATCGTGATGACCAGGAACGACCCGAGCACCGATTTTGCCAGCCCGAGCGCGGCACGAGACAGCGCGGTGGGGTCGCGGCGGATGAGCCCGGTGATGAGCTGGAGGCAGAAGAAGATCAACATGATGAACACAGCGACGCCGAACAGGACGTTGTAGACGCCCACGTACTCATCGCTGGTGACATCGACCAGGGTGGTGGTGTCGAACACCGCCCACACGGCCTCGAACAGCCAGCCCGCGGCGGCGCCCATCGCCGAGGCCAGCCAATCGAACGGCGCAGAGACCAGGGTGGCGGCGGCTTCACCGGCCACGTCACACACCGACGAGATGATGGGAACATCGCACACACCCACCGCAGATCACTCCTTCACGCAAAGTTGAGTTGATGGGGGTGGGGTCAGACCTGCTGGCCGACGTTCCAGAAGAAGTTGATGAGCGTGACCGCGGCACCGCAGATGATCGCCGCGCCACAGGAGACGAGGACGCCGACCTTCCCGCGTCCGGCCAGATGGGGGTTGGAGCTGTTGGCGCCGAAACCCCACACGATCGCGCTCACGATCAGCGCCAACACGCTGAGGATCAGGCCGATGGTCATGACCGCGCCGACGATGGTGCGCAGCTGGCTGATGCCCGGCAGGCCGGAGTCGTTGGGGTTGATGTCGATCTGCATCGGCAGCGCCGGCCCGTAGAGGGCGGCGGCTTCAGTGAGGATGGCGATGGTGTGCATAGCGGGGTGCTCCTTCAAGCTCGACGAGAGGTGGTTCTCGTCGGACAGGTGCACGCGACCGCCCGGAGACGAGCAAACGCGCCGAGGCTGAGGCATGTCAGGACAGCGGCGTAATCTGGGGTTGCCAATGTGCGCCAGTTCCGAGGCTCACGGGCTCTTTACCGGGAGGTGCACGGCGTGAGCGAGTACGGCGTCGATTACCTCCGGCGGCTCCGTGAGGCGGTCGAGAAGTTCGAGTCTGCGTTCGAGGCGTGGATGCACACCCAGGTCGAGTCCGACCACATGTCGGCACGAGGGCTGATGCCGACGGTCTGGACGAAGGACGATCAAGACGAGGTCAGCGTCCGGAACCTCGAGTTAGATGTGGCCGAAGCCGCGGGTCTCGCCGCGAGAGCTGTCGCGGTCACCGGGACCTACATCGGAGTCCAAGGGCTCGGGCTCATCGATCCCATCGCCAATTGGTCGTTCATGTCATCGCCCAAGGCCCCGATCGCGCCCCGTGACATCCGGATGACCGCCTCGAATGTCAAAGGCCGACTGGACGCGATGATCACCGATGCCGAGGCCACGGCCGACTCTGAAGTGCCCACCTTCGCACCCGCGCAGTTGCACCGCGTGGTCTGGTCCGCAGCCGCAGCACACTGGACCACGCACCAGTACCGAGTGGCGGTGCGCGAAGCCGCCGAAGCGCTCACCCTGCACTGGAAGGACCGTCTCGGCCGCCACGACGTTGACGACACGGTGTTCTGGCAGCAGACACTTTCACCTGGCGCGGCTGAATCGGGTCGGCCCAAGCTGGTCTGGCCTGGCGATCCCGCGGAAAAGACAACGAGGAGTATGCGCGGTGGCCTTGAACCTCTCGCAAAGGCGTTGAACGGCCTGGCAACAGGGCTCAACCTCACCGTCCGTAACGTGACCACCCATACTCGCGACGAACTGTCTGAGCAGGAAGGCATGGAGCGGCTCGCTGCCTACAGCTACCTCGCTCGAATCCTCGACCAATGCGACATCCAGCACGCCGCTGAGGACGCCAGCTCGTAACTCAGAGCTGAGTTCCGAGATCGAGCAGCCAGTTCACCCACGCGATGCCACCACCAGCCAGTACCGCAGCTCCGAGTGCGGTCCAGGCACCGACGCGTGCTTTGGTGGCGGCGGTGTGGTGGCCGTTGGCGGTGGCGAGCGCCCAGACGATGGCGCAGACGATCAGCATGAGTACGGCGATGATGAGCACGAACGTCAGCAGCGCGCCGATCACGGCGCGAAGGTCATCGGCACCTCCCACGGCTCCGAAATCCGGGAAGACGTCTATGCTCATCAGGCTCCTTCTCGGATCGTTACGTGGACGTGATCGAGGTGCCTGGTCACGACATCGGTGCCTCGGGTGTAGGGGCGCCAGCCCTCATCGGCGCGGGCGGTGGACCAGATCTGGTCCTGCCAGATCAGGTACTCCACACCGAGGGTTTCGGCGTGGGTCTGGAGCCAGTTCGTGACGGCCCAACCGAGTTCGAGGGCTTGACCCGTGGCCGGTTCGCCGATGGCGTTGCCGAACGTGCCGTCACAAGCCCGCCCGAGCGGGTGTTCGGAGACGGTGCCGGGGCGCGGGGAGTAGCAGGCCCACGCCGAGCCGGGGAACGCGGCGCGGACTTGTTCGAGGACGTGGGCGGTGCGCGCGGTGATCTGCCCATCGCTGGTGGGGTCGTCGACCATCGCGTCGGGGTCACCGCCGGGGAAACCGTCGGGTGGTCCGGCATCTGCGCCTGGGGCGCATCCCGGTCCCGCCGTGCTGCCGCCCTCGTGTTCGGTCGCGCCGTGCTCGGCCAGCCAGGCGGCGGCGTCGACGGCTTCGGCGCTTGGTCCACCTGGCCGGACTTCGAGGTGCAGGTGGGGTCCGGTGGAGTTGCCCGAGGAGCCGACGTCGCCGATGTGCTGTCCGGCGGTCACGGTGTCACCGGCTTGAACGTGGATGCCGTGGGACCACATGTGCGCATACGCGGTAGCGACCCGTTGCCCGGACACGGTGTGGTCGATGACGATCAGCCCGCCGTACCCGCCGGAGAACTCCGCGGTGGTGACCCGACCGTCGGCGATCGCAAACAACGCGGTGCCGTCCGCGGCGGCGTAGTCGGTGCCGGTGTGAAAGGACCGTTCCCCGGTGATGGGGTGGGTCCGCCACCCGAAGTCGGACGTCTTCGTCCACGTCCCTTCGGGCAACGGGAACAGCACGCGCGACGTCTCGGGCACCACACCGGCATCCCCACCGCCGCCTGCGGGGCGGGTGAGCGTCGCGAGGATGGTCTCGGCGACCGGCTGGTAGTTCTGATACCGGTCCGGGTAGGCGGAGACCTCGACGGCTTGGGCGGCCTCGCCGGGGTCCATCTGTTCCCAGCCGGGGATGTCCAGCAGGCCCCGCGGGCTCGGGTGGTTCGGGCCTTCGGGTCCACCGTAGAACGCGCGGGCCTGATAGGTGGGGTCCATCAGCTCGGCGACGGTGCCCCACCCGGTGGCCGGGCGCATCTGGAACAAGCCCAGCGAGTCATGATCGCTTCCGTCGCCGTCGTTCGGATAGTCACCCGACTCCGGATAGGCGCCGGTGTTGGACAGCATCCGCAGGTGGGACTCCGTGAGCGCGGCCATCAGCGCGATCACCGCGCCGCGGTCGTTGATGCCCTCGGTCTGCCCGCCGATGGTGATGATCGTGGCCGCGTGGGTGAGCTGGGCCCGGTTCAGCGTGACCGTCTCCCCATTGCGGGTCTCGGCGGTCAGGGAGTCCGGGACCGGCCCGACCGTCAGGCTCGTGCCGGGCAGGCAAACCGCTTCGGCGCGGGCAGCCGGGTTCATCAACACCCCGAGACCCAGCAGCACCACCGAGGGGCCAAGGAACAGCCCGGCGAGGACGAGGGTGGCGATGACCTTGCGCATCCCGGATCACTCCGTCTCTTCAACGCAGCGGGTTGTCGACTTGCGAGAGCCGCAGCAACCGGCACGCATCGAACGAGGGCTCACACGCGATGAATACCGTGAACGTCACAGGACGTTCGGTTTGCATGGGTTCGGTGCCCCAGATGCCGGCGCGGTAGCGGGTGCCGGTGATGGTGTAGGCGGTAGTGCCGGGCAGCAGCTGGCCCGGTGCAGCCTGGGCTTCGGCGTCGGCCCAGGCATCGGGGATCTCGACGGCATCGACGGTGATCCACTGCCTGGTCTGATGCGTCCGCAGCTGTCCCCAGGCCTCGGGGGAGGGGAGGTAGGAGCGGACATCGGAAGCCAGCCCGGAGGTCTCGTTCCCGGTGGGGTCGCCGACATCGACGAGCACCTGGGCATAGTCCGAGGGGCCGTGGCTGCCGGTGGTGTCCCAGGTGAACAACGCCACCGCCACCGAACGGGCGAACGCCTCGCCATCGGTGGTGTCGTACACAGGGCGCGGTGATGCCGAGGGGCCTGATGGTCCGGTGGGGCCGGGCGCGAGCGTCACCGCATCGTCGCCACTGGTGGTGGGTTGGGGTCCGCGGATGAGGCCGTAGACGCCGATGCCGACGATCACCAGCAGCACTACGGCGGCGGCGATCACGGCGACCAGCACCCGGCGACGGGAAGTCAGGTCAGAAGGGTTCATGCCTCACAGGTGCACACCGCCACCCCGGGGCAGGATCGCGTGTCCGTGTCAGACGGCGATCGCCTCACCTGGACGCGCTCTGGCGCCCTCGCCGCTATCGGCGTGGCCGTCGTCGCTGCTGCCTGTGCTGGTGGGGTCGGTGGTGCGCAGGGTGCGGACGTGCTCGACGAACGCGATCGTCCCGGCCACGGTGGCCTTAAACCGCTCCCAGTCCTCATCGGAAACTTCCGTGGCGATCTGGTCCGGGTCGTAATGGTGCCACCAGCCGTCCAGCTCGGCCCAGACGCGCACGAACGCCCGCGGCGGCAACACCAGCCCCTCCAACGGCCTGGCCGGGGTGCGGCGCTGGGAAGGACGTTTCTTGCTGGCCGCCTTCGCCCGCGCCAGGGCCTCCTTGGCGAGGGCCTCCAGCTCGGCGGCCTTCGCGTCGAGTTCGGCCTGCTCACGCACCCGCGCCGCCTCGACCTGGGCGCGGCGACGCACCGTGACCGGCTGGGACTCATCGGCGGCGAGCCGGTCCAGCTCGGCCAGCGACAGCTCGGCATTGATGCGCTGAGATGCCGGGGCAGCGCCAGCTCCGGCGTCGATGGCTTCCAGCTCGGCGGCGGCACGCTGGCGCACGTGCTCGGGCTGGGCCGGATTGCTGGCGAGGTCTTGGAGGCGTCCGATCTGTTCGAGCCGGTTGTAGGAGTTGCGGCCGGTGACCATCTGCGCCGCTTGTTCTCGACTGTCGCCGGAGGCACTCGGTGACGGTGCCGTCGATTCGACGGCACCGCGTGACCTGGGGTTTTGTCCTTCCGCGGTGAACCGGGACGCCTCTTGGCGACCGGCGGCGTCCTCGGCCATCAGCGCCTTCAGCTCCCGATACAGCGCAGCCTGTTCGGTCTGGGTGAGCGGCTTGTGAAGCTGGTTGTCGTCCTGCTCAGCCAGCAGCTGTCCGAGGCGGTCGGTGATCCCGGCGCGCACCCACACCTTCACGGTCCGCCACCCGAGCTGCTTGATCGCCGCCAGGCGCCTAGCCCCGCAGACCAACACGCCCTCGGGGGTGACGGTGATCGGCTGGAGCAGCCCGTCGCGGTCGATAGAGGCGGCGAGGGAGTCGATGTCACCGAAAGCGGTGCGGTGCCGGCGCCCGATGATGATCGAGGCGACGGTGCGTTCCAACTCGATATGGCCGTCTCGGTTACCCACGACCCTCGCCCCCGGAAGGTGAACTCGGTGCAGCGACGGTGATGGTCAGCACGAGGTCGTCATCGCGCAGCAGCACCCGCAACGGCTCACCGATCAGCAGCCGCAACAACACTCCCCGTCCCAGCGAGGTTCCCGTGTAGGCCGGTTCGGGGTTGCCCAGCACGGTCCGCAGCAACCCGTGCCACGAGGGTGCGGGCAGGTCGAGCAGCGCGCGGGCAGACTTGTCGCGGCGCAGCGCCTCGAACGCCGTGTGCCGGGACCCGGCCCGGGCGAGACGCTCGCACACGTACTCGATCGCGCCGCGCGCGGTGTGTGGTGGCCAGCCGAGCATGGTGAACAACGCGATCGTGTCCTCGACTGCACTGGATGCTGCTGCGGACTCCGGGATGGGCTCGGCCTCCTCCGCGGAGTCAGGGTCGGAGTGGTCGCGGTGGTGGAAGGAGGGGTGGAAGTCGGTCAGGGGGTTCTCGCGGTCGCTGAAGCGTTCGGCGTCGTGGAACACCGAGAACTGCACCCGCCTGGCCTGATGCGGCGAGCACAACAGCCCGTTGCCACGCTCTTCGGCGATGCAAGTCACCTGCACCGCGCGCGTCACCACCGCCCACGGATCATCGGCCTTCCTCGTCGCCGGGGTGCGCATCACCTCGAACGCCGCCGACGCCGCCTCCCACGCATCCAGACCATGCTTGCGAGCAAGAGGCGCGTACTTCTCAGCGGCATAGTGCATCAGCGCGGCAGCTTCGGCATCGGTACGCCACGCCCGCGGCCCACCCCGGTGGAGCCGGAGCAGCAAGGCACGCAGGCCCTCGCCGGTGGTGAAGTCCGTTCGTGATGGGCCGTTGGATGTGGTCATGGTGGTGGCACCTCCTGCACGGTAGGTGCGCACGCGCTCCCCGACGGCAAGCCGTCCGCTCACGCCCGAGAAGCTGCCCATGACTCAGCCCAACCCGATCCCTGACCGGGTGGCCCCGGAATGGCCGGACCCGCGGCTGCGGCCGAAGGCCGACAACGGCGGCAACCGGCGCGCCCGCTCGCTGATCGCGGCCCGTGATGCCGCGGTCGCTTCGACGGGAAGGCGGCGCATCCGGCGGGCCAGCTCGGTCTCGAAACTGATCCCACGCCCCGCCCACCGGGCACTGGACTGCGCCACCAGATCGGTCGGGCGCACCCACGCCACCCCACGCGCATCCCACCGGGCTACATCGCGGGCAGCCGCGGGATTCTTCCCGTCCAGTGAAGGGTCGCGGCGGCGAGCCAGCTCCGAGACCTGACCCTCGCGATCCGTCCCCGGCTCGGACGTCCTGGTCGCCGACGCTTCGGTCGCCGGCTCCTTCGGGTCCGGTCGCGCGGGACCTTCCGGTGGTGCTGCCCGCTTGGACTCCTGCTGGTCGTCTCGGTCCTGTTCCCTCATGGCCGCGCCTCCTGGTTTTCGTGACTGTTCACCAGAGAGGTGGACTCGGCGAACCATCGGCCCACCGTCGACGGGTGCACACCCACGCGGGCCGCGATGGCCTTGTTCGACCAGCCCGCCTCCCGCAGCTCGGCAGCGACCTCACGCCGATCCCGCTCCACCGACGCAGACTCAGGGCTGGTCTGGGCCGAATCGGCAGTGACCAGCTCGCGGACGGTCCCGGGTGAGAGCACCGCGTCGTCCTCGACGCGCACTTCGCTGCGTTCGGGCTCAGGCAGAGGCCGGGTAAGGATCACGGTCAGATGCGTAATCGCCAACAGCACCAACGGCGGCACGGCCGCGACCGACGCAGCCAGCACACCCGGCACATCGGCATCCGCGGCCACCACCGCATGCAGAGCGTTGGCCGTGACCGACACGATCGCCCCAGCGGCCAGCAGCATCCACGGATACCAAGCGCCCCGTTGCCCTGCGAGAGCGACCACCGAAACGGTCGCAACGACGATGATGCCGTCCACGATCAGCGGCCACGCCCACGCCTGCCCCGCCTCGATGCCCGAACGCCGGGCCAGATCAGCCAGAGCGGTGAAAGACAGCCAGAACGCCCCCAACGCGATCAACACCGTCCCGGCCACCGCGGTCATCACGGCGAGACGACCACCGCGACGACGCACCACCGGAGACGGTCCGGGGGTCATGAGAGCACCTGCCCATTAACAGTCCGCGACGCGCGTCGCGGCATCTCGTGCTGCCTGCCCGGCGACGAGCCCTGACCTCGTGCATGCGGGGCGGTGGTCCGGAACGCCGAACGGATCGTCGCCGAGACCTCTCGCGGACCCAGCCCGGCATGCTCGGCAGCAGGCCCGAGCACAGCCAGAGCCTCACCCGGTGCGGTGCCCGCCTCGGCCAGACGGCACGCCGCCCAGAACAACCCACGGTTCCGCTCGCCTTCACCCAGCGAGGACACCCACCGCGACAACCGCTCAGCGTCCGGACCACGAACCGGCACCGCAGAAGACGAGACGACCGGCGGGCGCGGGTCGAGGAATCCCCGAAGCCGCATCGCATCGACCGGCATCGGCGCAGCCGCTGTGGTCGCGATCAGCTCGTAGACACCGAGCCGATCCGCACCAACGGAGACCCTCGACGGCGGGACGACGACATAGCCCCCGCTCCCGCGGAAGTCCACATGCGCCCTCGGCGCCTGCCAGGAACGCTGCTCCCGCGCTCCCGCCGGGTAGTACGCGTGCAGGCCACCCGAAGGAGTGTGCACGAGCGCACCCCAGCCCTCGACCAACCCGCCGTCTTGGGCGCGCTCCCACGACCCGTACCCGGAGCCGCTGTCGTGAACATCGATATCGACCACCTCGACACCCGAGACCGGTCCGGTAGGAATAGCGACGTTCGCCTCCGGCCACCGTGACCACCATGCCGAAATTTGTCCGAGGTCAGTGGTCGCGTCGTGGAAGCCTCGCGTCGTCAGCGGCCGCTTCTCACCCGGCACGCATGGGAACACCGGCACGCCCGCGGTCGCGTAGACGCGAGCGGCCTCCGGCAAGGGCAGGTGGCTTGTTTGCTCGAGGGCGTCGAAGGCGGCAGGCATGGCACGGCCTCACGACACCGAACGTGTCCCCAGCGGCTCATGCGCCGTCGCGGTTGTGTCCCATGTCATCGTCGTCATCGTGGTCTCCTCGCGATCACCTGAGCACCGAGCCGATCGGGCTCGATGAACATCAGGTACGCCGGGACCACCGGGACGACGAGACGGACAAAGACAGTGACCGTCAGGTGCGGCGGTGAACCCGACGAGTCCCTACCGGACTACCAGCCATCACTTCGCCCATGAGCCGGTGACGGGTGAGGGTGAAGGAATCGAGCCCAGGAGATGAGTAGATCGTGAGCATCAGATTAAGCTGCTGCCTCTTGAGCGGCTCTGCGGTATCGGCCGGGGCTGACGCCCACGCACTGGCGGAACAGGCGGGCCGCATGGTTCCGACTCGACCACCCAACCTCACGAGCAGCCTGCTCGACAGTCAAGTCAGTCTCTCGGAGCAATCTTGCCATCCGCTCCGCCCGAAGCATCGTCAGGTACGCCAACGGCGTCTTGCCGTAAGCGTCGACGAACACCCGGCTCAGCTGAGCAGGCGACAGATGAACCGTTCGAGCAAGCCGTTCCAGCGTCCACCGCTCGGCAGGAGAACCACGCAGCAGCTCGACGACCTCGCGCGCCTCGACTCGGAGCGGAGCGAATCGACGATGACGCGGAGCACCGGCTCGCGTGGTCTTCCGTTGCGTCGGAGACCGCCGCGTGGGTGTCGTCTTGACGTAGGGCGTCACCACGTCGAGAACCGCAAACAACAATGCTTGCAGCCTGTAGAACCTCGCGGGGGACGGGCCGTCGAGACTGAGCGCAACAAGCTCGTCCAGCCAAGGAACGAGCATCCCAACACGGTCTTCACCGAGGCGTAGTACTTGCGCCGGTTCGGAGTACAACTCGTCTGCGAAGTCCCGTGCGTCCCACCGGTCAACCAGGAGCGCGGCGTGCTGCCAGAAGACCTGATCGATGATGTAATCCCGGTCGAGATAGAGGGTCGTGACGGTGATGAAGCCTTCGGGTTCACTTCCGCACAGGGTGTTCGAGCCGAGCGCTATGACGTCACCGAGGTTGACCGGCTTCTCGCCGAACTCGCTGAGCAGGATCGCCGATCCGTGGCGAACGAAGATCAGCTTCACGCAGTCGTAGGCGACCGGACCGATGGGGCGGTGAATCGTGCGAGTCCGCGCAAGGATCGGGTGGAACTCGGTCGGCTCGCTACCGAGAGCTTCGTTGGCCGACCCGCTCCCAGCAGAAGGGGCCGTGGCATGTGCGGCTCCTGTCATCGCCCTGACACCTCACGAACGACGCCTGCTGTGCCGTCCCAGAACAATCAGGCGGTAGCGTGATGGAGGCGCCCCCGCGGGACTGCGACGCACGGCGCCTGCGTCACATCGCACAGGCACCCCGGACACGTGATGCTCCTGTCACCGATACGCATCTGGTTCTGTGGTTGAGGCGCTGCTGGTGATGTGATGCCTGGGTAGACGGAAGGCGACCAGGGCGGCGATGAGAGCGACTGTGATGCCGACGCTCAGCGCGACGGTGAGTGCTTGGTCGTAGGTGGGATCGGAGGGGCCGGTCGTGGTGGCGGTGATGGCGAAGTAGGTGCTGCCGACGGTGGCGAAGCCGAAGCTGGCTGAGAGTTGTCCGACGCTGTTGAATAGACCGGATGCCTCCGAGGCGTGCTCGCGGGCCACGCGGGCCAGGGCGGTCTCGGTCAGCGGTCCGACGACCAGGCCCATGCCGAGTCCGCCGATGGCGGCGCCGGGCAGGAACGAGGCGAAGGCGGGCTGGTCGGGAGCCAGAAGGACGGCGGCGATGACCAGCGCCATGCCCAGGCTCATGGTGAGGAGTCCGGCTTGGATGACCAGGCGTCCGAGGCGTGGTAGGAGGGCGGTGGTGCCGATGCCTGCGCCGAGGCCGGTGAGGATGGCCCAGGGCAGCACGACGAGTCCGGCCATGAGGGCGCTGTAGTCGAGATGGCTCTGGACGTACTGGGTGATGACCAGGGAGAAGCCCATGACGGGGATGAAGAACAACACTTGGACGGCCATCGCGGACCGGAAGGTGCTGCGCTGCTGCAACGCCAACGGCACCAACGGCTGGCCACCACGGCGGTCACTGGCGCGCTGCTGGATCAAGAACACCACGAACAACACCGCGCCACCGGCGATAGCGGACACCTCGATGAGCGGAGTGTCGGTGTCGGCCAGGCCCGCCAGTCCCCGCAGGATCAAGAACAAGGACGCGGCCGAGAGCACCAGGCCGAGCAGGTCGAGCCGGACCCGTCCCTCGGAGCGCGCCGCCGGCAGGGTCCGCAGCGCCAGGATGACGACGGCGATGCCGATGGGCACGTTGACCAGGAACACGCCCCGCCAGCTCGTGCCGAACAAGTCCAGGGCGATGAGCACGCCGCCGAGGATCGGCCCCGCCGCCGCGGCGATCCCCAGCAGAGCGGAGAACGCGGCCATCGGCTTGGCTCGCTCGGTCGGTTCGTACATGAGCTGGATAAACGCCAGCACCTGCGGGACCATGAGCGCCGCGAACAGCCCTTGGACCACCCGGGCCGCCACGAGCAGCCACGCGACATCGGCGAGCCCACACGCAAGGGAGGCGAGGGTGAAGCCGACCACTCCGATCACGAACGCCCGCCGTAGCCCGAGCAATCTGCCCAACCGGGCACCGGTAATGAGCCCGACCGCGAAGGTCAACGTGTAACCGGACAGCACCGCCTGGGCTTGAGCGGGACTGGCGGCAAGATCAGTGGTGATGGCGGGCAGGGCGACGGTCACGATCGTCACGCCCAGCAGATCGACGAAGACCGCCAGCAGGATCGCGACGAGACCAAGAGTTCGAGAGCGCATCCTTACACATTACCTTAATGACTAAGATAATGAGTAGTTCAGGTACACTGGTGGGATGGCAAGCAAGGACACGACCGCGGCGGAACCGGATGCGGTGGAGCGGATCGCACGCGCTCTGCCCCCGTGGCTGTCGGCGGTCGACGCGGTGAACGAGGCGATCGCCCGTGAGGCAGGCATCGGGCCGTCTGATCTGGCGTGTCTGCACGAGGTGATCGTGGACGGAGCACTGCCGGCCGGTGAGCTGTCACGCAGGCTGCGGCTGACCACCGGGGCGATCACGCACATGATCGACCGGCTGACCGAGACCGGGCTGGTGCAGCGGGTCCGCGACGGCGCCGACCGGCGCCGCGTGCTCATCGAAGCCGTCCCCGCGGCACGTGAGCAGATGCTGGACCGTTACGGGCGCCTGGATACGCAGACCCGCGCGACCCTGGCCGGGTTCACCGCGCGCGAGCAGGAGGTGATCGCACGGTTCATCGAGACCAGCCTGCACGACACCCGGGCCCTGCTGGACGAGACTCCGTGACAGAACGGACGCAACTGACCTACCTGCCCGAGCGTGCGAGCTGGTTCCTCTGGACGCCCGACCCGGCCATGCTCGACTCCGGTGCACCCGCCGACACCACGGCGACGATGCGACTGGCGATCCCTGACGGCGACAAGATCGTGGCCCGTGATGTTCCCGGTCAAGAGATGAGCCTGCACGAGGGATGGGACTGGCTCCGTGATCGTGAGCCAGCGCAGACCGACAGTGACTCGTTGGGGGCCTGGACGCACCTGGCCCGAGACCCCGATGCCGACACGGCGCTCCTGCCGGTGTCGGCACACTGCGCCCTCACCGCCGACGACGCTCACATTCACACCGCCGACGCCACCACACGACATCTTCGCGACACCTTGCGGCTCGCCGACTCACTCGCCGATGCGGGACTGGCGGCGAGGCTGCGTGGCTATCAGCTCGCGGGCGTGCAATGGCTCACCCGGTGCGACGGCGGCGCGGTCCTGGCCGACGACATGGGGCTGGGCAAGACCCTCCAGACCCTGGCGCTCATGCTCGATCATTCCGAGGCGGCGCATCTGGTGGTCTGCCCGACCTCGGTGAGCACGAACTGGGAACGCGAGATCGCCCGCCACGCTCCCGGCCTGCGTGTGGTCGGCGACCGCGACGAGCCCGGGCCTGCCACGGTGACCGTGACGACCTATGCGCGCCTGCGGCGCGACCCCGCGAGGTTTACCGAGTGTTCGTGGGGTGTGGTGGCGTTCGATGAGGCCCAGCAGATCAAGAACCCTCGCACCCTGGCCCACCGCACCGCCTCGGCCATCCGCGCCGACTATCGGCTGGCGATCACCGGCACCCCGGTGGAGAACGAGCTGGGAGACCTGTGGGCCCTCGGTGACCTTGTCCGACCCGGCTTCCTGGGCACCCGCAGCCGCTTCCGCGACCGCTACGTCATCCCGGTCCAACGCCGCGGCTCAACGACCGCGGCCGACCGGCTCGCCACCCACACCCGCGACCTGGTGCTGCGACGTACCAAGGCCGAGGTCGCCCCCGAACTTCCGGCCCGTCAGGTCATCGACATCGCCTGCACCATCACCGACGAGCAACGCCGCCTCTACGACAGGGCCTTGGCCGAGACCTTCGGCGCAGGCCTGGGCTCCGGCGCCACCCGCCGCACCAACGTCCTGGCATTGCTGACCCGACTCAAGCAGGTCTGCAACCACCCCGCCCAGGCCCTCGGCCAGGACGGACCGCTAGCAGAACGGTCGGGCAAGTTCGACCGCGTGAGCGACATGCTCGACGAGACCCTGACCACCGGCACCGGTTGCCTGGTCTTCACCCAATACACCGCGATGGGCCGCCTCCTGACCGGCGACCTCGCCGAGCGTCACCGCATCACGGTCCCGTTCCTGCACGGCGGACTACGCGCGACCAGCCGCGACCGCATCGTGAGCGACTTCCAGGACGGCACCGGACCGAACATCCTCGTACTCTCCCTGCGTGCGGCCGGGTTCGGCCTCAACCTCACCCGCGCCACGACCGTCATCCACTACGACCGCTGGTGGAACCCCGCCGTCGAGGACCAGGCCTCCGATCGCGCCCACCGCATCGGACAAGACCAGCCCGTCACGATCTACACCCTGCGCACCGCCGGCACCGTCGAAGACCACATCGCCACCATGCAGACCCGCAAACGCGGACTCGCCGACGCAGCCCTCACCGGCAGCGACGCCGACCTGCTGACCCTCGGCGACGACGAACTGTACGAGGTGCTACGCCTGAACCCGGAGACCACACCATGACCCGCGAGTTCGGCTCCACCGCCTGGGGACGCGCCTGGCTCAAGCAGATCGAACCCGTCCTCATCACCGGACCACCCGACCGCGACCTCCCCCGCGCCCGCGCCCTGGCCCGCCGCGCCATCGACGACCTCACCATCGAGGCAAACCAGATCACCGCCCGGCTCACCGACCGCGGTCACGAGCACACGATCACTCTGAACATCCCGACCTGGAACCACAGGGAACAGACAGTGGTCGCCCGGACCATCGGCCAAGCCACCCCATCGCGCAGCGGCGACCTGCCCGACCACCTCGTCACCGAGCTGACTTCGGCCGGAGTGCGCGTCGCTCCGCGCATCGATGACATCAGCGCCACCAGCCACACCGACGAAGCAAGTCGACGGCACGTCCTCGCTATCTGTTACGCCCTCGTCCAGAATATCGACGAAGAACCTGTCGTCGCCGTCCGGCTTCGGATGCCGAGAGTGACCGCACCGCACTCGGGGGGATCAGCGTCCGACGACATGCTCGCGCTAGCCGACATCGATCCGCGGACCTTCTACGCCACCATCATTCTGTGAGCGAGGGTCAGTGCCGGCTAGTACATAGCGTTTCTTGCTGACGCATCGCTGAACTCTTCGGACGGCCTGACGGTGGTCCGCTCAGCTGGCTTAATCAGAGTCCCGTAGATTTCCCTCCACACGGTTGGCACCAAGGGTGCAGAGCGGGCGCGCCGGGCGCACCTGACCGCTGAGGCGGCCCCTTCCGAGATCGTCTCGGGAGGGGCCGGCCGTGGTGATGACGATCCGCGTGATGTCGTCGGGCCGCGGGTACGAATACCTGTTGAAGTCGGTCGCCGCGGGCGACGGCGAGCGGGACATGGGCACGCCTCTGACCCGCTACTACACCGAGTCTGGCTGTCCTCCAGGAACGTGGCTCGGCACCGGCCTATCCAGTCTCGACACCGGCCAGGGTCCGGCCCCGGCGGAAGGCGACACTGTGACCGAAAAGCACCTCGCCAGGCTGCTCGGCGAAGGCGTGCATCCGATGACCGGGAAGAAGCTCGGGTCGTCGTATCCGCGGTTGCGACCCCCGCGCGAGCGAATTGCGGCGAGGGTTGCGCGGCTGGATGCGTCGCTGACGGGTGCGCAACGGCAGGAAGCCATCGAGCACATCCGTGAGGAAGAGGTTGCGAAGAAGTCGCGCACTGCGGTTGCAGGCTTCGATCTGACGTTCTCGCCGCCGAAGTCGCTCAGCGCGGTGTGGGGTGTCGCCGACGCCGGGACGCAATCGCTGATCGCGCAGGCCCATCACGCTGCGCTGCGCGACACCATCGCGCTCCTGGAGGAGCGGGTCGCGGCCACCAGGGTCGGGCGCGGTGGGATCGCGCGGATGCCCGTCACCGGGGTGATCGCCACCGCGTTCGACCACTACGACTCCCGCGCCGCCGACCCACAGCTGCACACGCATGTCGTGGTCTCGAACAATGTCCAAGGCGAAGACGGCCGCTGGCGCACCCTGGACTCGCGCACCCTGCACCGCGCCACGGTCGCGATGTCGGCGTCGTACAACGCCTTCCTCACCGATCACTCCGCCCGGTTGCTCGGTGTCTCCTGGGAGCCGGTGGACCGCGGGAAGGACCGCAATACCGGCTGGGAGATCGCCGACGTGCCTGCTGCGCTGATCGCAGAGTTCTCTCGCCGCACCACTGGCACCGGCGACGGGGCCGCGGGGATCGAGCAGGTCAAGAACCGGCTCATCGCCGAGTACGTCACCGAGCATGGACGCCAGCCCTCGGCGGCGACGATTGCGCGGCTGCGCCAGCAAGCGACCTTGGAGACGCGGCCGGACAAGGAGTCGCATTCCTTGGCTGAGCTGACTGCCGAGTGGCGCGAGCGCGCAACTGTCGTGCTGGGTGAGGACGCGACGACCTGGGCAGGAGTTCTCCTGGCGCAGGGCTCGGCGGAGGCGCGGTTGCGCGCCGACGACGTGGGCCTGGAACAGGTGCAGGACATCGCGACCGTCGTGCTGATCGAGGTCGGCAACCGTCGGGCGACCTGGACACGGTGGAATCTCCACGCCGAGGCGATGCGCCAGATCATGGGCGTGCGGTTCGCCACCACCGACGACCGCACGGCGGTACTCGACCAGATCGTCACCCGCGCCGAGGAAGCATCACTGCGACTCACACCCGAGTACGACCGCGCGGTGCCCGACCACTACCGGAGCGTGGAGGGCTCGACTCGCTTCCAGCCCGCCGATCAGGTGGCGTACTCAAGCCAGGACATCCTGGACGCCGAAACTCGGCTCCTTCATCACTCTCAGAGCGAGGACGCGCCGCAGCTGTCCGCGCGGCTCGTCGCCAGGCACACCTCACGCAAGATCAAGGGCGTCCAGCTCGCGGCGGATCAAGCGGCGGCGATCACCGCCATCGCACGCTCCGGACTCACCCTCGATCTGCTGGTCGGGCCTGCCGGTGCCGGGAAGACTACGGCGCTGCGCGCCCTGCATCGGGCATGGACGGCCGCGAACGGCAAGGACTCCGTGATCGGTCTGGCCCCGTCCGCGGCCGCCGCCGAAGTCCTCGGGGACTCCCTCGGCGTCCGGGCCGAGAACACGGCGAAGTTCCTCTACGAACACCACCGCGACCGGTGGAACCTCCGGCCCGGGCAGCTCGTGCTCGTCGATGAAGCCTCTCTCGCCGGGACCCTCGCCCTGGATCGCATCACCACACACGCCGCTCAGGTCGGCGCCAAGGTCGTGCTCATCGGTGACTGGGCGCAGCTCTCGGCGATCGAGACCGGGGGAGCGTTCGGGATGCTCGTGCGTCACCGCCACAAGGTGCCCGAGCTGACCGACGTGCGCCGCTTCGCGAACGAGTGGGAGAAGAGCGCCAGCCTTGGTCTACGCCACGGGAACGCGGGCATCCTGGCGACCTACGATGCGCGCGGGCGACTTCACGACGGTGAACTCGACGCGATGCTCGATGCCGTCTACGACGCTTGGCGGGCAGACCGGTCCGCTGGCCACTCGACATTGATGATCGCCGGCAACGGCGACACGGTGGCCGAGCTGAACCAACGCGCCCGCGCCGACTTGATCAGGGCCGACGTTGTCGAGGCCGACGGTGTGCGGCTGCACGATGGGACGGCCGCTGGTGTTGGGGATCTCGTCGTCACCCGCCGCAACGACCGCCGCCTGAGCACCGGGCGGTCGTGGGTGAAGAACGGTGACCGTTGGCAGATCACCCATCGCTACGACGACGGCTCCCTCGCGGTGCGTCGGCTCGGCAAGGGCGACGTGCCTCACGGCAAGGCTCTTGTCCTGCCCGCGGCGTATGTCCGTAAAGACCTGGAACTCGGGTATGCCTCCACGGTCCATCGCGCGCAGGGCTCGACCGTGGACATCGCCCACGTGCTGGTCGACCCTGAGAAGGCGTCACGGGAGCTGCTCTACGTCGCTCTCACCCGAGGACGCGAGAGCAATCACGCCTACGTTGTCCAGCCCGACCCGCACGAGGTTGAACCCCACCTGGACCAGCCCGGGGCCAAGACCGTGGTCGAGCAACTAGCGCGGGTGCTCGCGCGCAGCGACGCCGGGCTGTCGGCGACCGAGACGCTCACGCTCGAGGTCGACCGGCATGCCTCGCTGTCGACGCTGTTGGACGAGTACGACGTCCTGGCCCGTGAAGCCCAAATTGACCGGTGGGTGGCACTGCTCGATGTCGCACCGTTTCCCGAGGGCGTAGCCGATGACGTGTTCACTAGTCCCTACTACGACCACCTTGAAGGCGCGATCGCCCGGCACGAAGCAGCAGGCCACGACGTCACAGCGATCCTGACCGCCCTGGCCCCGTCCCTCACTCCTGGAGAGGATCAAACCGACCCCGCGGCCCAACTCGCCACGAGTATCGACCAGGCCACGACGCGCTTGCCGGAAGGTCGGAGCACACGGGCGCGACGGGTAGCTGGGCTCATCGCGACGCCCGTCGAACCGATCCCGAACGACGTGCAGGCCGCACTCAGCGAACGAGCCGCCCTCATCGAGGACGCCGCGCAACGGGCCCTCCACCGTGCCATCAATGCGGGGGAGGACTGGACCGCGCGCATCGGTCGTCCCGGCGCGAACCGGCGCGCTCGCACGGCTTGGCTCACCGCAGCCACGACCATCGCCCTGTATCGGCACCGCTACGACATCACCGGGGCGGCGCCGCTGGGCGACCCAAGGGACATCACCAAAGCGCATCAGTCGGCCGAGTACCGGGCCGCTTCTGCCGCGCTACGCCGCGGTCAGTCGGCCGGGGAGCGTTCCGCCCAGCCCACCCCGCGCAGGGACGCGCAGAGAGTTGACCAGGGACGCCGCCTGTGAACGCTCCGACGGGCTACCGTGGAGAAGCATGACGGAGCGCGTCCGCGACACCGGCGATGAGTTGGTCTTCTACGACGACCAACGGACGCTCCTGCGCGTCAGCGGACCCACCCGGCTCCTGGGAGCGGCACACTGCGGCGTCCACGTTCGCACCGGCGGCAGGCTCATCGTCTCCGGGATCATCAGCCAGCGCCTCAGCATCGAATCCGGTGGGGCCTGCTATGCCTCCGGCTACATCCGCGCGATCCCGAAAGTCGCCGAAGGAGGCTTCCTCGACGTGATCGGACACCTCAACCCCGTCCGCTGGCCAGCGAACGACATCGAGGGCACCATCCTCATCGCCGTCGGCGCACGCTACGGACAGCACGTCGTCACCCCCGACGGTTCCCTTGCCCTCTACGACTCGGACGCCGCGACCCGAGTCAACGACAGCACCCCGCGGTTCCGCATCGTCCGCAGTGGCCCGATGCCGGTTCTCGCAAACTCCACTGGGACCGACTCCTGACTATGGCCCCGGGTAGAATCTTGTCTACTCGGGGAGGTGCGGACAATGGGCAGCTATACAGCTCGGCGTGGCCCCCGCACCGGGACGTTGCTGTGGCGAGTCGAGGCCGAGCCCGGCGACCTACGCATCTTGCCTGATGGAGTCATGGACCTCATGTGGTCCGAGGGTCACTTCTTGTTCGCGGGCGCGGACACCACCGCCATGATCTCGTCGTCCGAGACCGGCGGGGTGACGTGGGGGCTGAGGCTGCCACCGGGCGCCGCGCATGTTCTGCTGGGCATCCCCGCACGCGAGCTGACCGATCAGAGATTCGATCTGAGTGAGCTGATGACGGTGCCGAACATGGTGACAGAGACCGCCCACGCTGATCCCGCGGCGGCCCTGGAGCGCCTCTTCGTCACGCGCTGGGAGAAGGCCGCGCCCGAAGCGTCTGCGCTTCGACTCGCCGAATCGTTGGACAAGACCGCAAGGGCGGGCCTCAGCGTGACGGACATGGCAGACCGTCACGGCCTCTCGGAACGCACCCTGCGTCGCGTCACCGACAAGCTGTTCGGGTACGGCCCGAAGACACTCACCGCGATCCACCGCTTCCAGTACGCCCTCCACCTGGCCCGATCCGGCACCCCGCTCGCCGAGGCCGCCACAATGGCCGGATATGTCGATCAATCCCACCTGAACCGCGACGCCCAACGTCTAGCCGGAACCACTCCCGGCGCGCTCGCCGCATAAAGGCCCCCGCAAGCGGTCACTCTGTCCGGCAGCAGCATCTCCAGGGCTGGCCGATTCATCCAAGACCACAGCGCGTCATCCGTGACAGCGTGGGAAGCATGAGTATCGATATCGGGCGAGCGGCAACGTTCCTGGCAGCCCACGGACGCGTACTGGATCGACGACGCTTGGCCCTGCTCAACGGCGGGGCAAGCCCGACGGCTCGGGCGGCGGTGCTTGCCGCGGTCGACGGTTACCGCAACGGTGACGGCGGTTATGGCTGGGGCATCGAGCCCGACCTGCGAGCTCCTGAGAGCCAACCAGCCGGCGCACTTCACGCGCTGGAGGCGATCGGTGACGCCGGTGCGGAAGCGACACCGGCGACGACCCAACTGTTCGACTGGCTCTACTCGGTGACTCTTCCCGACGGCGGTCTCCCGTTCGCGCTGCCGATCGCCAACCCCGTGGCCTGCGCTCCCTTCTGGGTCGAGTCCGACCCAGAAGAGTCGTCGCTGCAGATCACGGCCGGAGTCGCCGCCCAGGCTCATCGCCTGGCCCGCGACGATCAGAAAGCGAGCGAGCATCCCTGGCTGGCACGGGTCACCCGTTACTGCTTCGATGCGATCGACCAGATGGACGAGAAGCCTTTCGCCTACGTTCTGTCGTTCGCCCTTCAGTTCCTCGATGCGGCCGCTGACAACCATCCAGAGGCCCACGAACGCCTCCAGCGTCTCGGCACGTACGTGCCTGCTGATGGTGCGATTCCGGTCGAAGGAGGTGCCGCAGGTGAGACGCTCCGTCTCCTCGACTTCGCGCCTGAGCCGGGGCGTCCGGTCCGTAGCCTTGTCGACGAGGCCGCAGTCGTCGCTGACCTGGATCGTCTGGAGAACGGGCAGCAGAGCGATGGTGGGTGGGTCGTGGACTTCACCAGCTACTCCGAGGCCGCAGCCCTCGAATGGCGCGGTTACGCAACCGTCTCGGCGGTGGCGATCCTCCGCGCCAACGGCCGATAGCAGAGACGCTCAAGGAAACCGCGGTCGGCGATAGGTGTGTGTCATTCGCCCCGATCCTCGCTCGCACGCGTTCGGTTCATCGGCCGGTCGCACCCGTCGCCTACGACTGCGTGAAGCTCATCTTCGTCCGGCACGGTTCAGCGATCCTGATCAGCGAGTTCGGTGAGAAGCCGGTCAAGGTGGGCGATGTGATCGCACTGGCCGCGAATACGCTGTGCGGCAGCGAACCTGAAGACTCGATCACCGTCACCACTCTGTACCTGGACCGCGACTACATCATCGACCAGGTGTTCTGGCAGCACGCCGCGCTTCTCACCGATCGCTGGGACGCGCAGGAGTTCGTCGACGAGCTGTACTCTGAGCCAGCCCAGATTCTCAGTCTTGGCGAGGACCGCGCCGGGATGCTGCTTCCCTGGCTGGATGAGTTGGTGGGGCTCAGCCTCGACGGGCCATCACCGGAGAAGTTCTACCGGATGCAAGCGCTCCTGTTCGCGGTCCTGGACGTGATCACGCCCTATGTGAAGACCACCGCCGTGCGCCGGTCGCCGACTCAACGGAAGTCCATACGACCGGGCATGCCTCGCCACCGGCGCTTCGCGCCGCTGCGTGCCGAAGTGCGTCGAGCTGTTGCACTGCTGCGTGACGCGCCCGCCGAGCGGTGGACGCTCGATCGTCTCGCCGACGCCGTGCACTTGTCACCGGCGCAGCTGAGCCGAGTGTTCGTTGATGCCTACGGCAAGACACCGCTGGCCTACCTAACGCTGCTTCGAGCCGAGGAGATGGCGCGACTGCTCCGGGAAACCGAGGCGACCGTCGAGCAGGCCGCCCGTGAGGTCGGATGGTCGAGTCGCAACCACGCAGCTCGTCTCTTCCGCCAGTGCGTAGGCGTGAGCCCTGGCCGGTACCGCAAGCTCAGCCGTGAGCCGCGCCGAGCGGTCGCGTGACACCCCGAAGCGTCACACGCTCTGGTAGGGACGGGCGCCAGCTGTGGCCGCGCGGTGCTCAACAAGGCGACCCCGGGACTCCGAAGCCCTCGCGCGGACGAGGAGGAACAGACTGACTGGTCCCATGATGATGAACTTCATCGAGTTCCACACCATGAGCAGAACAACCAGGTGCAGCCAACCCGGCGCACCGCCGGCGATGAGCGTGGTGACGACGCTCGCGCCGTACAGGTAGGGGAGCGCCAGAAGCATCGCTGGGATGCCCCAACGCAGCCCGCGCCGGGTGCGAATCGCGTCCAGGACGATGTTGGTAGGCATGTATCGGCGTAGGAAGTAGCGGGTGCGGACGCTGACGGTCCAGATCAAGCGGAACATGGCGACAGTCCTCTCCGAGTCTCCGGCGACAAGGAATCGAAGGACTGTCCAGCCGAGGCCGTCCGGTCGGTCACCACATCCGGTGGTGGCGTAGCAGGTAGAGGCCGCCTGCCGACAGGATATCGCGCTGTCATGAGGACCGGAAGTGCCCGACTTGTCCCGCCCCGTCGGTGTGCCGTGCGACCCTGGACCAGGCACGAGATCGAGGAGCCCGCACGGCCGACGGGATCCGGGAGCGCCGAAGCTGCACGGAGGTTCTCGATGCGCCGGGTCCGCCCAGATGTATTGAGGACCGTTTGACTCTGAAGAAGGGGGCGGCAGCGGCGCGGCTCACGACCAGGCTGAGCCCGCGATCGGTACGATAGAACAACGATGACCATCTGAGGACGAGGAGCGTGGAGCATGGCACGAGGAGACCTGCTCTTGGCTCTCGTGCAGTCCGGCGCAGGTGGCGACGACCTTGCCTTCCGCCGTGCAGCCGAAGCGTTGATCGCCGAGGAAGAGAATAAGAAGCACAACGTGCTTGCCTCGCAACTTACCGACGCATTGCGACGGAAGCGTTCGGGGGCAACTAGCAGCGTGACGGCGCTTGCTCGGAACGAGGCCACGCGAGGCCTTTTCCATGAGCAAGAGCCGCAACGGCGACTATCCGACCTGGTCCTACCGGTCGAAGCCCGCCAGGCCGTCAGCCAGCTCGTCGAAGAGCATCACCGACGCGATCTTCTACGAAGCCACGGAGTGGAACCTCGCCATCGCCTGCTCTTTGTTGGGCCACCCGGCGGCGGCAAGACGTCGTTGGCAGAGGCGGTCGCGACCGAGCTGGCGGTGCCCTTGCTTAGCGTGCGTTATGAGGGCCTGATCGGCAGCTTCCTCGGAGAAACTGCTTCAAGAATGGAAGCACTTTTCGATGCAGTTCGAGTTCGACCATGCGTCCTCTTCTTCGACGAGTTCGACGTCGTTGCAAAAGAGCGCGGTGATACGCACGAGACGGGAGAGATCAAGCGAGTCGTAAGCTCGCTGTTGCTCCAGGTCGACCGACTGCCGAGTCACGTCATCGTCATCGCCGCCACCAATCACGCAGAACTGCTCGATCGCGCCGTGTGGCGGCGCATGCAACTTCGACTCGACCTTCCGTATCCCACGAGAGCCGGAAAAATCGAGTGGTTGCAGGCGTGGACTGCACGTACGGGAGTGAGCCTTGGACTCACGCCGAGGACTGTTGCAGATCGCCTCGGGCGGGTCAGCTTCGCCGAGCTCGAAGAGTTTGCGCTCGATGTGCAGCGACGTTCCATACTTTCGGGGCCGGAGCCAGACTCCGTGGCTGTCGTTCAGCAGTTGCTCAAACAGTGGGCCAGCCGCGCTAGCGTCAGCGAGAGCTAATGCCACCGGACGACGGGGCTTCGACGTCGAGGCCTGTCATTCTGGGAAGGATCGCCGCACCGCGACCAATTCGACCGCCCAGAGGTGGCGGAGGGCGTGCTCGTTTCGCAGACCCCGAGGCGCGGTCCCGGCGTATCGACCTACGCTTCGATGAAGCGAGTGCCGCCCTCGGCGACCAGATTCAGATATCCGAGTCGATCCACGCGGCCGATCCTCAGCTGGTCTTGGTTTTCGAAGCGCTTGACGAGCAGCTTGACCTAAGTGCCGTAGCCGAGAAGGTCGGCATTGAGATCCTCGTTGAGGCTGAGAATGCGATATCACCCGACGATGATTTCCAACTCGTCAGTCAGCAACCGCGGAATCCGTACATCTCCTCATGTCTCCACGCCGTCTGCACGAATCAGCAAGCATTCAACAATTTGCTTTCTTTATGGCGTGCCTGGAGGGAGACTGAGCAGCTTCCTCGGGGCTACTCGCCGCTGCGCGACCTCTTCGCGCATCTGAAAGACATACGGCCGTGGGGGCCGCAAGATCGGCTCAGAACGATCGACTGGGACGAGTACTTCGCCGGGCGCATTGACGACCGACCACACAACATTGAGATTGAACTGTGGTATCGACGCAGCTCCCGAACACGCGAAGAGAGCCAGCGTCAGGTTACCGCCCTCATCGAGCAAGCGGGTGGTCAAGTCACAACGACCGCAATCATCGACCAGATCGGCTACCACGGTCTCAAGTGCACCGTCCCAACTCAGATGCTCCGCGACCTCGCTTCGGGCAATCATGACGCCGTACGCGTCGTCAGATCGACTAACGTGATGTATTTGCGCGTGGCCGGACAAGCCCTACCGGTTGTCGGCCCGCCGACCGACGTGCAGGGTCAGACCGATGGTGAGAGGTCAACAGGCGATCCGGTCCTCTGCCTTCTGGACGGCGCCCCGGCAGCAAACCACCCCCTGCTCCGCGACCGAGTCATCGTCCATGACCCCGACGACCTGCTTGGCAGAGCCACTGTCGACGAACTCAGGCACGGGACATGGATGACCTCGGTAGCGGTGTGGGGGGACCGCGGAGCAAACGAGCTGCCGGCCAGACGCCCTGTACTTGTCCGTCCGGTCCTGACCCCCGCCGATGACACGCTCAACCGATCCGAGGAACTACCGCCGACCGAGTTGGTTCCCGATCTGATGTGGCGCACCTTCCGCGAGTTGTTCGAAGGTACTGACACTCAGCCCGCGGCGGGTGAGAGCATCGCCATTGTCAATATCTCGATAGGTGACCCGGCATCGCCTTTCGACACGATCTTGTCCTCGTGGTCGCGGATGATCGACTGGCTGAGCTACGAGTACGGCGTGGTCGTGATCGTGTCAGCGGGAAACCATCCGAATCTCACACTGAGCCCGACAACATCGAGCGAAGTCGCCGCATTAAGTGGCGCTGACCGACGCCAAGCCATACTTGACGCGCTACACCGACAACAGAACGAGCGCAGGCTCCTGGCGCCAGCAGAGTCCGTCAACGCTCTCAGTGTCGGTGCGATTCATGACGATGCCTCGTCCGCCGCGCCGCAGGGCTACGCCGTCGATCCCACCGACGGCCTGCTATCTATCAGCCCCGTCTCGCCTACTGGGAGCGGGTATCGCAGGAGCATCAAGCCAGACCTCGCTGCCAACGGCGGTCGCGTGTTCTTCCGCGACGGCTTCACTGCTCAGGAATCCGTCGCCTTCACGGGCGTCTCTGCACTCGGACCTGGCATTCGAGTCGCGACACCCACCCAGTTCCGCGAGACACACATCGCTGGAACGAGCCCTGCCGCCGCGTTGGTCTCGAAGCGGGCCGCACGCCTTCATGACGTGATCGACGAGATCACCGCGGGCGTTCCCATTACCCGCAGGCAGCGAGCCTCGGCGATCAAGGCGCTCCTGGTTCATGGATCGGCCTGGCCGCAGGATCTGGCCCACCACCCGATACCAGCAGAGATCGCTCTCGGCAATGGAGCTGCTGTTCGCGACTACGCCGACGGCTGCGCCACCAACGAGGCCGTAGTCATCTTCCTTGGGACCATCGGAGCTGCTGAGGAACAAGAACTCCTCTTTCCGTTGCCAGACGGATTGAGCGTTCGCGAGACGAAGCGCATCGATGCGACCCTTGCGTGGCTCACGCCAGTGAACTGGCGGCACCGGCAATACCGCAAGGCCGCGCTGTCGTTCGTCAAACCGGCGGGATCGATTCCAGCGTTGGGGACGCCGAGTGGTCTGGCGTCGGACGTGACGACGCGAGGCGCATCTTCTGTTCAACACCAGTCTTGGGAGATGGAGAAGGCCTTTGCCTCTGGGCAGGGTTCGAGTATGGCCGTCCGTGTCAAGTGCTACGAGCAGGCAGGTGGGCTGCTCGGTGAACGTGTCGACTTCGCCGTCGCTCTCTCACTGTGGGTTGCTCCCGCCCTCAATGTCGACGTGTACAGCCAGGTTAGGACACAGGTTGAAACTCGCGTGCCCATCCTGCCGCAGTGATTGCTTCACTGTCCTGAGACCGAGCCCAGAGGGCGGCTAACTCGACTGGACGGCATTGGTGACGCCATAGCTCAGGGCGTAGAGGCGATCCCGGAGAGCCTGAGGATCGGGGAGTGTCGAACGCGGCTCATCAGCAAGTCTGAAGTCCCGCTGAATCTTGCGAATGTCATCGAGAACCTTGTCTGCTTCAGCCGCATCCCGTGGAAGCTGAGCGGTCAGGTTCTCCAGCAGTGCGGTTACCTCGTTCTTGCGGATGTTGTTCGGGTGGTCCGCAATGAAGTTCTTACGAAGACGCTTGATGATGGTGGAGATCTTGGCGTGGGCATGGTTACGCATTGCCTCGCGTTGCTTGGATTCGATCAGGGCGAGGGTAGGTCGGAAGTTCTCGTACAGCTCCCGCTGAGCCTTGAGCGTGGCTTTGCTGTCAAGGGCGAGGTCGATCACTGACCTCGCGAAGGGTACCTTTTCGACCTCTAGCGGCCGTTTGAGATCACCCTTCTGGCTGGCTTCGACTGCCGCCTTCTGTAGTAGCTTGAAGGTCTTCTCACCCTTGACTGTCTTCACGTCGGACCAATTCGCCAGGAAGGCTTCCGCTTGGTCACGGGGAAGGACCGTTTGAGCGAGCTTCTTGATGGCCTCGTTCGCAAGTGAAATCGGAACAAGATCCTCCAACTCCACGATGCCTTCACGGTCCTCCCCGTCTATCGTGGCAGCGACCGTGAACATCAGAGACTCCGGCAGGAGTCCCTTCATGGCTCTAACATCTTCGATGGCCTTCAGGCCGTCCGTGTCGTTGTCAACAAGGACGAGCACCGCCGGCTTATCTTCGTCGCGGCCGCGAGCGAGGTGGACCATGTATGAGACGTTGCCCGCGCCGCCGCAGGGCACCAGGGTGAGGGTGTTCAGGTCGAGCGCGTCGCCATCGGGAGAGACCTTGCGGGCGATGGCGCTGGCACCCGCGAGAAGTATCGGGTCGGCCTGGCCTTCAAGCATGAGATTGCAGGAACTGATGAAGGTCGTCTCGGCGACGAAACCGCCAAGGGACGAACGAAGCGGCTCATAGTGATTGCGTCCCGCGTTGTTAACTACGCGAGTCCCTTCCTCGCCGTCGCCCTTCTCCAGAACCCGGATTCGTTCGGCATGGTTCTTATCGATCAGAAACGGCGAGTGCGTTACGTACACGACTTGCACGGGCGTTGTCCGATCGTCCTCGGGATGCGCGAATGCCCGGAAGATCCGCAGTAGATCCTGCTGTCCGGAGTTTGACAAGAAGGCATCGGGCTCATCCATGAGGAGGATCTCGCCATCATCCGCCGTGTGCGATAGGTACTGCACGAAGTAGCTGAGGAAGTACTTGAGGCCCTGGCTTCGCTCCTTGAACGTATAGTCACTGCCTGTGCGGTCGCGGATCGTGAAAACAAGGTCGAAATCGCGCAGTCGGAGTCGCAAGGCAAAATCTCTGTCTTGAGTCCACCACCGTCTGAAGTTAAGAGAGTCCGCAAGCTTGCGGTTCATCTTGTCAACGAGCGCCTCGGCATAGCCCTCAGACGTGTGTACGGCGTTCTTCAACTCGGCAAACTCGGATGGTGTGATGCCGGCAACGTCGATCAACAACCGACGAGCCAAGTCCCACTGGTCGATTAGATCTTGGTCAGGCGTGCCATCTTTGCCGTCATAGGCGGGGCGGGTTCCACTGCCCGGTGTTTCTTCAAGCGCCTCGGGGTTGTCGCGAACGAACAGCATCCGCGAGAGCCAACCTTGCCTGGTTCGGTTCGTCCTCGAGTGGTCCCCCGCCAGATACGCGATCTCGACGCTGTCAGGTAGAGGTATCCGAGCGTCGATCCTGAAGGACTTTGGCAGTTCCAGCGCGTCCGGAACCTCATCCAGCTCGACCAGTTCGTCGCCGAGATAGATGACGATGCGGTCATGGAAACGGAACAGGTGGAAGGAATCGACTTCTGTAGCTTCCCACTCCTGCAGGCCGAGGATGACCTCGGCTTGCTCTGGCGTCAAGTCTGCGAACTCTCCTCCGAATTCTGGCAGCTCGGGTGCGTTGTCTTCGTTGAACTCCGTGGAGTACCGGCAGAAGTCGCGTTTGACGTAACCTTCGCCCGTGAGAAGGGCCTCGATGGCACTGAGTAGCTGGCTCTTTCCCGCTTCATTCGCGCCCACCACCGTCGTTACTTCGGGTTCCAGCGGGACTCGCACGAAAGGAAAAAACAGCTCTTCCGCACCAAGCTGGTCCCACGGATCAGGACGCGCGGTGTCATCCTCCCGGCTCTTTCGGAGGTAGTCGAAGTTGAACGACCGGAAGAACCGGATGTACAAGGTCGTCAGTCTCATCGGTCGCTCCTACCCGTCGTTGCGCACGGCCGAGGCGACCGTGCTCTTAGGGTATCGAGATGCGTCGGCATCGATGCCGAGATCGGAGTCGGGGCACAACGTGTCGCGGCCCTACGGTCGTGCCTGCGATGCAAGTGCCACCCGGACAGAACCTTGTCACGGGCTGGACACCGACCGCACTAGCGTGGACGACCATGGGCGTCGCGCGTGGCGACTCCTCGGCCGAGGAGGTAGCGACGAACGGTACCTGCGGAGAACCCGAGATTGGTGCCAACACGTTCGAGCGACTCGCCCGCCGCGTACCGGCGCACCATCTCGTCTACGTCGCAGGCGGACGGTGTCGCGCGCCGCAACCGCACGCCGCGGGCACGAAGCAGGGCCGCTAGTCGTTGCCGGCTGACGTCAAGGTCAGCGGCAATCTCGCCGAGCGTCGCTCCGGCCTCGTAGCGAACCTCAGCTGCAAGCAGGACCGCCTCGCTGACCCGTGTCTGCTGCCGGATGAGGGGCGGCTCACGGCGAGCGAAACTCTTGGTCCTCTGTCTGATCTGCCAGTGCATCATGGCTATGTGAACCAGAGGCGGGGCAAGTTTCGATAGTGCTCCCGTTAGGTCCACAAATGTTCTGTCTCAGAACATTGGAAACACCCTGAACCCATGGTGTGGCTTCGTTCGCTTGGTGGCGGGGTTTTTGCAGCGCTCCGTGGCGGTCTTGTTGCCGCGATCACGCAGGACTGGCTGCAGGTAGGTGTCGCGGTCTGAACCGAGATGGGTGCGCCCGGTCGGGGCCGTTTGGATCGCTGCCGCTACGTCAGAGTCCGAAGGCTCCGCCGCTGACGAGGATCGCGATGCCGAGGCCGATGAGAACGATGGGGAAGAGGATGTGCTCCCAGCGTTCGAGCACTTCGGCGATCGGGGGGCGGGTGGCGACGAACTTTGCCAGGGCCACCAGGACCGCGACGAGCGCGAGGAAGACGATGCAGTAGGCGACTACTGCGAGAGGTTCCACGCTGAGGAAGACAGGGGTGTAGACGCCGATGTTGTCGCCGCCGTTGGCAAGGGTGACGCCTGCGACTGTCCATACGCCGACCTTCTTGTCGGCAACCTTGGCCTCGTCGTCATCGTCGTCATCGTCTCCGCGCCAGGCCTGCCATGCGGCCCAGAGGCCGAGGCCCAGAGGGATGAGACCGAAGTACGGGATGGCTGCCGAGGGCAGGAATGCTCCGGCACCGATGGTCACCAGGACCGCGGCACCGAGGATGCCGGCGAATCCGAGGTACTGGCCGGCCAGAATGCGGGCGGTAGTGCCGCGCTGGCCTGCCCCTCGCGCGAAGAAGAGGGAGAGCACGATGATGTCGTCGATGTTGGTCGCTGCGAACAGGCCCATCGCCTGCAAGACCGAGGTGAGGATCATGCGCCCTCCCCAGCTGCGTCGCATCCGGGAAGCGAGCAGGCGGGATCGATGCACGGGGCGTCTTCGTCCACTGCCAGGGTGGCATCGACCAGTGCCGTCAGCGCCTGCGCCAGGTGCGAATCGGCGATCTCATATCGTGTCCGACGACCCTCGGGCTCGGAGACGACGATCCCGCAATCGCGCAGGCATGCCAGGTGGTTGGACACGTTCGGGCGTGTCAGGTCCAGATCTCGGGCCAGTTCCGCCGGGTAAGCGGGATGGTCGAGCAGGGTCAAGATGATCCGGGATCGAGTGGGGTCGGCCAGTGCACGACCCAGGCGGTTCATCACGTCGAGACGCGAAGCAATAGTCAGCATGAACTGAACTATACAGCGCGCACTGAACACTCGGTCACAGGCGTCAGCCCAGATCGCATGCCCGTAAGGGGGTCGGTCATCGTGCGCGATCGGCTTCGCCGAGGCCTTGCGCCCTTGTCATCGCTGGGATGCCCGTTTACCCCGCCCGAAGAGAATGCCCGCAGGGGCGCCCTATCTGCTACCCATATCGCCGCGCAGATCACGACAGCTGCGAGCTAAACCCCCGTGCCCCGCTACCGGTGATAGAGATCTACTTCAGCTCCAGATGACGCCCGGTCGCCGACGGGCGACGGTCAGTGCGTCTACTGGGAGAAACCTCAATCTCGTGACCGGATCCCGCTGTTGCACCTTCACGGCGGACCAGGCGGAGCTCGCGTCCGGTCTGGGTGCGTAGCATCGTCCAGATGCACCTCAACGACATCGCCCTCCGAATCGAGAACCTGTCTATCCAGTACGCCGAGGTGTACGGGATCAACCGTTCTGCCGACTGGGCTCTCCTCAAACTCACAGAAGAGGTCGGTGAACTCGCCCAAGCCCACCTCACCGCGACCGGTCAGAGCAGAAATCGTGGCCTGAGCACAGAAGAACAGCAGCAACTCGTGGCCAACGAGCTCGGAGACGTCCTCGGAATGTGCCTGGTCTACGCGAAGCAGCTCGGGATCGACCCAGAAGTGGCCATTGCAGAAAAGTGGTTCCGCCACGAGAAGGTCCCAGCAGCCTCGCCGGAGTGATCTCGCGCGTAGGGGCTCTCGAGGAAATAGAGACACTGCTGTGCCCTCAACCCTGGGCGGCCGGGGTGTCCCTCCGGGCGAGTCTGAGGATTACGACAAGTTAGTGAGACAGACCGCGTCTCACCGAGAGGTCATTCCCCATGTCAGCAGATCGCCTGTGTGACAAGATCCGCGGGATCCTACAGCTAGCAGGGTCGCGACGTGACCGAGGGCGCGACCCCGGTCGCAGCGGCAATCTGGACCTGGCCGAGGCGTTTACGAAGCCGCAGGGACACGATCCGCTTCGTCACCGCCGGCGAGGTCTTCGCTGGCATCCGGTGAGGACGACTGGAACGATCGGTCATCAGTTCCCCGGCTGCGTACCAGGTCGCCCAGCGCTTCACGGTGGGCCAGGCGCATTGGAACCGGGCTGCGACTTCGGAGACCGGAACGCCTTGATCAACGACGAGCTGCGCGACCTTCAGGCGGTGACGCCGAGTCAGAGCAGCGTTAGCGTGGGACATGGGAGCCTCCTGTGCGTGAGCGGATACCTAGGCAGTTCCACTCCACCGCAGGAGGCTCTCCATGCGCCAGGCTTCAGATCAGCGAATCACACTGGCTCAACCAACGTCCCCGGTCAGTACATCTAGACCAGGAGATCATCGAGCGCCTTCAGCTTTACGCGGGAAAACCTGCCTCGGAGATCTCCGGACGCATCCGACAGCTAGAGCGCGAGTGGGACTTCGAGCGCGTCCTTGAACTCAACGCGTCGTCCCTGGCATTCCTGGGAAAGGTGCTCGGGGTAACCGTCAACAGAAAATGGCTGCTGCTGCCAGGCACCGTTCTGTCGTTTCTCTTTCAGCACTCCGTGCGAGGGTGGTGCCCGCCTGTGGTTCTCTTCCGCCCCGAGGAGGAGACGATCATGTCTTATTACCCGCACCCTCACTATCCGGTTGCCCTACGCCGAAGCCGTAGAACGTACACGCGAGGCCTTGGCAGAACAGAGCTTCGGCATCCTCAGCGAGATTGATGTCAAGGCCACCTTTGAGAAGAAGTTAGGCGCGGAATCCGCCGAGGCCCTCGGTGACTACTGTTATCTTGGAGGCCTGTAACCAAGGACTAACCAGTAAGGCCCTCGCCGCCGAGCCTCAACTCGGCGCATTGTTGCCGTGCAATGTCATGGTCCGTCGCGGCATCGAAGGCGACCAGAGCATCATCTATGCGGTCGATCCTCAGACCCTGGTACAGCTCAGCGACGCTCCCCAGGTGCGCGAAGTCGCCGACGCTCGATTGCGTGCAGCCTTAACCTCACTGGCCAGCGCCGACCCCATCACGCCTGAATCTCTATGACGGACTAGGGCTGGTCGGCCTCTCCACGTCAGAGATCAACCCGGACCCATCTGGCGGCCTGTTCCCCTTTCAGGCCAGGGACAGGAACAGCTTCTCCAGCTCTTCCACCGTGAGTCCATCCTCGGTGTCCGCGGCCCGTTCTGGTTCAGTGACGCAGAACTGCATCGCTGAGGACACCACGGCGAACCCGGCCCGGTCCAATGCCGTGGACACGGCCGAAAGCTGGGTAACCACGTCGCGGCAGCTTCCGCCGTTCTCCACCGCGTTGATCACCGAGTCCAGCTGGCCGCGAGCTCGCTTCAGACGGTTCACGATCTTGCGCTGGGTCTCTGGATCCGCTTCTCTCATGATTCTCTCCTGTTTCTCGCGCTGCCTGGTGTCTCTCTGGTTGTCTCTATGATGTCAACAATTGTCCGCGTCGGCGGTACAACAGGATCCCCAGCAGCGCCACAATGGCCACCGCTGCCGCCACCCCGTAGGCCAGCGGCAGTTCTTGCAGGAACACCACCACGCCCATAACCAGCACCAGGTACCCAAAGGTCTTCTTCAGCGCCTTATCTGGGACATGCTTGCCCAGCACAGTCCCGATAAGTGCCCCGATCACCGTGATCGCGGTGATCATCAGCACCGGTACCCAGTCGATGCTCACCGAGGTCAGGTACCCGGCCAGGCCGGTGAAGGACTTCATCGAGATGATCAGCAAGGAGGTAGCCACTGCAGCGGGCATAGACAGCCCACCCAGCAGCACCAGCGCCGGGACCACCAGGAATCCACCGCCGGCGCCGACCATGCCGGTCACCAGACCGACCACCAGTCCTTCGGCGAGGATCTTGCCCAGGGGCAGCTTCTTCCGCTCCTCACCAGTCTGGGTGACTTTGCGGTCCATGATCATCGCCAACGCGGTGGCGACCATCATGGCGCCGAAGGCCACCATCAGCACCACACTGGGCAGCTGACTCCCCAGAAGTCCACCGCCGAAGGCCCCGACCATCGCCGCCGCCCCGAAGATGAATCCGGTCCGCCATTGCACATTGCCACGCCTGGCGTGAGCCAGGACACTGACTGCGGAGGTCACCCCGATGATGAACATGGACGCAGCAATGGCCTCATGCGCAGGGAAGCCTGCCACGTAGGTCAGCAGCGGAACGGCGAGGATGGTGCCCCCGCCGCCGAGCAGGCCCAGGGAGAGCCCGATCCCGACGGCGAGGACCATCGCCAGAATCAGACCCCCGTTCATCCTCGCAACGCTTGGGTTTGGCCTGCCTGGATCGCGGTGGAGCGTGGGATCTCGGCCAGCAGCTTCTCCACCGTGGGATCAGCCTCGACCTTGTTCCACGGCATCTTGTTTAACACCGCAGCCATCGCGCAGGAATCAGTGAGCGCGGAGAAGGTCAGCCCGGCACCGATCGCGCCGGCCAGGTAACCGACCTTCGGTGAGATCAGCTTGCTGCCCAAGAACCCGGTGAGCACCAGGGAACCGGCGACCATCCGGACCTGGCGGTCCATGGCCCAACGCTGCTGACCCCGGTGGGTGTGCTGGCTGTGCTGTGCCTCCATCGCGACGACGCCGCCCTCGAGCACCCGAGCGGTGTCAACACCTGCAGCACGCAGCAGCTGCAGGGCCTGGTTGGCGCGGTTGCCGGTCTGGCAGATCAGCACGATCTCACCGCTGAACTGCTCGGCCAGGGCCTCCTTGTTCTTCTGCAATAGGTCCAACGGGATGTTGTGTGATCCGGGGACCCGCAGCGACTCATACTCCGCGGGTGTGCGCACGTCCACCAACAGCGGAGCCTGCTCGGACTGGAGCTTCTCGGCGAGCTCGCTCGGGCTTATGGGCGCGGTGGCCGCGGAGGTTGGCGTCGACGTGGTGGTGCCAGTGCTTACAGGGTTCGTGGTGGTAGCCATAGGGCGGGAGGTTCCTCTCGAAAACGAATGGGGTTGTGTCTTAGTTGGAATGCTTGTATTCCGACCAGCCGGCGTAGCTGCCGACCAGTTCCCGGACGTCGTAGCCCTGCCGGCGCAGCGCGCTGGCCGCCACCGAGTTCCGAGTCCCGGACTGGCAGTAGGTCACGATCGGACCGCTCTTAGGCAGCTGGTCCTGATGCCAGAGCACCCGTCCGGCGCTGAGCTGCTTGGAGCCCGGGATGTGACCGGCGGCGTGCTCGGACTTGTTGCGCACATCCAACAGAAGCGCCGGCTCGAAGTCCTCGAGCTCCGCCGGGGTGATGGTCGCCGGCTGAATCTTGGGCAGATCGGCGAGGCTGATCGTATAACCCTTCACCCGGTCGATGCCCACCCGCATGAGGTGATTGCGCATGGTCTCAGCCTGGTCCTGATCCTCAGCAAGGAGGATCAGCGGCCGGGTCTCGGTTTCGGGGTCATAGGCCCAGGCGCCGAAGCTGGCGAACTTGCCGCCGGCCGGGATATTCAGTGCCCCGAGGACGGTGCCCTTCTTGACCTCGTCGTTGGTGCGGGTGTCCACGAAGATCGCCCGGTCCTCCTCCAGGGCGCTACGCACCTGGTCTGAGGTGAACGCCTTCAGTGGAGACAGCGGACCCAGCACGGCGGGGCCTTCTTTGTTCTCGCGCTTCATCCGCCCGAAGTAGGCGTGAGCGTCAGGCTGACCATCGAGGAGCTCGTCGATGAAGCCCTGCTCGTCATCGGCGGCAAGGTGCTTGGACCACCAGGCGTTGGCCCGCTCGTAGCCGACCGTGGTGGCCGGCAGTGCGCCCAGGGCCTTGCCGCAGGCGCTGCCTGCGCCGTGGCCGGGATAGACCAAGATGTGGTCGGGCAGGGTGAGGAACTCGTTCTTCAGGCTGGCATAGAGCTGCTTGGCACCTTCGAAGCGGGTGTCCTCTCCCCCGGCAGCCTCATCGAGCAGGTCCGGGCGGCCGAGATCTCCGGCGAAGACGAAGTCTCCGGAGATCATATAGCCGGGGTCATCGCTGAAGGCGCCGTCGGTCACCAGGAACACCAGATGCTCGGGGGTGTGGCCGGGGGTGTGACGGGCCTCCACGCGGATGTTGCCCAGGGTGATCACGTCACCGTGCTTCAGCCGGGTGGCATCGAAGCCGTACTGCCAGTCCTCGCCCCCCTCGCCGGAGACGAACGCTTCGGCACCTGCCGCGGCCGCGAGCTCACGGGTGCCGGAGAGGTAGTCGGCGTGGATATGGGTCTCGGCGACCTTAGTGATGCGCATGCCATGGTTCGCGGCGAGATCGAAGTATTCGCCGACGTCGCGGCGGGCGTCGATGACCATGGCTTCACCGGTGGCCTGGCAGCCGATGAAGTAGCTGGCCTGGGCAAGGTCCTCGTCGTAGATGCGTTCTAGAAGCATGAGATCGCTCCCCTTCCTGACAGTCGATGGATACCCCGGGGGGTATGTATGCAAGTCTGACATATACCCTCGGGGGTATACAAGTCGGGGCTGAAGCGCCCTGGGTTTCTTGGAGACTCCATTGCTTGGAAAGGATCATGGAGTCATGACCGAAGCATGAACAGCTGCGCTGTCACAGCGATGCAGGATCTCAAGCCGTATTCAACGGGTCGTCGCAACAGTGTGTTGTTGGACTGAGCGTAGTTGATCGGCGAACGCCTCGGCGGGAGTGCGCCACCCCAAGATCCCGCGTGACCGGTTGTTCATGGCGGTGGCGATAGCTGCGATCTCGGTGGCGTTCCACCTGGAGAGGTCAGTGCCTTTCGGGAAGTATTGCCGAAGCAGACCATTGAGGTGCTCGTTGGAGCCACGCTGCCAGGGACTCTTCGCGTCAGCGAAGTACACCGGCAGCCCAGTCTCCTTTGTCAGCAGCGCATGTGCCGAGAGCTCTTTGCCGCGGTCCCAGGTCAAAGAACGGCGCAGCTGATCAGGCAGATGGGTGATCGACTTCGCCAGAGCGTCTTTCATGGTCAACGCCCCATACCCCGCCAGTGCCGGGCCGTTCTTCGTTGGTCGAATTTGCCCGTACCCGGCCTGGCGGGGCAGGTGGACCAGCATCGCGTAGCGGGTGGTGCGCTCGATCAACGTGGCCACGGCCGAACGCTTCAACCCGATGATCAGGTCACCTTCCCAGTGCCCGGCGATCTTGCGGTCCTCGACCTCCGTGGGACGCTTCTCAAGCACCGTCTCCGCAGTCACGTGCGCCCAGGCTTGTTGGCGGGTTCTCGCTCTCGGCGTCCGTTTGGCCCGGCCTCGGCGCAGGTGCCAGGACTGCTTGCGCTCAAGCCCGCCACGGCCCTCAACGTAGAGCGCCTGGTAGATCGCCTCATGGGAGATCCGCATCGACTCATTCTCAGGGAAGTCCAAGGGCAGGCGCCGAGCGATCTGCTGAGGGCTCCAGCCGGTGACCCACTCCCGGTCCCCGCGGTGAGGTTTGTTCTTTCCATCCCAGATCGGCCCGGTGGGGCCGACGATCTCACCTTCGGCGGTGACGATTTCACCGCTGAGCTTGTCTTGGACGTACTGGCGTAACTGGTGGTGGGTGACCAGCTTCGCGGTCTTGGGTCGCTTGGCTCGGCGTTCGGTGTGCCACTGCGCTGTTGATGCTTTGTACTCCAGGCGGTAGGTGCAAGTGGAGGCGTTACGGCGCAATTCCCGAGAAATGGTCGACGGGCTGCGGCCCAGTCGCTTTGCGATCTCACGGACTCCGACTTCCTGGGCGCGCCATAAGGCGATGTCCTCCCGCTCAGCTGAGGAGAGGTATCGTCCGGAGGTGGTGGGTGCCAGTCGTGGATTCACTCCACCAGCATGCTTGAACCAGCGGTGAGCTACAGGCTCTGAAATCCCAGCGGCGACCGCGGCTTCTCGAGTCTTCGCGCCGGCCGCGATAGCTTCCCAGAAGCGGACTATGTCCTGACGCCACGCGATGCTGGGGCGTCCTGGCGAGAACATGAGCCCTCGCTCTTCCCTGATCTTCTTCTGCCTCGGACTAGTGCCCATCGAACACCTCCATCGGGTAGGTGCTGCGACGACCAGTTGAATACGGCCAGTTCCGGTCGCGGAAGTTCGTGCACGCTCTGGACCGTCATCACCTCATCGGTTCGATGGGGCAGGTCGGTGCCGTCGGCTTATCCGGCTAATTGGGGTTCTTTTGGGCTATTGGCCGGTTAATCTTTAAGGGGTATCCATTTAGGTGCCAAAGCCCTGATCAGCGTCAGTTGAGGGTCTGTGAGCGCGG
>NZ_WRPM01000064.1 GCF_009758175.1 Nesterenkonia alkaliphila
GGGGCACTTACATCCCGATCAGCCTACCCGGTCCCGTTGGCACTCAAATGGATACCCCTTTTCCTATAAGCGGAAGATACCTCCCTGTTTTATGAAGACTCTTGCTCCGTACCTGACGGCGCTCACATAGATACTCTCGGCGTACGCGATACCTTCTTTAGATTCCGCAGAGAGTTGTTTTCCCCAGTGATGTACCGGCCGCGGCCTTGGCGATGAGCTCGGAAGGGCTGAGTCTTGAATTCTTCAAGCGTCACGGTGCTCTTAGTGCTTGTTCTGCTGCGCCAGACGCTGGCAAGCCGGTCTCCTTCACCGGTGCTGTGCCAAACTGAGGGCGTGCCCTCAAATAGCGACCGCCCTATGGACGAGCCGGAAGAGATTGCTGACCGATTCGTCCAGGCGTGGAACCGGACCGATGCCGCCGCTCTGGCGGGACTGTTCGCGCAGGATGCGGACTTCGTCAACGTCGTCGGGCTCTGGTGGGAGGACCGCGAGCGTATCCGCCAGGCCCATGACTACGGGTTCCGCCGGATCTTCGGCGACTCAGAGATGAAGGTGCAGCGCACCAAGCTGCGCCGTCTGGGTGATTCCGCCGCCGTGGTGCATCTCGAGTGGACTCTGTCCGGTCAGAGTCCGCAGAACGGCGGCGAACCGGGGGAGCGGCGGGGTATCTTCAGCTTCGTTCTGCATAAGAACGACGACGCCTGGTTGGCCGTTTCTGCCCACAACACCGACAGGGTGCCCGGTTCCGAGACTCACATCGCAGGAGATAGCGGCATAGCACCGACCAGCTATCAGCAGAGCTGAGGGACGATAGTCCTCTAGTGGCCGCCGAGGCAGTCGCGGGTGATCTCGGCCTGACCCAGGTGCTGGGCGATCTCCTCCAGTACGTGGAAGAGCACGCCACGGCAGCTGGCTGTCCAGAAGTGATCCCGTCCCGGCGGCACGTGCACCGGGGCGGCGTCGAAATCTGTCTGTGTCACATCCTTCAGGAACAGCTCCCGTGTGCGTGCGGCCAGTTCTAAGGCCTCCGCAGCAGGCATTACTGCCTGGAACTCGGCCCTGCGGTCACGCGGCACCTCCATGCCCAGGTTTACTGTCGAAGACCACCGCCGCATCATCCCGCAGCAGTGCGTCACCAGCTGCACCACGGAGTTGCTGCCGTCAGCTGGAAGGGTGGCGTTCGCTTGCTCATCATCGAGCTGCCGGAGGACACCGAGCAGCTCATCAAATTTCTGCAGAATGAACTCCACGAGAATCTGGTCATCGGCAGTGAGCGCTGCGTCTGCCACGTCATGATCAGGTGCGTGTTCTCCATCAGGGGACATAGCTCAAGAGTAGCGGAGCCCGTGTCGCTGCTCCCGAAGCCCTCAACTGGCGGCGGAGACTGGTTGCCTCAGCAGGGTGCGCAGTTTTGCGGGAGAGGTTCTGCGGGGATCGCTGAAATAGACCTCGTGGTGTTCGCCAGTCATACGCAGACCCTGGGCAGGGATGAACTCCTCATGCATTCTGGCCAGGACGGGCCCCTCGTCGTCGAAGGCGCCGATATGCAGGGTCTGCACGCACCGGCCCTCCGCCAAGGTCTCCAGCCGAAGGTCTCCCAATCTTGTGGGCCTACGTTTAGTGCCGACGCTCTGCACTGCGGCCTGGACCATAGTTGTCTCGACCCATTCAGGCACCATAAGCATCATCGTCCAGTTCCACTGGGACTTATCGCGTGCGACGGTGAAAACATCCATATTCTCAGCCCACCACAGCCCCTCCAAGGGCGGGACCACATAGTCCCGGCCGAGTTCCTGCTGGCTGGCGAACTTCACCGAATATGCCACCGGGTAGAGCGCCTCGCGAGCCTGCGCGTAAGAAGTCGAGGTGTTCGGGTCGCCATGCCCATCCACCATGAGATAGCGCATAGGCGGCACATCCACTACGCGGAACGCGCCCGGCTTGGCGCGGTAGCTGTCCAGGGACCGTTTGAAATCAACCTTTGGGCGCGGAGGCGAGCCGCCCGCGTCGTCGTGCCCACAACCGCTGCGCCCCATGGGGTGATCCTACCTACCGAGGAACAGCCGGTCTGTCCCTGCTGACCAGCCGTTGGGCGTGGCAGGATGGGATCATGACTCACTCTGCCGCGATCTTTGACCTCGATGGGACACTGGTGGACCCAGCAGGTGCCATCACCGGCGGCATCGCCGCAGCACTGCGGGATCACGGGATCAGTGTGCCGGATGAGCAGATGCTGAAGAGCTTCATCGGCCCCCCGCTGGCGACCAGCCTGAAAGCACTGCCCGGGGTGACCGAGGAGCTGATTCCCAAGCTCATCGAGAACTACCGCGCCGGCTATATCCGCGAAGGCATGGCTGCCAGCAAGGTGTACCCGGGCATCGGCGAACTCCTCGGGAGGCTGCGGGACCAGGGGGTGGCGCTCGCAGTGGCCACCTCCAAGCCTGGGCCTCAGGCCAACCGGTTACTGCAGATTCAGGGGCTGAGCGGATTCTTTGACGCCGTTGCCGGATCCGACCCCGATGAGGTGATCCCGCATACCAGCAAGGGCCCCATCATCGCTGAGGCCCTGGGACAACTCGGTCTGAGCGCCGAGGACGGTGGCCGGTTGCCAGTGGTAATGATCGGTGACCGAAAATTCGACGTCGAAGGTGCTGCCCGCCACGGCATCTCCTGCATCGGCGTGGCTTGGGGATACGCCCCCGAGGGTGAACTTCAGGAAGCCGGTGCGGAGACAGTGGTGGCCTCCGCTGAGCAGCTCGACCAGGAGATCTCCCGCCTGCTGCCGCGCCTTTCCGCACGTCCCGCCGGGGCAGGGGCCCACTGACCTAGTGTTCGCCGGCGCTACCCGATCAGATCGGACCGGAGAAGTCGGGCGCACCGGGTTGGCCGCGCGGGAGAGTTGATGGCGAAGGGAGCAGCCATGATTGAGATCCTCAACCGCCTGGCCGATGAGATCGAGCATCATCTCAGGGATGAGATCGACCTCGAGGCCTTCGCCCGTACCTCTGGGACCACGGCCTACCACCTGCGCCGGATGTTCTCATCCCTGGCCGGTATGCCGGTCTCGGAGTACCTGCGGCGGCGCCGGATGACGGTAGCCGCAGCCGATGTCATCGGCAGCGAAGACCTGCTGACCATCGCAGTCCGCTATGGGTACGGGTCCACTGAAGCCTTCGGGCGTGCTCTCCGCGCAGTGCACGGCGTCAGTCACGGTGAGGTCCGCCGTCATGGTGGCCCCCTTCGCAGTCAACCACAACTCAGGTTTCGCCTGACCGTCGAAGGGAGCGCCCACATGGATGCCCGAATCACCGAACGCCCAGCCTTCCGCCTCATCGGCCACGCTGCTCGTGTGCCGCTGATCTACGAAGGCATCAACCCACATATTGCCGAACACGTAGCCTCCATCCCGAAGACCGAATACGCCCGACTCCACGAGATCAGCAACACCGAGCCCAATGGGCTGCTGCAAGTCAGCGACGACGTGGACCCTGACTACACCGAGGGCAGCCAACTGACCCATATGCAGGGTGTTGCGGTCACTGCGGACACTGCAGTACCAGAGGGACTTGACGCCATCGAGGTCGAGGCTGGTGCCTGGGCCGTGTTCCGGACCGCCGGAGAACACCCGGAAGTTCTGCAGGAGACAATGGCCGCCACGGCCACAGAATGGTTCCCCTCGAACCCCTGGCGGCTCCGGCCCGGCCCCTCCCTGGTGGCTTACCTCGAGTACTCGGAGGAAGCAGGCACCGCCACCTGCGATTACTGGCTGCCGGTGGAGCGAGTTTAGGAGGCTCTGTTAGGGCACCGGGTGGCCGGCAGCCCGCAGCAGCTGGAACCACTCGGCCCGGCTGAGCCGAATATCAGCACCCTCGGCCGCCTCGCGGACCCGGGCGGGCTGGGTAGTGCCCAGCACCACCTGGATATCCGCGGGGTGGCGGGTGATCCAGGCTGTGGCAATACCGGTTGGGGTTACTCCGTGGGTCTCAGCCAGCGACTCCAGCACTGCATTGAGCTCCGGGTATTCCGGGTTCCCGATGAAGACCCCGGTGGGGGACTGGTAGGGCGACCATGCCTGCAGGGCGATCCCGTTCATCCGGCAATATTCCACCACTCCTGCCCCGTCCGGGGAGATATGCGGTGCCGCGCCCAGCGTATTGGCCAGCAGCCCCTCAGTGAGGATGGCAGCATGCGGCAGCGAGAGCTGCACCTGGTTAACCGTCAGCGGCTGGTCCAGGTTCCGGTGCAGCAGCTCCATCTGGGCCGGTGTGTGATTGGAGACCCCAAAATGCCGCACCTTCCCCGCTGAATGCAGCTGGTTGAAAGCCCGGGCCACTTCCTCCGGCTCCACCAGCGGGTCCGGACGGTGCAGCAGCAGGACATCCACGTAGTCGGTGCCCAGCGCTCGCAGGGAACCTTCCACCGAGGAGATGATGTGCTCGTAGGAGAAGTCGTAGCGGGGGCCATCCTTGACGATGCCGACCTTGGTCTGAATAGTCAGCTGCTCCCGTTCGGCTGGGCTGAGCTGCATGGCCTGGGCGAACCGGCGCTCGCATTCGTGCACGCTCAGACCCGGGGAGTAGATATCGGCGTGGTCCACATAGTTCACCCCAGCCTCCAGCGCGGCACCGACCAGGGCACGGATCTCATCATCGGTCCGCTCGGCAATCCGCATCATCCCCAGGATCACCTGCGGGGCGCTCAACCCGGCTGCGGGCATCTGAATATGTCGCACTTGTTCACTCTACTGCGGCAGCAGACGCAGGCTGGCTTCCGGCTTGGGTTCCATGGGACTCCTGGTCATACAGAGAGATGCCCCCTGGAGTCCCAGCCAAAGTTGCAGCACGGCGCTCCTCAGCGCTGAATCTGCAACATTCGTTGGGAGTACTATGCGGCGGGTTCGGCAGATCCTGATGAATGTTGCGCGGGAGCACGGTGGGGCCCGGTGGTCGGTGTCTCGCCGCCGGATCGAGCCTGGATGCGGCGAGTGAAACCGAAGCGATCCGCCCGTGCAGTGTTCTCACGCTGGCGTGGGGTTTCCCAGGGCCAGGTCATCAACCCCCAGCCCAGAACCATCAGGCCAGCCACCGAGACCAAGTACAGGGGCCAGGGACCGAGAACATCGAGCAGCGAGGAGCCCTCAGGTCCGCCGCTGACATAGCTGTAGGTGGTACCCAGCCGACTGTTGACCACCATGGCGACGCCGCCCCACAGCCCAGTTGCTGCCAGGGTCAGGGCATAACCGCGCCAGGTGGGCCGGTACCCCAGGCCCCAGACCAGCACCGCAGGGACAATCAGTGCTGCCCCGTGGAGGAGCCAGTACATCAGGTACTCCAGGTGCTCCACCTGCCGGTAATTCAAATCCGGGGTGAGCACCGACTGCAGGTTCAGCGTGAACCCCCAGTAGTAGAGCACCGCCACGGCCCAGCCGGGACGTGCAATGAGCGAGATGGCGGTCAGGAGGCGGATGGCGTCGGAGAAGTGGAACGGCAGGGACTCATGGAGCAGAAAGTTCATCGGCAGCAGACCCCAGAGAGTCCAGGCCACTGAGACTGTCAGCAGCACCCAGCCGCAGCGCCGCAGCCACCGCTCAGCAGCATGGACATCCTCGCAGCGGCGTACCAGGATCACACTGGCTACCAGCACTGCAGCAATCACTGCCGCTGCAGCACCGTGTTCCAGTCCGTACTGAGGCATCCGCCAGGCCTCACCCTGCTCCACGAGCTGAAGCATACCGGCATCGGCTCACCTGCTGCGGTAGGCGCAGCAGTGATCAGTCAAGGTAGAAGTATTTGTCCGAGGGCGGCGGCACGAACTCGCGCAGCCCGGCGCTGACCTTGCCGCCGATCGCCTTACTCCAGCTGCCGTAGTGGTTGCGCACCGCAGGTCCTGAGGGCAGATTGGTCCGGCCCTTGCTGAGGTGGTACTTCCGCCACTCCAGATAGTTGTCGTATTTGGTGGCGAATCCGGCCTCTTTGGCGTCGCGCTTATAGTCCTCAATAGCGATGTCGAACTGTTCTGGAGTGAAAGTCGCCACCCCGAATCCTTTGGGCCGCTGCCGGGCGCTGGTGGCCAGCCCGGCCGAGTTCAGCGCCTCATTCCAGGAGCCGCCTGCCCGCTTCAACAGGGTGATAGTGCCCACCGGCCAGACCCGCCTGCCCTTGCTGGAGACGATGCCGTGATCAGCGATGAACTTCTTACGCAGCTCGGTGTACACATTAGCCGAGATCGTCGCAGACGGGTCCTGCTCCAGCCTCTGCTGCCCGGCCCGGACGCCGGCCAGCACCTGCGGAACCAACTCCGGGGTACCTTGATCCTCCAGCAGGCCGGTCACCTGCTCAACCATCTCTGCCGGCAATTCCGAGCCGCCGGAATCGGGGTCACGGCCATGCCCCAGGGCATAGAGCAGACTGGCAGTCAGAGCAGACTCAGGAAACAGCGGTGCGGCCATGTGATCTATTCTACCTTGGAGAGGGGAAGTGGGTGGGTCTGCGGCAGCGGATCTGTGGCCAGCCTGCCGTAGGTCAGCACATCCACGCGCTCGCCGCCGACAAGAAACTTCTTCCGCTCGGTGCCCTCATGGCGGAACCCTGCCGCCTGCGCCACTGCACCGGATGCCGGATTGTTCACCCGGTGGCCCAGCTCCAGGCGTTCGAATCCGCCTGAGCTCAGTGCCCAGTTGGCCACCGTGGCAGCAGCACGGGCCGTCAGCCCATACCCGCGGAACTGCGGGTGCATCCAATAGAAGAACCAGCCCAGCCGGTGCGCCGAGGCGCCGTTGATTCCAACGACGCCGCCGCACTGGGAGTCCAACTCCACGGCAAACCCGTGATTGCCCTCGTTAGGGTCGGTGATGAAGTCGATGTAGTTCTGGGCCGAGTCCAGGTCCGTGACATCGCCTTGCCGGAGCATTTCTGGATCAGCGGTGAACCCGGCCAGCACATCCGCGGCATCTTTGCGGCTCAACCGCTTCACCACTGCATGCATACGTTCAGCGTACTTGGGTGAGGCGCGCATGAAACGATGTGCAGACTTCAAAAACTCAGCATTCCACCACATTGACTGCCAGGCCGCCCAGGGCAGTCTCCTTGTACTTATGGGACATGTCCTTGCCGGTCTCGCGCATGGTGGCAATGACCTCGTCCAGGGTGACCCGATGCTCGCCGTCGCCCATCAGCGCCATCCGCGCGGCATTGACCGCTTTGGTGGCTGCGATCGCATTGCGCTCAATACAGGGCACCTGCACCAATCCGGAAATCGGGTCACAGGTCAGCCCCAGATTGTGCTCCATGGCGATCTCCGCGGCATTCTCCACCTGGGCCGGAGTCCCGCCGAGGACCTCACAGAGACCCGCTGCGGCCATCGAGGAAGCCGAGCCGACCTCCCCCTGACAGCCCACCTCCGCCCCAGAGATCGAGGCCTGCTCCTTATACAGCACCCCGATGGCCGCGGAAGTGAGCAAATAGGAGGTCACGATCCGGCGCAGATCAGTCTTCTGGGCGAAGCTGGAACCGGGGCCGTAGTGCGTGGCGTAGAAACCCACCGCCGGGATGATTCCGGCTGCCCCATTGGTAGGTGCAGTCACTACCCGGCCCCCGGAGGCATTCTCCTCATTGACCGCCAGCGCCACCAGGTTCACCCACTCCTGCCAATAGGCATGAGAGCGGTCGGGGTCATCGGCCCACATCTTGGCATGCCAGGCAGGGGCACGACGCCGCACCTTCAGCCCGCCCGGCAACGGCCCCTCCCGCTTCAGGGCAGAGTCCTTACACGCTTCCATCACTTCCCAGAGGTGCCAGATGCCGGCCAACACCTCAGACTCGGGCCGGCGGGCCGTCTCATTGGCCAGCATGATCTCCGAGACCGGCAGACCGGTGGCCGCACAATGGTCCATCAGTTCCGCCGAGGTGCGGAACGGGTAGGGGATCTGCGCATCAGCAGCATTGAGCTCAGCCTCTGGGTCGTCGCTGTCTGCCACCACGAACCCACCGCCCACCGAATAGTAGGTTTCCTCGGCCAAGAGCTCATTAGCAGCATCCACTGCGCGCAGAACCATTGCATTGGAATGCCGTTCCAGATGGGTCAGTGGCCGCTGGATGAAATCAGCTACCCGCAGGGTTATATCCCGGCGGCGCCCCAGTTGGGCTGCAACCTGTACCGTGCCGGAGGCCTCAATGGCTGCTTTGCGCTCATCGACATCCTCAGGCTGGATCTCTTCAGGAGCCCAGCCCTCCAGCCCCAATAGAATCGCGTCAAAGGTGCCATGCCCGGCGCCGGTGGCGGAGAGTGAGCCGAACAGCTCCACTTGAATCCCGGCTAGCCGGTCGATTGGTGCTGAGCGGGCAACTGCGGAGCCGCCAGTGCCAGCGGTGCCTGGGGCGGCGTCGTCATCTGCCACCAGGTGTTCGGCAACGAACCGCCGTGCGGCACGCATCGGCCCTACAGTGTGCGAGGAGGAGGGCCCCACGCCCACGCTGAACAGGTCAAACACGCTGATAGCCATCGGCTTCAGCTTACGCGGCCCTTCAGCACTGGGAAGAACTGTATGCGGGCCGCGGTGAACAACGAGTGCCGCCATGTTCTGCAGCAGGTGAAAACTCGGAGGAGGGACCGTTAACGGGAGACGCGTGCAGAAACAGTGAGGAGGGTCTCTGCACGCGTCAGCGCTTCCCATCGCGCAGTCCTTATTAGAACACGTATTCTAACCGTGCGCAATGCTTGGTGTGCTCAGCCAGTGCAGAGCGGCTGCAGCCATCGTCCGAGCTCCAGTGCTCAGCGTGGGCTCCAGCGGAGGTGCAAAGAACGGGGAATGGTTTCCTGGCGGATCAACCGCACCGGCCTCGGCACCGCCGAAGAACCAGAGCACCGAAGGCACGCCGGCCTCCTTGCCGAGCAGTCCAAAGTCCTCCGAGCCCATACGCGGCCGCTCCACACTGACCAGCTCTGCTCCAAGCGCCTGCTCAATGGCCTGATACGTCTGCTTGGCGGCATCGACATTGTTGATGGTGGGCGGAAGCTGGGAGTAGTGCTCGATCTCCGGTACTGGGGCACCGGCAACCTCTGCTTCACCTCGGACAATTCGTTTCACCGCGGCCAGCACCTGGTCCCGCACCGGTTCGGTGAGGGTGCGAATATTGACGGTGAACTCGGCCCGTTCGGGGATGATGTTCTCCTTCAGACCCCCGCGGAACACGCCCACAGTCACCACCGCCGGTTCATGGGCATCGACCTCCCGGGAAACAATGGTCTGCAGCCGGGAGATCATTGCCGCACCCAGTACGATCGGATCAATCCCCAGATGCGGCCTGGAGCCGTGAGCCTGCTTGCCGTGGACGGTCACCCGCAACGAATCTGTCCCCGCCATTGCCGGGCCGATCGCCATGGTCACCGTGCCCGAAGGCTGGTTGGAGACATGCTGGCCCAACACCACGTCAGGGCGCGGCACCCGCTCCCACAGTCCGTCCGCCACCATGGCGCGGGCACCCTGGCCGACTTCCTCACCCGGTTGGAACACGGCCACCAGAGTTCCGCTCCAATCCGTGCGCCGGCGCAGCAGCATGCGCAGCGCGGTGGTGAGACAGGCGATATGCGTGTCATGGCCGCAGCCATGCATCACCGGTACCTCAGTTCCATCGGAGGCGGTGCCGCGGTCCTGCGAGGCATAGTCCACACCGGTACGCTCCAGCATCGGCAGCCCGTCGGTATCGGCGCGCAGCGCAACCACTGGGCCCTCGCCGTTGCGTACCACAGCGACCACCCCAGTTCCGGCGCAGCGGAAGCTCTCCACCCCCATCGACTCCAGCTCCGCCTCGATCCGCTCGGCCGTACGGTACTCCTGCATGCTCAGCTCCGGGTGGGTGTGCAGCACCTTGTAGAACTGGTGCAGGTGCTGGCGTTCCTCAGGAGTGAGATCTGGAACAGGTGGTGTGGTCATGATCTGTCAGTTATTCAGCGGCGGCAGCGGGGTGACTGTGCCGGCGGCTGAGATGCAGTCCGGTCAGCGAACGGGGCACTGACATCAGGTCACCGGGGGCGCCGGAGAAGATCACTTCGCCACCGTCATGACCAGCGCCGGGGCCGATATCGATGATCCAGTCAGCCCGGGAGATCACCTCCAGGTTGTGCTCAATGACGATCACGGTCCGTCCGGAGTCCACGATCTTCTCCAGCATGCCGATCAGACGGTCAGTGTCTGCCATATGCAGGCCTGCACTCGGCTCATCCAGCACAATCACCTCAGCCGCGGCGCCGATCTCGATGGCGAGTTTCACCCGTTGGCGCTCACCGCCGGAGAGCGTGCTCAGCGGCTGCCCCAGGGTGAGGTAGCCCAGTCCCACATCGCAGAGCCGGGTGAGGATCTTCTGGGCCGCGGGCAGTTTAGCGGCCCCAGCGTGACTATTTCCGCTGAAGAAGTCCAGGGCCTCCTCCGCAGGCATGGCGAGCACCTCAGCGATGTTCTTCCCGCCCAGGGTGTACTCCAGGACCGAGGCTTGGAAACGTCTGCCCTGGCACTCCTCGCACACGGTGGAGATCCCTGCGATGATGCCCAGATCCTGGTAGATCACCCCGGCTCCACTGCAGGTGGGGCAGGCGCCCTCCGAGTTGGCGCTGAACAGGGCCGGTTTGACGCCGTTGGCCTTGGCAAATGCCTTGCGGATGGGTTCCAGCAGTCCGGTATAGGTGGCCGGGTTGGAGCGCCGGGAACCACGGATCGGTGCCTGGTCAACCGCCACCAGGCCTTCCCGACCGCCAAGCGAGCCGTGGATCAGGGAACTCTTGCCTGATCCGGCCACACCGGTGACTGCCACCAGCACCCCGGTGGGGACATCTACATCGATGTTCCTTAGATTGTGCGTAGCGGCACCACGGATCTCCAGGGAACCGGCAGCAGTGCGCGGCTGCTGCTTCAGCGGCTGTCTGGAGTCCAGATGCTCCCCGGTGAGCGTCCCTGAAGTGCGCAGTCCGGCGAAATCGCCGGTGTAAACCACCTGACCGCCGTGGCTGCCCGCTCCGGGGCCCATATCCACAATGTGATCGGCCACGGCCATCACCTCAGGATTGTGCTCCACCACCAGGACAGTATTTCCCTTATCCCGGAGCTTGATCAGCAGCTCGTTCATTCGGTCCACATCATGAGGATGCAGACCCACCGTGGGCTCGTCGAAGACATAGGTGACATCGGTCAGCGAGGAGCCCAGATGCCGGATCATCTTCACCCGCTGCGCCTCACCGCCGGAGAGGGTGCCCGATGAGCGTTCCAGCGACAGGTACCCCAGGCCGATATGCACAAAGTTCTGCAGAGTCTCAGCGACGGCGGACAGCAGCGGAGCGGATCCCCGGAGCTTCTCGGTGGAGGTGTCCAGCTGCCCGATCCACTCCAGGAGGTCACTGATCTGCATGGCGCACAGTTCGGCGATGTTCTTGTCTGCGATCTTCGAAGACAGGGTGAGCTGGGAAAGACGTGTGCCGGCGCAGTCCGGGCAGCTGGTGAAGGTCACCGCCCGGTCCACGAAGGCCCGGATATGTGGCTGCATCGCATCGCGGTCCTTGGCCAGGAAGGACTTCTGCACCGAGGGGACCAGCCCCTGGAAGGTCATATTGACCCCGCCAATCTTCACCTTGCCCGGCTCACGGTGGAAGAGGTCCTGGCGCTCCTGCTCGGTGTAGTCCTTCACCGGCTTATCGGGGTCGAAGAACCCGGATTCGCTGTAGAACCGCACCGACCAGCCGCCTACTTTGAACCCGGGGACGGTGATGGCGCCCTCATTTAGTGACTTGGACTCGTCCACCAGTTGACCCAGGTCGATGCTGTTGACCTGGCCGCGGCCCTCACAGCGGATGCACATACCGCCGGTGACGCTGAAGCCGGCGGTTTCCTCGGTACCGTCTGCCTTGGTCATTGTTCCGGACCCGGAGGCCGATGCCACATTGAAGGAGTATGCCTGCGGGGAGCCGATCTGCGGCTGGGCGAAGCGGCTGAAGAGGATGCGCAGCATGGCGTTGACATCGGTGACGGTGCCTACAGTGGAGCGCGGGTTCGGTGTCATCCGCTCCTGGTCGATGATGATAGCGGCGGTCAACCCGTCCAGCACCTCGACCGCGGGCCGGGCCATAGCAGGCATGAACCCCTGGATGAAGGCATCATAAGTCTCGTCGATCAGCCGCCGGGACTCAGCGGCGACAGTGCCGAAGACCAGGGAGGACTTCCCGGAACCGGAGACCCCGGTAAAGACGGTCAGTTTGCGCTTGGGGATGTCCACATCAATCCCGCGCAGGTTGTTCTCTTGGGCACCGCGGACGGTGATGAATTCGTGGGATGCAGTGGAGGAGGCGGAGGCAGGGCTGGAGATTGTGCTGCGCATAGTCACCAGAACATCGTACAACGTACGCCGTGGCAGCTGGTCATGCTGATGCGATCTTCCAGACGCCACCGCCGGGATCGGTGAAGTATCCCATATAGCCGCCCCACTCCTGCGCTGCTGGGGGAGCGGTGATGGCCGCCCCTACCGCTTCGGCTCTGTGCACCAGATCATCGACGTCCTGGGCAGAGGCGGCGTCGTGGCTGAGGACCAGCTGTTGGAAGCCTGAACCTGCTGCGGCGAGGCCCACGTCCTTGGCGAGGTCCTGGCGCTGCATCAGTCCCAGGCGCAGAGCCCCGCCGGTGACGGTGAAGTCGACGTACTTGGCTCCATAGTCCCGGTCAACGGCCATACCTAGAGCGGCGTAGAACCTCTTGGAGGCTTTTGGATCGGCCACACCGAGCAGGATTCCGGTTTCAGTCGGCTTCGGGGGGGGGGCTCTGCGGTGCGGCGGTGTCCTTTTTCTTATCGGAGGAGACTTTCCAGACTGCACCGTCCGGTGCTCGGAAGACTCCGGAGAAAGAGCCGAAGAGAGCTTTCTTTGCGGGTTTGAGGATCTCCGCGCCGGCTGCGGCGGCGGCCTCGATCACCGCTGAGACCTCACTGGGCTGTTCCAGCACGTAGGAGAAGATATAGCCGCGGAAGACTGTGCCCTCTGCAGAGACTCCTGTCTCAGCGGCCAGATCAGCGGAGCCGGTTACCCCTATGTCACCGGAGCCGTGCAGCGCCATCCTGGCGAAGCCGCCGTAGTCCTGCACCCCGGGGGAGAGTACCTGGGAGTAGAAGTCCCGGGCGGCTGGGACGTCAGGAGTCCCGAGTATTGCGATATTCAGAGGGAGCGTCATGGATGATTGAGTCCTTTCTGGGGCTCAGACTCGCTGGTTGATGCGCAGTAGGTTTCCGGCCGGATCGCGGAAGGCGCAGTCGCGGACTCCGTAGTCCTGGTCGATGGGCTCCTGCAGGACGTCTGCACCGGCAGCCACCAGTTTCTCGAAGAGGGCGTCGAGATCATCCACGGCGAGGGTCAGGGCGGTGAATGCGCCCTTGGCGATGAGGGTGAGAATGACGTCACGCTCCTCCTCGGTGATTCCGGGATCCACCGCCGGAGGGTGCAGCACAATGGAGGTCTCCGGCTGATTGGGCGGGCCCACGGTGATCCAGCGCATATCCTCGTAGCCGACGTCCTGACGGACTTCGAATCCCAGAGTGTCGCGGTAGAAGCCGAGTGCGGCCTCTGCATCGGTATGGGGCAGGAATGTGTAATGAATGGTGATATTCATGGGATCGAATCTACGCCTGCTCCGCGGGGCGCGCTTCTTGATTCCTGACCGGTCTGGACGCCTGCTTCGCTAGGCAGGGGGGAATGCCGCTCAGGGCGTGTGGCTGGGTCTGCTGGTATACGCTGGGCGGAACCCCCACTAACTCGGTGAATCGGGTGCTGAACGTGCCTAAGGAAGAGAACCCCACTGCAAAACAGATTTCAGTGACGCTCATATCACTATGCCGCAGCATAGCCATGGCACGCTCCACCCGTCTGGTCATCAGATAGGAGTAAGGAGACTCCCCATAGGCGAGTTTGAACTGGCGGCTGAGATGCCCTGCGGAGACGAAAATGCCGCGGGCCAGCTCTTCTACGTTCAGCGGTTGGGCGTACTCACAGTCTATCCGATCCCGCACCTTCCGCATCAGGCGCAGGGTCTCCAGCCAGTTCTGCGATCCCGGGCGAGCTGAGTGGACGGACATAGCGGACCTTTGAGGTCTATCCCTGCGCGAGGACCTGCTGCAGCAGAGCCGCACCCGAATAGCCGTAGGGACAGCCAATGTCGCTGCACATATTGATCCTCATGCCTTCATTCTTCCACCTGCCGCGTAGCTCAGGAGCGACTCAGCCGCCTGGTGAGGACTCGGACAGCGTTGCGCCCAGCCCGGTTGGCACCTACGGTGGACTGGGAGGGCCCGAACCCGATCAGATGAATGCGCGGATCGGCCCGCACCTCTGTGCCGGCCACCGCAACCCCACCCTGCTCGTTGACCAGGTTCAGCGGAGCCAGGTGGTCTAATGCGGGCCGGAACCCGGTAGCCCAGAGGATGGTATCCACAGTGGTAAGACTGCCATCAGCCTCACGCAGACCGTGGGGTTCAATCGCGGTGAACATCGGCCGCCGGTCCAGAACCCCGCGACGATGCGCGTCCCTTGCATAAGGGGTCCAGACCAAGCCGGTGTAGGAGACGATGCTGCGGGCTGGCAGGCCTGCCTCGGCAGCTGCGGTGACCTTTTCAATAGTGCGCCGGCCCTCGATCTCCGGGCGGAAGCCCTCCTCCTGGAACACTGGCTCCCGGCGGGTGTACCAGAAGGTCTTTGCAGTGCGGGATATTTCGGCCAGCAGTTGGACTGCAGAGATACCGCCTCCAACTACGGCTACTCGACGGCCGGCCAGATCCTCGGCCGAGACATAGTCCCGGGTGTGCAGGTGGCGCCCCCGGAAGCTGTCACCGCCCGGATACCGGGGCAGCACCGGGTTGTCCCAGGTGCCGGTGGCATTGATCACCGCCCGTGCTGTCCAGTTACCGCTGTCGCTGCGGACGCTGAGCTCACCGGAAGCTTTGCGGGCATACGCATTCTCGGCCTCCTCCACGGCGTGTACCCGTACCGGCCGGAGGATCGGCAGCTCCATGGCGCGCTCAAAGTCCGCGAAGTACCGGGGAATGGCGGTGCGGCTCGGCTCGGAATCATCGATGGGGGGTTTGGGGAATCCGGGCAGGTCGAAGATCCCGTTGATGGTCGCCATGCGCAGCGACTCCCATCGGTGCTGCCAGGCTCCGCCAGGGGAGTGCTCGGCGTCGAGCATTACAAACTTCAGCCCGGCGCGTCTGAGGTGGTACCCCGCTGAGAGTCCTGCCTGACCGGCACCGATGACCAAGACATCGGCCCGCGGGATGTCCTCATTCTGACTGCTCATGGGTCCATCATTTCAGCACCGAGCAGGGAATCTGACGTCAGGTCAGACCTTGAGAAGGGTCGCTCACCGGGCGTGGACGGTGAGCATCTCCTCCCAGCGAGTGGTGTAGCGCGGGCTCATCATCTCCCGGCGCATCTCCCATTCTGCCGGTGCCCTGAGTCCGCCGCGGCCCAGCCCGATGGAATCCGTTCCGGCTCTTTGGCGCACCTGCTGCAGAAGTGGGCCCAGGCTGCGTTCCTGCTGAGGCTCAGTCAGAATGTCCAGCATGGGCTGGGCGCCGGCTGGGGAGAGGTCGGTCAGGGTGATTCCGGCTTTGGTGTAGCGGGTGCCCTCAGTGATCTTCGGCAGCAGCGCCTTTGCGGCCTGCGAGAGCGTCACTGGATCATTGGTCGGACTCGGCAGGGTGAGGGTTACGGAGGGCGATTCGAGCTCCTTGCTGCCGTACCAGGAGGTCATTGCCCAGGCGGTGAGAGTGCGGGCCTGGCTGTCCCGTGTGTTCAACCGGGTGCAGGCCCGCTGGGCATAGCTGGTCAGCACCTGCTCCATCACCTCTGGAGTGGTCACCGGCGAGGAGAATGACCGGCTGAACACCAGAGAATCGTGGAAATCCCGTGAGTCCTCCAGTTCAATGCATGCCTGCCCCCGCAGCTCCAGCACAGTGCGCATCACTGGTAATCCGAACTGCCGCCGGATCATCGGCGGGTCGGCTTCACGGAGCTGCTCGGCGGTGGTGATTCCCAGGGCGGCCAGCTTTTTGGAGGTCCGGGGGCCGATGCCCCAGATCTGCTGCACCGGAAGCTGTGTGAGCAGCTGTTCGCGGTAGCTGCCCTCTAGGGCCTCCCAGATGCAGACCCCCTTCATTCCGGAGAGTTTTTTGGCAGCAAGGTTGGCCAGTTTGGCCAGGGTTTTGGTCCTGCCTGCGCCGATGCCCACCGGAAGCCCCAGTCGCTCGGCGATCGCCTGCCGCAGCCCGTGGGCCCATTGCGCGGCGTGCTGCGTGGTTCCGCTGACCAGGGCGAACGCCTCATCAATGCTGTACTTTTCCACCTCGGCGGAATGCTCCCCGATGACCTGGAGGAACCGGTGGCTCATATCTCCATAGAGCTCGTAGTTGCTGGAGCGGGCCACCAAACCTGTTTCCCCGCGGTATTGCATCAGATGCGAGATCCGAACGGGCGTCTGCGTCAGAAAGGCTATCGGTCGTTTCGATAGCCCCGCGATTTTCCGCGCGACGAGGTCTGACGGGCTGATAGATTCGCATCTAATGCACGATTAGCGCGTTATGTGGATGGATTGGGTGGTTGATGGGACGAGTTCCACACGGTGCGTCGTCACTGTATCTTGCGGGCGGGGTGTCGTTCCTCAACGCTCATGAGGCCGTGTTTGAGGCGATGATCGAGGGCTGGCGGATGCAGCAGATCGGTGGCCGACATCTCAAGGAGGATTCGGTGTCGCGCGCTTTGGGCGTGGTCCGGAGGTTCGAGTCGTACGCGGGCAAGAAGCCGTGGGAGTGGTCCGCGGGCGACTTTGACGAGTGGATGGCGCTGCTGGTGTCGCAACGGAAGGTCGAAGCGTCGACGATCCGGTCGTACCAGGGGGCGGTGCGCGCGTTCTGCGATTACATCTGCTCGCCGCACTACGGCTGGGTTGACGAGTGCATGGAGCGTTTCGGGACGCACCCGGTTCAGGTCTGCCATGAATGGAACACGCTCGCGCACCTGCAGGATTACGAGGGCAAGCCGGGGCGACGCCCGTTGACGCGGTCGGAGCTGCAGCGCTTGCTGGATCATGCTGACGCCGAGGTGACGCGGTTGCTGGACGAGCGCCGCAAGGGTGCTCTGCCTGCGTTCCGGGACGCGACGCTGTTCAAGGTCGTCTACGCATGGGGGATGCGGGCGAGCGAGGCGGTTGGGCTTGATGTGACCGACTTCTACAGGAATTCGAAGGCTCCACAGTTCGGGGAGTTCGGTGTGATGCAGATCCGGCACGGGAAGTCGTCGCGGGGCGGGCCGCCGAAACGGCGGGCGGTCGTGTCGTTGTTCGGCTGGGCGGTTGAGGCTCTTCAGGAGTATGTCGAGCAGGTGCGTCCGTTGATGGTCCGGGACGGGTCGCCGGCGCTCTGGGTCTCGGAACGCGGGACGAGGCTGCGCACGCGGGAGCTGGCGTCGAGGTTCGCCGTCTACCGGACGGCGCTGGGGCTGGATGAGGTGTTGACGCCGCACGCGCTGCGTCATTCCTACGTGACCCACCTGATCGAGTCCGGGGTCGATCCCGCGTTCGTGCAACGTCAGGTCGGGCACCTGCACCAGTCGACGACGGCGATCTATACGGGCGTGAGCGCGGACTACATGAACACGATGATGAGTCAGGCGATCGAGAAGACGCGGCACAGGCCGCGCGATGAGGAAGAGAGCGGGCGATGAGACTGATCGGGTTTGAGTGGCGGCTTCGGGAGGTGATGGCGGCGGCGGGAATGTTCTCCACGACGAAGCTGGTCCCGCTGCTGGAAGAGCGGGGCGTCTACTTGTCGACGAGCCAGGTATATCGGCTCGCCGCGGAGAAGCCGGAGCGGATGAACATGCAGGCGCTGGTCGCGCTGCTGGACATCTTCGATTGCACGTTCGAGGAGCTCGCGCCGCGGGTGGTCCTCGGCAGCGCGGTCGCAGCGACCGGGACGACCGATCCTGGGCCGGAGCGGGGCGATTCGGCGACGAACCGACTCCGGGAGTCGGGCCTGAAGCCGCGTAGGGCGCAGATTCTCCCGCCGGATGCTTGACCCGGTCTTCGCCGCGCTGACCACGCAGATCGCCGCCGTCGAGCAGGCTCTTCCGCGTGAGCGGATCGCCGAGATCGTGAACGGCTCGTTCCGGCAGCTGCCGGTTGCCCGCCGGACGCTCGACCTGGTCACGCAGGCACCCGGGCTGCTCACCGCGGCGGATCCGCAGACCACGCCGGCTCTGGCAAGTCTGTTGCTTCGCCTCCACGAGGCTGGAGCGCGGACTGTCCGACCGCCGCGTTGCGCACACTGCGGCGGGCTGCGGAAGCTGCTGCAGCGCACGCCGACCGGGCGGATCTGCGCTCCATGCGGTCGCCGTCTCGCTTCCAGGAGCGGACTCTGTGATCGTTGCGGGCACACCCGCCGCGTGCAGACAGGGCCCGGTGAGAGCGCGTACTGCAAACGATGCTGGGTCGACATGAAACCCGAAGCGGCCGAGCGCATCGTCGAGCAAGTCCGCCGCCATCGCCGTGTCGCGACCGCGACCATCCTTCGAGCGGTGGAGCAGATGGCGGCGGACGGGAGGGACCGCCGAGTGCGGCTGATGCTCGAGCTGCAGGCCCACGGCGCGGAGTGGTTCTCCGACCCGGCCGCGGGCTCTGTGCTGTTCGGCACGTTCTACGACCTTCTCCACGCGGACGGCGCGCGTCTGCCCGAACGACGCTGCGGAGGCTGCGGCACCACGCGCACGCTCACCGAACGCGTCGAGGGACGAGTGAGCTGCCGACGCTGCTACCGGATCGCGCACCATGCCCCCTGCGATGGCTGCGACGACGTCACCAACCTGGAGCGGGTGCTCTCCGACGGGCGGCGACTCTGCCAACGCTGCACGAACAAGCTCCCCGACGAGAACGCCGTCTGCGTGAGCTGCGGCAACCATCGACTGATCGCCTACCGCAGCCCGGAGGGCCCGCTGTGTTCAACGTGTCGGAGCTCCTCCCGGCTGGACACCTGCACGGACTGCGGGGAGCTTGCGCCCTGTTTGTTCCACGGCAGCGAGAAAGCGATCTGCAAACCCTGCTCCGACAAGGCCAGCGTCGACACCTGCACGATCTGCGGGAACGAGCGGCAATGCCGCTGGCCGGGAACCGCGCGCGCCGCCTGCGAGCAGTGCTCCAACCCTCGCCAGCCCTGCGTGAGCTGCGGGGAGGTCCGGCTGCGCCACAAGCGCACCGAAGACGGCTCCGGCTATCTCTGCTGGGCCTGCGTTCCGCCGATCATCGAGACCTGCACAAGCTGCGGAGACGCTCGGATAGTGAACGGCCGGATCGAGGGCCGGCCGTTCTGCCCGCTCTGCTATCCCCGCCAACCGGAGTCGTTCCGCCCCTGCACCAGCTGCGGGACCATCACACGGCTGATCGCGAAGCTCTGCCCCCGTTGCCGAGCCGATCAGATGATCCGGGAGATGGTGCCCGACGAGCTCGCCGCCTCCGATGCACGCATCGCGCATCTGCGAGAGCGGTGGTTCCAGGGTGCTCCGTCGAAGATCGTCTACGCCTTCGAACGCGGCACCGTCGCCTGCACGCTGATCACCCGAGTGCTCACCGCCCCATCCCTGCGCACTCACGCCTACCTCGACCAGGCCGGCTCGGAGTATCAGACCCGAGCGGTTCGGTCCGTGCTCATCGACCACGGGCTGCTCCCACCGCGGGACGAGCTGCTCGCCCGGTTCGAGCTCTGGCTCGACAGCGCACTTGCCGAGATCCCCGACCCGGGTGAACAGCGCACCGTCACCCAATACGCGCGATGGCGACACCTGCGCGCACTGCGCCGCAACACGATGCCGTCCCGATCAGGCCAGCTGTCCTGGCGGCGGCTCGAGATCGCGGGGATCATCGAACTGCTGGAATGGATCCATACCCGCGGAGGTTCTCTCGTGTCCCTCACCCAGGCGGATGTCGATGAATGGCTCACCGGCGGCCGACGCCCGTTCCTGCACCACTTCCTGACCTGGACCGCACGGGCCGGCGCATCCCGACCGCTCACCGCTCCACGCCCGCCATCAGGAGCCTTGAGCCCGCAAGCCATGAGCGACGAGGAACGCTGGCGGCTGCTCGCCGATGTCACCTCCGACCCGTCCATCAACCCGCACACGAAGCTCGCCGCGGGGCTGATGCTCATGTTCGGCGTCCGGGCGGCGAAGATCGTCCAGTTGCGCGCGGAAGACGTCACCGTCACGGACCAGGCCGTGGTCGTCCGCCTCGGCCAGGAACCTCTCGTGCTCCCCGCCGAGCTCGCGCCGGCGGCCGCGGGAGCCGCCAGCAACCGCACCGCGCCTCGCATGTTCGTGGAGAGCATCGAACAGGAGTGGGTCTATCCCGGAACCCGGGCCGGGCATCACATGGCCCCCGACACGCTGAATACCCGGCTCCGCGCTGCCGGCATCCCGCCGCGACTTGCCCGCACCGGCGCGCTGATAGCGCTCGCGCAGGAACTCCCACCCGTCGTTCTCAGCCGGCTGACTGGCCTGGACATCTCCTCCGCGATCGCCTGGTCCAACGCGATCGGCGCGAACAGCACCGCCTACGCCGCCGCGGTCGTCGAGCGCGTCGGCATGCCCCTCCCAGTCGTCCTGCACTGAAATCTGACGATGACGTTTCCAGGGATGTCACGTCGTGAGAATCGGGCGGCACCGATTCTGCTCGGCGGTCAACTCGTCCTGATCGTGGCCGCGCTCTCCTTCGACATAGGCCACGAACAACACCCACGCCGTGTCCGATGATCGGCGTCGGGTGGGAGGGCGTCTGGTGTCCGAGTTCGTCGTTCCGGTCAACCACGTCGTATGACCTTGACGTGCAGGAGCCGCTCAATGCCGCTCGGTCGGCACGCTCGGCCGGTCCCCGGGAGAGTGCGTCGACTGAGGGTCGCAGCAGTCCTCCTCGGTCCTCCGTCCGGAGTTCCGACGGCGTTGATGAAGGAATCCGCTTAGTAGCACGATGAGCACCACGGTGGTAGACAGGCCGGCGATGACGCCGGTGTTGCTTTGGAGCCAGTTCGATATCGTCGCCGAGACAGCGGCGACGTCGGTGCGCCCTGCGGAAGGGGCATCGCCGACGACAACTGGAAACCAGTACCAAGCCAGGTAGACGCCGGTGAGGATCAGGACGGCGGCGGTGACCTTGGGAACGAATCGTGTCAGGGCGGCGATCCGCCTGGACAGCACAGAACCGGCTACGGCGGCGACCACGGCGACAAGCAGCAGGACGGTGGCGGAGCCGGCAGCATAGATGGCGAAGACGAGGAGCAGCCCGACGAAACTGGCTGTCGCCTGGGCCTGGGCGATGACCGCGAGGAGTACGCCGAAGGTGCACGACAGCGAGGCCGCGGCGTAGCCGACGCCGAAGACGACCATGCGCACGGCGCTGGGCAGCCGTTCGATTGCGCGGCCGGGTATGCCGGGAAGCCGGAGGGACATAGAGCGTCCGGCTAGCATCGCCCCGCCGAGCAGCACCAACAGGATCCCGACGGCGAGGCCGAGGGCTGGGGCGGCCTGGATCAGGCCCCGTGCGCCGGCGCTTACCGCGACGCCAGCCAAGGCGAGCGTGCCCGCAAACCCGATCGTCAGCGCGAGGCCAGCCCGTAGGGCGCGCAGCAGGCGCACCGGGGCTGAGGAAGAGGCGGCGTCGCCCAGCGCATGGGTGATCCAGGCCGGGAGCAGCGCGAAGCCGCAGGGATTGACGGGGGCGATCATCCCGGCGGCGAAGGCAAGGGCGAGGAGTCCGCCCATCGCTCAGGCCCCGGCCTTGTGGAGCGCGGAGACGATCGTATCGGCGTCGGGGTCGGTGGCGCGGAAGGTCACCTGTCCGTCACTGTCGACGATGATCAGTGTAGACAGCGCGGCGACCCCGAAGCGCTGGGACAGCGCCGCGCCCTCGTCGATGGCGGCGGGGACATGCACGGCGTCGACGTACTCCATGAACCTCTGAATGGTCTCGGTAGGTTCGCGCGGATCCATGTCGACGGCGAGGAACTGGGCATCGATGCCGGCCTCCTCGGCCGCGGCTGCCGCCTGACCGAGGGATCGGACTCCGCCGACGCATTCGCCGCAGCCGACGGAGAAGAAGAACACCGCGGTGGGCTTCCCGGCGGCGGGCAGGCTGATCCGCTGAGCGTCGATGCTGGTCACCGTCGCGGCGGTGGCAGTCTCGGCAGAGACGGGATCCTTATCAACGGTGCCGCAGGCGGTCAGGATGAGCGAGCCTGCGAGCAGGAGGGTGGCGAGCGAACGACGGGCGCGGGAGCTGATCATTGGTTCTGTTCGCCCTTCGGGTCGGTGCGGTGAGCGGATTCGGTGGGCGGGCAGCAGTCAGGTTCGACACGGCCGCGGCGGGTTCGGCGGCGGACGACGACGAGCAGCACGATCGCGAGGAGCGCAATGCCCACGCCGATCACCCACGGGTTGCCGAGAAGGAGCCCGCCGATGCCAGTAAGCATTCCGCCGGCGATGAGCACGGGCAGCGCGCAGCAGATCGTCATGAGGAGCACGGCACCGGCTCCCAGGAGTAGGCCACCGCCTCGCGTTCGGTCGTCGTGTTTGGAGGTCATAGCGTTCTCGAATCCTTCTGTGTCGCGGGTCAACAGCAGCGGGGACAGTCGTCGGCCACCGGGGTGTCGTCCTGAAGCAGGTCGAGCAGGCTCGTTGTGAGCTCGTTGCCGATCCGGTAGGCCTCGGCCACCGACACCACCTCGGCACCGGGATGCTCAGAGAGCCACCCGGTGGCGTCGTCGACGGAGGCGAAATAGTGCACCTGGTTGCAGAAGGCCGAGCGGATCGAGGTGATCTGCTCCAGGTTCACCAGCGACACCACGGCGCTCGGGGGTGTGACGCCGGTGACACCGGCAACCGGATCGATGGTGACGCGGATCGTCTCTCCGCTGGCCGGGGAGACGGACTCCACGCGCGCTGGGCGATCGAGGAGGGCCGGGAAGATGAGGGTGTCCAGGGCGCACCAGGTGTAGAGCTCCTCACCGTCGACGGTGAACCGGTGCGGTGTAGGGCGCAGCGTGAGGCCCTGGCCGACGATTCGGCCCTGGTCGTCGTACTCGGTGTCCTGCATCGCGGCCAGTCCGAGCCGTACCTCGTCGATCGTGCGGCCCGCAGCCACGGACAGCTGTTGGACGGTGACGGGGTCACCGTCGGCGAGCAGCCGCAGCAGCGGGATGAGCAGGCCGGTCTCTCCCAGTCGGCTGAGCCGCTCGGGCAGTTGCATGCTGAGGTCAGACATCGTGGGTTCCTCCAGTTCGTTCACGCGCAGCACGACAGGAGCGACGGGTCGGTGGTGAAGGCCTTGGCGGCGATCCGGATGCCCTCGGCCATGGTCAGGTAGGGGGCCCAGGCGTCGGCGACCTCGGCGACCGTCTTGCCGAGCACGTGGACCCCGGCGGCGGCGAGCTCGCCGGCGTCCTTGGCGACGGCGGTGATGCCGAGGATCTTCCCGGTGTCGGCGTCCACGACGATCTTGACGAAGCCGCGGGTGTCGCGGTTGACCAGTGCGCGGGGCACGTGGTGCAGGGGCAGGACGCGGCAGTCGCAGCGGATCCCGGCGGCGACGACGTCCTTCTCGGTCATCCCGACCGCGCCGATCGCCGGGCCGGTGAACGTCACCCTCGGCAGTCGGGCGTAGTCCACGGCCCGATCGGCGTCGGCGAACGCGTTCTCGGCGACGAGGGTGCCGTGGTGGGCGGCGACGTAGACGAACTCGGGGTGGCCGGTCACGTCGCCCGCGGCCCAGATCCGCGGGTGGGAGGACTGCATCCGGTCGGAGACGACCACCTCGCCGAGGTCCCCGGTCTTGACCCCGACCCTGTCGAGGCCGAGCCCATCGGTGGCCGGTCGTCGTCCGAGGGCGACGAGCACCTGGTCGGCGCGGAACTCCTCCCGGCCGCCGGCGACGTCCGCGGTGACGACGGCCTGCCCGGTCGCGGCGTCGCGGGACACCCGCGTCGGGAGCGCGCGGCGGACCACCCGGATGCCCTCGTCGGCGAACACCTCCTGCAGCGTCCTGGACACCTCCGGCTCCTCCTTCGACGCGAGCCGGGACCGGACCAGCACGGTGACCTGGGAGCCGAGCCGGGCGAACAGCTGCGCCTGCTCCAGGGCGACGTAGCCGCCGCCGAGCACGAGCAGGGACTCAGGGAGTTCGGTCAGCTCCATCGCCGTGGTCGAGGTCAGGTACCCGGTCTGGTCCAGGCCGTCGATCGGCGGGGCCCACGGCCGAGAGCCGGTCGCGACCAGGTAGTGCCCGGCCTCGATCGTCTCGGTGCTCCCGTCGTCCCCGGCGACCTGGAGGACCGGTGCGTCGGGGGTGCCGGCGAACGCGGCGTCGCCGCGGCGGACGGCCCAACCGTAGGAGTCGGCGACGTCGGCGTACTTCTCGCCCCGCAGCGACTCGACCAGCGCCTGCTTCCCGGCGATCAGGGCGGGCATGTCCACTGGCCCCGCCGTCGTCGCGATCCCCGGGAACCGGTCGGCGGCGTCGGCCGCGGAGTGCCGTGCGTCGGCCGCGGCGATCAGGGCCTTCGACGGCACGCAGCCGGTGTTCACGCAGGTGCCACCGAGCGTCCCGCGCTCGATCATCACCACCGACTTGCCGAGCGTGGTCGCGCGGATCGCGGCGGCGAACGCACCACCGCCCGATCCGATGATGGCGAGGTCGTACTTCGTGGGCATCGCAGCTCCCGTCACTTGGGTTTCTCTTCTTTCTCGGCCATACTGGACCTTCCAGTGCAGGGGAAGGTCAAGAAGGCTTCTGCCGAAAGAAAAGGGGGCCTGCGATGCGCATCGGGGAACTCGCCGAGCGGGCGGGAACGACGGCGAAGACGCTGCGGTTCTACGAGGAGCAGGGCCTGCTGCCCCCGGCCGAGCGCACGCCGTCCGGATACCGCGACTACGCGCCCGAGACGGCCGCCCGGATCGACTTCGTCCACCGCGGCCAGGCCGCGGGCCTCACCCTCGCCCAGATCCGCCAGATCCTCGACATCCGCGACGGCGGCGCTGCTCCCTGCGAGCACGTGCGCGATCTCCTCGACGCGCGCCTCGCCGAGATCGAGCAGCAGATCGCCCAGCTCACAGCGCTCCGAGACACCATCGCCGAGCTCAGGCACGACGCCGCGCAGCCCGACCCCGACTCGTGCAGCGCGGACCAGGTCTGCCGGTACCTGTAGCTCACGGAAAATCCTCTCGGCTCTCCCAAGCGACGAGAACGGAAAGTCGTGCAGAATCCCCCGTCCGCCAAATAGCGCCAAATCAAATAACGCGCACTACCAATACCGGGGGGCGGTCGGAGCCAGTTTGAACCAGGGCTCGCCCACGGTGATGCCGAGCCGCTTGGCCTCCGGGCTCATGGCTACTGCGCAGCCGTCATTATTGGACAGCACCACCACCGGTTTCCCGGTCAGGGCCGGGTCGAAGATGCGCTCGCAGCTGGCGTAGAAGCTGTTGACATCGACCAGCGCCACCAAGTGCTGAGTCATCGCAGGCTGTGCAGACACATATAGGCCACACCCCAGACCGCGAGCTCGGAGAGCTCCGGCACCTGGATGTCCGGGTACTCAGGATTCGCGGCCTCCAGCAGCACCCCGTCCGCGGTGAGCCGCAGCCGCTTCACGGTGAACTGGCCGTCCAGGACAGCAACCACCACATCGCCGTCACGCGGCCGGGTTCCCTTGCGGATCAGCAGGTGGTCACCATCGCTGATCCCAGCACCGGTCATCGAATCCCCGCTGACTCTTGCGATGAAGGTAGCCGGAGGGTCGTGAATCAGGTGCTCCTGGAGATTGATGCTTTCGTGCACAAAGTCCAGGGCCGGAGAGGGGAAGCCTGCCGGCACAGCAGTAGGCATCATCGGCAGCTCCGCTGCAGCTGCCGATGATGCCACCGCTCTCAGCTCAGATACTCTCACCCGCCCAGTATGCATCGAACATAGTTACGAATACAAGGGGTGGGCGGCGTCGTCGTACCTTCCTTATTGCTCAGTGCTGTGCGGGCAGCTGTACGGCGCGGGAGTCGCCGCGGCGGACCGCCCAGTAGCCCAGGGCCACCAGCCCGGCAATCAGCAGGATCAGGGTGCCGGTGCCGAAGTTCAGGCCGAAGCCGTTGACTGCCAGGAAGGCCACTGAGCCCACCGCCATGCAGTAGTAGAGCGTGATCCACACGGTCTTACGGATGATGTCGCCCTCGCGGTTGAACAGACCCACTGTGGCCGAGGCCGCCACAATATTGTGGATGGCGATCGGGTTGCCGCCGGCACCGCCTGCGGCACCGGCCGCGGCTACGGTCTCAGGGCTGGCCCCGATGGTATTGGCCGTGGACCACTGGAACTGGGTGAACGTGAGGTTGGCCAGCGTGTTGGAACCGGCCACAAAGGCCCCCAGGGCCCCGATGAACGGAGCAAAGAACGGCCAAGTGTCACCGGCCACATTTGCCACACCCTGGGCCAGTACCACCGGCATGGACTCCAGACCGGACTCATTGGCTCCGGACTGGATAAGCACCCGGACCATCGGCACCGCAAAGAGCAGGGCCACTGCGGTGGCGGCGAGCTGCTTGGCGGAGACCTTCCAGGTGGTGGCGATCTGCCCGCCGTTCATCCGGTAGATCAGGTAGGCAATCAACGAGACCAGAATCAGGATGAACCCGGGGGAGTAGAACAGATCGACACTCGCATTGATCCCCTCAACCCCGAGAATATTGGTGAAGGCCAACTGGGTGCGGCCCGGGGTGGTGAGGAACTCATTGAGCGGTTCGATCAGCCGGGTCATCACCAGGATGGCGGCCAGCAGCACGTAGGGGGACCAAGCGCGCACCAGAGTCATCTTGGGAGCCTCACCGGTCTCCTTGACCTCGCCCGGGGCGATCCGGCCCATCCAACGCTCCTCCCAGGCGGCGCGGGGGCCGAAGTCGAAGGTCTCCTTGGGCATCAGGAAGCCCTTGGAGGAAGTGAACATCACCAGGGCCAGGCCCACCAAGCCGCCGATCAGCGAGGGGAATTCGGGGCCCAGCAAGTAGGCCACGGTGACTGAGGGGATGGTCATAGCCAGCGAGGCGTAGATCGCGAAGGGCCAGACCTTCAGGCCCAGGGCGAAGTTGCGCTTCTCGCCGAAGAATCCGGTGAGCAGGCAGACCAGGATCAGCGGAATCAGAATGCCTACCGCCATATGCAGCAGCGCGGTCTGGAAGCCGATCTGGGCCACGTATTCGGTATAGCTCAGCCCCAAGCCCTCGATATGCTCGGTCACCCCGGGGGAGGTCTCGCCCAGTCCGTTGCCCACGCCGACCACCATGGGGGTGCCCACCGCGCCGAAGCTCACTGGCGTGGATTGAATGATCAGGCCCACCGCGACTGCAGCCATGGCGGGGAACCCCATGGCCAGCAGCAGGGGGGCGACCACTGCTGCCGGAGTGCCGAAGCCGGAGGCACCCTCGATGAAGCTGCCGAAGAGCCAGCCGATGATGATCGCCTGGATGCGCCGGTCAGGGGAGATGTGGTTGAACCCAGCTTTGATGCGGTCCATGGCACCGGAGACGGTCACCGTGGAAAGCAGCAGCAGGGCCCCGAACACGATGTAGAGGAGGGTGCCGGCCACGATCAGGCCTTCCAAAGAGGCAGCGGCCAGCGCAGTGGGCTGCATCTCCCAGGCTCCCCAAGCGATAACCAGCGCCGCCACATAGCTGATCGGCATCGCGAACTTCGCCGGCCAGCGGAATCCGGCCAGCAGGATTCCGGCAATAAGTATCGGCGCAATGGCCAGAAGGCTCAGAACTGCCAAGTTATCCACGCTGATAACCGCCTTTCACGGTGCAAGCCCGCCATCGAGCTCACCAGGAAGAAATGACTCACCTCACGACATGTGGAGTGTGACACATCACAGTCCCGGTGCGGTAGGGCGAGTCCGCCATGCGGACCCGAGCCGTTGTTATCGGCCTACCCGCCCGAACAGCGAGGCGATGGGCGCTACCACCAGTGCTCGGGTGGCCAATGCCGCTGCGATGATCACTGCTAGGGAGAGTGCGAAGAGCCAGAAGCCGGCCCAGTTGGTGGCGTCCTGACCGGTGTAGATCAGGTTGAGGTTGCGCAGGGCTCCGGTGGCGAAGACTAGGATCACATGGACCAGGATGAAGGCGGTGAAGTAGATCATCACCGGGAAGTGCACCGCCCGGGCCGCCTCCACGGGGAAGGCCTTGTTCAGGGCCTGGTTATTGGCAGGCCACAGCCCGGACATCCGAACTCCGGTGAGGATCGCCAGAGGTGCGGCGATGAAGATAGTGGTGAAGTAGGCCAACTCCTGCAGGGAGTTGTAGTGGGCCCATTCGCCATGGGTGGGCCAGTCCAGGGAGGCGTACTGCAGCCCGGCGGAGAGCGCATTGGGGAAGACATCCCAGCTGGTGGGCACCACCCGCTCCCAGTAGCCGGTGGCGAAGAGCAGGATCACAAAGATGACCCCGTTGAGCACCCAGAGCAGGTCCAGGCACTGGTGGAGCCAGATGGTCAGGCTGATCTTGCGCTTCTTATTCCATTTAGGGGTCCAATACGCCTGGGGCCGGGCTTCGGTGCGGATCTGGATGCCGGTCTTGATGATCAGAATCATCAGGAACGCATTGAAGAAATGGGCCCAGTTCAGCCACCACGGATACCCCCGTGGCGCATCAGGCTGGGAATACTGACCCGGATAGGACTCCAGGAAACTGGTACCGGCGGAGGTGCCTAGGAACCACCGGGCGCTGAGCACCAGTATCACGGCCAGTACGACGACGCCGCCGGCTCCAGCAGCTGCCAGCACACCCCATTGGCGCAGGGTCCTGCCCGCAAGGGTCCGCGCCGGTGCGCGCTGGGGTTTTGGGGCGACAGAGACTCCACCACCGCCACCGGCACCGGCACTAGCCTTGGCTTCGGCCGGGGTAGGGGTAGGGGTGCCCGAGGCCAGAGCGCCGGCCGCCTCGGAAACCTTCCCAGCGGGCTTGCCGGTGAGAAGGTCCTGGGACTGTTCCGCCGCGGGCGCCGGGACAGGGGTGGCGCCCAGGCCGCGGCGCCGAGCTGGTGTTGGTGTCGGTGCAGGCGTTGATGCAGGTGCAGGTGCTTCGGCCCCGGGAGTCTCGGGCTCCGGTGCAGATCTCTGCGCCTCTGCCTTGCGGGCTTCAGCTTCTGCTTCGGACCTGGGCAGGCCCCGGCGGCGGCCGGGCCGGTGTGGGGGCAGGCCCACGGCTGTGAACGGCTGGGGCTCTGGAGTGGCCGGGGACTGCTGAGCAGAGGCCGGCCGGGCCGAGGCTGGCTGGGCAGCCTCGGCTGGCGCTGGTGCTGCTGCGACTGGTGTTGGTGCTGCAGTCTCCGGCTCCGCGGCACGTGCCGCTGCCTCGGCCTCAGTCCGGGGCAGGCCCTGGCGGCGGCGCGGAGCTGCCCCTGCTGCGCTGTGCTGGCTCGCTGCAGTGGTACTGGGCTTGGGTTCCGAAGACTGACTCACCGCAGCTTCGGCTTCGGCAGCCGGTGCGGAATTCGAATCCGCGGGATCCGGGGCTGCAGAATTCGAGGCTGGGGGAGCCGGTGCTGGTTGTGCTGCGCGGGCCTGGGCTTCGGCCTCGGTGCGGGGCAGGCCTCGGCGGCGGTGATGCGGATTGGGGGTCACTGTGCCTTGGCCTTGATGGTTTCGATCAGTTGGGGCACCACCTCGAAGGCATCGCCGACGATCCCGAAGTCCGCGATGTCAAAGATCGGAGCCTCCGGGTCCTTATTGATCGCGACAATGGTCTTGGCCGTCTGCATTCCAGCCTGGTGCTGGACTGCACCGGAGATCCCCAGGGCGATATAGAGATCCGGGGCCACACTGACTCCGGTTTGGCCCACCTGCAGCGAATACGGGGCATAGCCGGCATCCACGGCAGCCCGGGATGCGCCCAGGCCGGCACCCAGGGCATCGGCCAACTGTTCAGCCAGCCCGAACCCTTCCTTAGAGCCCAGTCCGCGCCCACCAGAGACCACAATCTTGGCGCTGCGCAGATCCGGCCGGGACGAGGCCTCCACGTTCTCAGCAAAGCCGGTGATCACAGCTGCTGCAGACTTTGGCTGCGCAGCATCCAGGGTGATTACCTCAGGCTGGGCAGCCTCAGCACGGGCCTCCACGGCGCCTTCGCGCAGCGTGATGATCAGCGCACCGTGAGTGGGAGCCGATTCCGTGGTGAACGCTGAGCCGTAGACAGAATGCTCAGCCACCACCCCCTCGGCATCGCGGTGAACGCCTACCGCATCGGCAGCCACAGCAGATGAGGTGCGCACCGCCAGCCGGGCAGCGATATCGCGGCCGTCAATGTCATTGGGCACAAGCACTGCCTCCGGGTCAGTGGCCTCCCAGGCGGCGGCCACTGCCTCCAGTGCTGGGGCAGTCAAGGTGGTGGGGGCGTCGTCGTTCTCGGTGAGATAGACCTTCGCGGCCCCGAGCTCGCCGGCGGCCTGGGCAGCGGCCTGACCCTGACCAGCACCGGCCACCAGTACACCGACTGGGGTGCCCAGCTGCGCGGCGGCTCCTAAGAGCCCGGCGGCACTGCCCACCAGTTCGCCGGAGGGCAGCACCGGAAGGAATACCAGAACATTCTGCTCAGCCATCGGTCTCAGACCACCTTCTTCTCGATCAGATACTCAGCCAACCGCTTACCGGCATCACCCTCATCTGTGATCTTCTCCCCAGCCGTGCGGGCCGGAGTCTGGGAGACCGAGAGCATAATCGAGCGCGGCACATCAGCTGAAGCGTCCACCCCTAGGTCCGCCAGGGAATAGGTCTCAAGCGGCTTCTTCTTAGCCTGCATGATTCCTTTGAAACCCGGGAACCGGGGGTCAGGCAGCCGCTCGGTCACTGAGACCACCGCAGGCAGCTGAGCCTGCACACTCACCGTACCCCCATAACCAGCACGCTCACCGGTGACCGCCTCAGCGCTGATCTGCAGGGAATCCAGACTGGTGGCATGAGCCACCCCCAGCTGCTCCGCGACCATCGCCGGGAGCAGCCCGCCAGCACCATCGGAGGAGGCATCCCCGGCGATGACCAGATCGAAGCCGATCTTCTGCACCGCAGCAGCCAGCACCTGCGCGGTCAGGGTCAGATCAGCACCCAAGAGGGCCTCATCCACTACGTGATGCGCCGAATCCCCGCCCATCGCCAGAGTCTTGCGCAGAGTGGACTCCGCTGATTCCGGACCCATGCTCAGCAGGGCGATCTCCACCTCATCAGCAGACTCTGCATAGGACACCGCTGCCTCTACAGCCCGGCCGGTGATCTCATCGAGGACCTTCTCGCTTGCCTCACGATCCGCCAGACCTGTGGTCAGATTCAGCTTCCGCTCCCCGTAGGAGTCAGGTACCTCCTTGACCAGCACCACAATCTTCATCAATCAGTCTCCTAGCGTGTCCGCGCCCAGCGCCTCCAGCACTGCCGCAGCGACTTTAGCATCCTGCGCCGGCGGGCCCCCGGCCACACCGAGGCCGCCTACCAGCACACCATCGAATACTATCGGCACCCCGCCCGGAATGCGGGTCAGCACTCCGCCGGTCCCGTTCTCCATGGCGGTGGCCAGCTCAGGGTTGACAGCTGCTGAGGGTTTTCGGGTGGAGGCCGCAGTATTGGCCTTCCGGCGGGAGGTCTCCACACTGTGCGGGGTCATCCCGTCTGCGCGGCCGTAGGCCACCAGGCCCAGGGCGGGGTCGACCACAGTGGCGCAGAGCTTCAGGCCCCGCTCGGCACCGATCTCGATGCTGTGCTGCACAGCCTCGGCGGCCTTGGTGTAGGTGATGGCGGGAATATTGGTGTAAACGGACACAGTCACTCCTTCAGGATGTCAGGGTCAGGGCGTCAGGGTGGCCGGGTCCAGCACGGCGCCCGGATTGAGAATATTGGCAGGGTCCAGGGCGCGTTTGATCCGCTGGTTCAGCTCCAGGGCGTCCTCACCGATGTAGTCGGAGAGCCAGGGCCGCTTCAGCCGGCCCACCCCGTGCTCACCGGTGATGGTGCCGCCGAGCTCAATAGCCAGGTCCATCACCTTGCCGTAGGCGGTATGCGCCCGCTGCTTCTGGTCCTCATCGGTGGGATCGAACACCAGCAGCGGGTGGGTATTGCCGTCGCCTGCATGGGCGATCACCGCGATGACAATGTCATGGGCCTCGGCAATGGATGCGATCCCACGCACTAGGTCACCCAGCCGGGGCAGCGGCACGCCCACATCCTCCAGCAGCAGGGCGCCCTTCTGCTCCACTGCGGGGATCGCCATCCGGCGGGCGACCACAAAGGCCTCGCCCTCCTCCGGGTCGGCGGTGTAGAAGACCTCATCGGCATTGTGCTCATTGCACAGCGCCTCGATCAGCTCGATCTCCTTGGTGGCGAACTCTGCCGGCTCATCGGACTGGATGACCAGCATCGCCTCGGCCTCCCGGTCCAGGCCCATCTTGGTGGCATCCTCCACGGCGTTGATGGTGGGCCTGTCCATGAACTCCAGCATAGAAGGCCGCATCTTGGAGGAGATCGCCAGGATCGCGTTGGTGGAGTCGTCCAGTGTCTTGAACGTGGCTACCAGGGTTGTCGGCGGCCGCTGGGCGGGGATCAGCCGCAGCGTGATCTCGGAGATCACCCCCAGGGTGCCCTCGGAGCCGATGAACAGTTTGGTCAGATCCAGTCCGGCCACATCCTTCAGGGTGGGCCCGCCCAGCTGCACGGCACGGCCGTCGGCCAGCACCACCTTCAGCCCCAGCACGTAATCGGTGGTCACCCCGTACTTCACACAGCACAGACCGCCGGCGTTGGTGGCGATGTTCCCGCCGATGGAGCAGAACTCAAAGCTTGAGGGGTCCGGCGGGTACCAGAGGCCATGCTCACCTGCGGCTGCCTTGACCTCGGCGTTGAATGCTCCGGGCTGGACCACCGCGGTGCGGGTCAGCGGGTCGATGCGGATCTCCCGCATCCGCTCCATCGACAGCACGATCCCCCCGTTGACCGCAGTGGAACCCCCGGAGAGTCCGGATCCTGCCCCGCGGGGCACCACCGGGATGTTGTGCTCAGCGGCAAAGCGCACCACGGTCTGGATCTCTTCGGTGGACTCGGCGCGCACCACGGCAGCCGGGGTCCCGGCATCGGGATCATTCGCCCGGTCCCACCGGTAGTTCTCCATCGTGGCCGGATCGGTGACCACTCTTCCCTCCGGAAGTGCACTGACGAGTGCCTCTACTGACATTCAGAGTCTCCTTTGTTCAGTGGTGCTGCAGCAGCGCTGCGGCCTGGACTGGATGCTTCTGAGCAACGTAGCACCGTGAGCCCAGTCACTGTGTCATCGAGTCTGCAATGCGGACTCCGAGGGCATAAACTGTGCCAGGATCACCCCGACCACCCTGAAGATCACCCACCACGGAGCAGCATGGCCCCCACCCCCGCCGAGACACCGCACCCGCTCGATGAGGCCGCTATTGAGCAGGCCGTTGCCGCAGCACTGTCAGCCTTCGACGCCGCTGCAGACCTGGAGCAGCTCAAGGAGGCCAGGCTCGCCCACACCGGGGACAAGGCCCCTATCGTGCTGGCCAACCGGCAGATCAAGGACCTGGAGAAGGACCAGAAGAAGCAGGCGGGCAGCCTGCTGGGCGCCGCTCGCGGCCGGGTGCAGAAAGCCCTGGCAGCACGGACCGAGGTCCTAGAGGCTGAGCACGCTGCCCGGGTACTGGTGGAGGAGGCGGTGGACGTCACTGCCGCCCCGCGGCGTCGCACCCTGGGTGCCCGACACCCGCTGAATCTGTTGCAGGAACGGGTGGCCGATGTCTTCACCGCCATGGGCTGGGAGATCGCCGAGGGCCCGGAGCTGGAGTCTGAATGGTTCAACTTTGATGCGCTGAACTTCGATCCCGACCATCCTGCCCGCGAGATGCAGGACACCTTCTACGTGGAGCCCCGGGACTCCCATCTGGTGCTGCGCACCCACACCTCCCCAGTGCAGGTCCGCTCCCTGCTGGAGCGCGAGCTGCCGGTCTATGTGCTCTGCCCCGGCAAGACCTTCCGCACCGATGAGCTGGACGCCACCCACACCCCGGTCTTCCACCAGTTCGAGGGTCTGGCCGTGGACAAGGGCCTGACCATGGCCGATCTCAAGGGCACCCTGGAGCACTTTGCCCGTGCGATGTTCGGCCCTGAGGCCGCCATCCGGCTGCGCCCCAGCTACTTCCCGTTCACCGAGCCCAGCGCAGAGATGGACGTCTGGGATCCGCAGGCCAAGGGCGGAGCCCGCTGGGTGGAATGGGGCGGCTGTGGCATGGTCCACCCCAATGTGCTGGCCGCCGCCGGCATCGAGGACCCCGAATACACCGGCTTCGCCTTCGGCATGGGTGTGGAGCGGACGCTGATGTTCCGCAACGGCGTGCCCGATATGCGCGACATGATCGAAGGCGATATCCGGTTCAGCCACCGATTCGGACAGGAGGTCTGAGGCATGCGTATCCCATTGTCATGGATCCGGGAGTACACCCAGTTCCCGGCCACCGGCACCGCCGAGGACCTGATGGCCGATCTGGTCAAGGTCGGCCTGGAGGAGGAGGGCGTCCACGCCGCCGAGCTCAGCGGCCCGATCGTGGTCGGTGAGGTGCTGGAGAAGACCCCTGAGCCGCAGTCCAACGGTAAAACCATCAATTGGTGCCAGGTCCGGGTGGTCCCGCAGGGCCAGCAGCAGAGTCTCACCGGGGACGGGATCGACCCTGAAGGGGTGCAGGGCATCGTCTGCGGTGCGCACAATTTCGAGGTCGGTGACAAGGTGGTGGTGACCCTGCCCGGGGCCGTGCTGCCGGGGGACTTCCGGATCAGCGCTCGCAAGACCTATGGTCACCTCTCGGCAGGGATGATCGCCTCGGTTAAGGAGCTGGGCATCGGCGAGGACCACGACGGCATCCTGGTGCTCTCCACCCTGGGGCTGGATCCCGAGCCCGGCACTGACGCCATGGAGCTGCTGGGCCTCTATGACACTGCTGCTGAGATCAATGTGACCCCTGACCGCGGCTACGCCTTCAGCATCCGCGGGGTGGCCCGGGAGTACAGCCACGCCACCGGGACCGAGTTCACTGACCCGGCATCGCTGGTCACCCTGCCCGAGAGCACTGAGCCCGGCTACCCGGTGGAGATCGACGACGCCGCCCCCATCTACTCGGTGCCAGGCTGCAGCAGTTTCGTAGCCCGCACTGTCACCGGGGTCAACGCCGCAGCACCGACCCCGGCCTGGATGGCATCCCGGCTGCGGCTGGCCGGAATGCGCCCGATCAGCCTGGCGGTGGACATCTCCAACTACGTGATGCTGGAACTGGGCCAGCCGCTGCACTTCTACGACGCCGATAAGCTCACCGGCCCCATCCGGGTTCGCCGGGCCGCAGCGGGGGAGAAGCTGACCACCCTTGATGACAAGGAGCGCCAGCTGCACCCCGAGGACCTGCTGATCACCGATGACTCCGGGCCCATCGGCATCGCAGGGGTGATGGGCGGGGCCTCCACCGAGGTCAGTGATTCCACCACGAGCATTGTGATTGAGGCCGCGCATTTCGACCCGATCACGGTGGCCCGCTCCAAGCGGCGCCATAAGCTGCCCTCCGAGGCCTCCAAGCGTTTTGAGCGCGGGGTGGACACCCAGCTGCAGGCAGTGGCCGCCCAGCGCGCCGCGGACCTGTTGGTGGAACTCGCCGGGGGCACCGACACCGGTGCGGCCACCCAGGTGGGTGAGCCGGCTCTGCCCGAGCCCATCGTCCTGGACCCGCAGCTGCCGGAGCGGATCACCGGGGTGCCCTATGGGCTCCAGCAGATCACCCAGACCCTGACTGATATCGGTGCCGAGGTTCGTGAGCAGGATGGTGCCCTGCTGGTCACCCCACCCAGCTGGCGCCCGGACATCACCATCCCCGAGGCGCTGGTGGAGGAGATCGCCCGCCTGGTCGGCTATGACCAGATCCCCTCCCGGCTGCCGGTGGCACCTGCCGGGCGTGGGCTGACTGCACAGCAGCGGCGGCGTCGTACCGTTTCTGCCGGTCTGGCCGGTGCTGGGTTTACCGAGGTGCTGAACTACCCGTTCTACTCCGTTGAGGCCAATGAGCTGTTCGGCCGAGCTGATGTTGAACAGCCGCTGCCGCTGGTCACCCTGGCGAATCCGATTGCTGCCCAGTACCCCACACTGCGCACTACTTTGCTGCCCGGGCTCCTAGACGCACTGCGTCGGAATACCTCTCGCGGCTTCAAGGATCTCGCCCTGTTCGAGACCGGGGCAGTGTTCCTGCCCGGTGATCGGCAGGGTTCCGCGGAGCTCCCGGGACTGGGCGCGCATCCGGGCGAGGCGGTGATTCAGAGCCTGAAGTCTGGAATTCCGGAGCAGCCGCTGCATATTGCAGTGGCGCTGACCGGCTCGGAACCAGCTGCGGAACTTGGTGCAGCTGGCCGGCCCCGGGACTGGGCGGATGCCTTGGAGGCTGCACATCAGGTGGCGCAGGTGCTGAATGTAGAGCTCGAGGTGGCCCAGGGTGCCCATCAGGCCTTCCACCCCGGGCGCACCGCCGAGCTGAAACTGAATGGAAGCTCTGTTGGCTATGCCGGAGAACTGCATCCCAAGGTGATTGAGGCGGAGGATCTTCCCGAGCGCACTAGCGTTATGGAACTGAATCTGCAGGAGCTGTTGTCTGCTGCAGCAGATCAGGTGACCGCTGAGCCGATCAGCACCTTCCCGCTCACCACCCAGGATGTGGCACTGGTGGTTGACCAGAGGGTGACCGCAGGAGAGCTTGAGGTCACCCTGGCTGAGGGCGCCGGTGAGCTGCTGGAGGGTATCGAACTCTTCGACGTCTACGCCGGTGAGGGCATTGGCGAGGGCAAGAAGTCCCTGGCCTTTGCCCTGCGCTTCCGCGCCGCGGACCGTACGCTCACCGCTGAGGAAGCCTCCGAGGCCCGAGCCGCTGCCGTAGCCCTGGCCGCCGAACGCCACGGAGCCGTGCAGCGCGGCTGAAATCCCGCGAATGCATTGACGAACCAGTAGTTCTGGGGAGACTCCCCGAGCTGCGCCTTCGGTTCAGCAGCCGCAGCCGATGAGCAGGTTCTCTACCGACCACCGGATGACGTCCTCAATCTCAGGAACGGGTACGGCGGCCGCCACAGTGAGTGGATTCGTCTGCGGGTCTGGTGGTGATGGCCATACGGTCCGTGCGTCGTCGGTGACCTCGATGATCGCGTGACCGAAGACCAGAGCTGTCAGAGCGTGAGCGATGCGTGCCGCAACGGGGACACTCGGCCCGCACGCATGGATCGAGCCGATTAGCGCCTCATTCAGCCGGTAGGCTCCTGGGCCGCCGATCGGGCGGTCGAACAGTACCCGGGCGATGGCTGGATGCGCACGGAGCTCGGCCAGCACGTGGGCGGCGAAATCGACCACACGCGTACGCGCCGGCACCTCCTCGTCTGAATCACCAGGCCTGGCTACGCCGGTTTCGAGAAGTGTCAGGTCGAGTCGTTGCAACGCCCTATCCGCGATGTTCTCGAGCAGATCGTCTCGCGATCGCGCGTAGGTGTAGAGCGCGTTTGGCGCGACACCGATCTCACGGGCTACACCCCGAAGGCTGAACGACGCAATCCCCTCGCGCTCAAGCAGCTCCGTGGCCGCCGCCAGCACGGTCTCGGTCGATAGGTCGCTCCGCGGGCCGGGTCTTCGCCTTCCGCCGTTTGTTCGCGGCATGAGCTCACTCTACTATTAGCACTATGGAATCTGTACAGTGTACAAACTTGTCGCCTGGGCGCCCCAGAGTGGTGCCGTTTATGATTGCATTCGCCGTCATCGTGATGGCCGCTGTGTGCCTGGCGACCGCGCCTGTCTATGCCGGTGCGGATCCTGCCTACCTCACCGTGCTGACTCCGGTGTTCCAATGGGTGCCGTTCCTGGCGATCGTGGTTCTGCACCTGATCTACCGCTCCAGGAGACCGCGCGCGGCCGCCGGCGCGGCGGACGAGCCCGGATGGGCACTGTGGGCCGCGTCCGGGGTTCGCCTTCGGGGCCGGACCCGCAGGATCGCGGCGATGTCGCTGGTGGCACTCGGTGCCCTGGCCATTACGGCGTTGGTTCCGCTGCTGGTCTCGGGCGCGGCGGGAGTCATCGAACTGCGCTGGGCACAGGGCGCTGCCCTGGCAGCGATTCTCACCCTTCCGGTCGTCATGGTGTTCATGCTCCCGGTGGCTGGAGAGAGGAGCTAGCCTGGCGGGGATACCTCACCACTCTGCTGGCACCACGCGGCTTCGCTGCGACAACCGCACTTATCGGTGGACTGTGGGCGCTATGGCACCTTCCCCTGATCCTCGCGCTCGCCTCCGCCGGGGAGCTCGACGGACGCGACGTCATGGCCAAGACCGTAGACCTGCTGCTCGCGGCTGTCCTGGTCAGCGCTCTGCGCTACCTCTCCGGCAGCGTCTGGCCTGCGGTCTTTGCCCACGCGCTGTTCAACAACCTTTTCCAGATGGTCCAGTACAACTTCATGGAACCCCTGCGTGAGATGCCGGCGGGCGGGTATTGGGGATACATGGCGATCTCCTGGACGATCTGGCTAATTGTCGACGCCGTGCTCGTCACCTGGGTCTATCGCACCACGGGTGGCCGTCTGCCTAAGTGACCGGGATGCCAGGGTGCTCAGCACAACAGCGGCGTAGGCTCAGTTCACGGAGCCTCCCACCCCGTGACGAATACCGTGGAATTCTACGTGCGCGCAGTGGCCGTGCTGCATGCTCACACTAAACCGGCGCGATGAGCCATGATGGCCAGTTCAGTTCTGTCTCGGGCATCGAGCTTGGTAAGGATCCGGCTGACATAGGTGCGGGCCGTGGCGGTGCTGAGGTACATCTCGGCGGCGATCTCTGCGTTGTTCCGGCCTTGGGCGATTGCGGTCAGCACCTCGAGCTCGCGCTCGGTCAGAGCAGAGAAGCTCTGGGCAGCCGGTTGAGGTTTCTCCTCAGCAACCCGGTCCATCAGCTTGCGCATGATCTGCGGCGAGAGCTGACTCTCTCCTGCGGCCACGGCATGAACGGCCTCCCGCAACCGGCTCCCCGGGGTGTCCTTCAGGAGATAGCCGGCAGCGCCGGCTCTCAGGGCACCGGTCACCTCCTCGTCGTCGTCGAAAGTAGTCAGAATCAGAACCGGCGGGGCGGCGTCGTCCTCCCTGATCCGGCGCGTGGCCGCCAGCCCGTCCATCCCCGGCATACGGATATCCATCAGCACCACATCCGGGTCAAGCGTCTGGACCAATTCCAGCGCCTGTTGGCCATCGGAGGCCTCGCCGACCACCTCTATCTCGGGGTCATTCTCCAACAGGGCGCATAGCCCGGCGCGGACTAGGTGCTGGTCATCTGTCAGCAGTACACGGATCATGCCGGGGCGGCCTCCTTCTGCCACGATTCTGCGCTGACCGGCAGCAGAGCTCGGACCTGGAACCCGAGGTCCTTAGGCCCGGCCTCGAGGGTTCCGCCCAGAGCAGCGACGCGTTCCTTCATCCCCAGAATACCCATGCCTGAGCTGATGCTGCCGAGCTGCCCGCGCGGGGGACCCGGGTCGCAAACCTTCACCTCGAGGCTGCTGCCCTGCGGCCGGATCTGCACCTGGACAGTGCCCGCAGTTGAATGTTTGGCCGTGTTGGTCAGGGCCTCCTGGACAATCCGGTAGGCGGCGGCCTCCACATTGTGCTGGTACTGGTGGGGAACAGCGATATCAGCATCGATCTCCAGCGGGGAGTTGGCAAAGACTGTGGTCTCCAGGGCGCGGATGGACAGCAGAGGTGGGCGCACCTCGTGCTCACGCAGGGTCTGCACCGTGTCTCTGAGCTGGCTCATCATCTGCCGACTGGTATCCGCTATCACGCTCAGCGCGCGCTGGGCAGCTTCAGGCTTGTGGGGGAGGGCCTCAGCGGCAACGTCGGTGTGCATGGAGATCACTGTGGTCTGGTGGCCCAGAGTGTCGTGAAGTTCCCGGGCGATGTCCGCGCGCTCAGTGGCTGCCACGGCCTGGGCCAGGGCACGCTCCTGCTGGGCAGTGGCCTCGATGACACGGGCTGAGCGTTCTGCCAGTTCCCGCCGCGAACGGAGGCTGTCGCCCAGGGCGATCACTGCTGCCATCAACGCGATCTCCGGGGCCAATGTGTAGATGAATAGTGAGAGCAGATGCGTGTCAGTCTCGCGCACATACGCTGCTGCCAGGCCTGCGGCGAAAATGAGGAACAGCAGCAGTCCGACGATGGTCACCGGCCAGCGCAGTCGATGCCGCTCTGCCGCGGAGTAGAGAGCAGGGGCCAATGGGATCCCCAGGCCGATATTGGGATAGCCCAGACTGCTGTAGGCCAGCAGGATGACCAAGCTCAGGAACAGCACCAGCAGCGGAAAGCTGCGCCGAAGCATCAGCAGCGCACCCAGGGCGAAAGCGCAGACATAGGCCAGAGTGTCGGGCACTCGGAACCCGCCCTGCTCAGCCTGAATCATCCACCCCAGCACCACCATCAGAGCCACAGACAGTGCGGCGTCGGCCATCCTGGGACGCTCAGTGAACCAGGTCCGCACGCGTTCCACGGCGCCAGGGGGAGCTACTGAGGTCAGTGTGATGGCCATAGCAGAAGTGTAGGGAGCCGGGGCCATAGGGGCACAGTTGTCGGTGGACGTGCGTTATTGAGGGCAGGTTTTATTCGGCGCGTTGAGCGATGTAGCCGGAC
>NZ_WRPM01000065.1 GCF_009758175.1 Nesterenkonia alkaliphila
GGTCCACCCCAGCCGGCGGACGCTGGCAGCTGATCCCCCAGCACCCGGCTGAGCCCACTGAGACCGCCCACGCCCGGGCCGAGATCCTGCTGGACCGCTACGGAGTGCTCACCCGCGGCTCCGTGACCGCCGAGCAGACCCCGGGCGGGTTCGCCGCAACGTATAAGGTGCTGGCCGCCGCCGAGGAGGCCGGCAGCGTGCGTCGGGGCTATTTCGTGGAGGGCCTGGGCGCGGCCCAGTTCACCACCAGCGCCACTATCGACCGGCTGCGCGAGATCGCCGAGACCCTGGAGAACCAGGATGCCGCACCGGCCGGCTCCGCCGCCCCGGCCTCGATAGCGCTGGCCGCCACTGACCCTGCCAACCCCTTCGGAGCCGCACTGGACTGGCCAGATCCCCCGGTTCCTGAGGGGAGCACGGCTGCCAAGGCGCGGCCGGGCAGAAAGGCCGGGGGCGTCGTCGTACTCTGTGCCGGTCAGCTGCTGCTGTACATGGAGCGCGGCGGGCGCACAATGCTGCTCTACACCCAGGATCCACAGCTGATGAACGCCGCCGCAGAGGTTCTGGTCAGCGCGCTGCAGCAGGCCCGGGCCGCCAAACTCGCAGTACAGAAGGTCAACGGGGAGCCGGTGCTCAGCCATCCCTTCGCCGAGCCGCTGAAGGCCGCCGGCTTCCGCGCAGTGCCCTCCGGGCTGCGATTCACCCCCTGACCCCCGGGGGAACCAGATGCACCCCCTGACCCCCTGCCCTGAGCGCCATAGGCTAATCTGGCACCATGATTCTCTGCATGCCGTTTCTGATGTTCCAGGGCCGCGCCCAGGAGGCCATCGATCACTACCTCGCCACGTTCCCCAACGCCGAGCTTCTGGAGATCATGCACCACCCGGAGGGCACCGAGATCTTCGATCCCGCCCAGCAGAACGACGACGCCGCCCCTGCACCAGATCCCGGCACCTTCCCCACCGGGGCCATCACCAACCCGGACACCGCGGCGATGGAGGCCGTGGTGGACTGGGATAAGAACCTGGTGGCCACCGCGCAGCTGCAGCTGGGCGGGCAGATCCTGATGATCCAGGATTCCCTGGTCAAGCAGGGGTTCGACTTCACCCCCTCCATGTCGATCGCTGTGGTGGTGGAATCTGCTGAGGAGTTCAGCCAGGTCACCGAATCCCTGGCCGAGGACGGGGAGTACCTCATGGAGCCCGGGGACTACGACTTCGCCCAGAACTACGCCTGGGTGAAGGACAAGTTCGGGGTGACCTGGCAGGTCAACCATCCGCACCGCACCCCCTCCCCGGAGGAGGCCGCCGATTCCGCGGCCAATGCGGCCCCGGCCCGGGCCCCCGAGTGGAGCTGACCGGAGTTACGTGCCGCTGAACTCCCCACTGCCGGTGCGCCGCGGCGTCAACGCCACCCGGCTCCACCTGCCTGAGACCGGACCCTGGCCCACTGTTCACCACTACCTGCTGGAACGGTTCGGGCATATCGATCCGGCCGGCATCACCGCCCGGTTCCACGCCGGGGAGGTGGTGGACTCCGCCGGGGCACCGCTAAGCATAAGCACCCCACTGGGCGCCACCGAGTTCATCTGGTACTACCGGAACCTGCCGGATGAGACCCCGCTGCCGGTCACTGAGGAGATCCTGTTCGAGGATGAGCATCTGGTGGCAGCGGACAAACCCCACTTCCTGCCCACCACCCCCGCCGGGCGCTATGTGCAGGAGTCCCTGCTGGTGCGGCTGCGCAATCGGCTCGACGCCCCCGACCTGACACCCATCCACCGGCTGGACCGCGGCACCGCCGGAGTGGTCCTCTTCGCCAAGAACCCGGCCACCCGCGGGCAGTACCAGCTGCTGTTCGAACGCCGGCAGGTGGCCAAGAGCTATGAGGCGGTGAGCGCCTTCAGCGGAGACCCGCAGCGTACCGCGGCCAGGTTCCCGGTGACCGTACGCAACCGGATCACCAAGACCAAGGGGGTGCTGACCAGTCAGCTGCTTCCCTACCCAGTGCAGGACTCCGGCCGCAATCCGCAGCAGAGCCCGCTGCGCGGCCGTGCCCGGAGAGGGAACAGCCCGGGGGCCAACGCCTCCTCCCGCATCGAGCTGCTGCAGCTGGGGCAGAACAGGGCAGGCCGCCCAGTGGTACATCTGCAACTGACCCCGCACACCGGTAAGACCCATCAGCTGCGCATCCATCTGGCCATGCTGGGCCTGGGCATCATGCATGACCGGTTCTACCCGCAGCTGCTGGACGATGCCCCCGATGATTTCGACGCTCCGCTGCAGCTGTTGGCGCGCACGATCAGCTTCACCGACCCGATCAGCGGCTCCGCACGCCGGTTCAGCTCCACCCGTAGACTTGTGGAGGCCCCGGTCAGCACCGTCCCGGAGGTCTGAACAGGAGCACCCGAGGGGGCTGGAGGGGGTTTCTATGACTGAGCTGCTCGAGGGCTGGGGGATCTGGTACCTCCCGCTGCAGGCCCTGTTTGTGGCTCTGACCGCGCTGGTGCCGCCCTTTCCCTCCGAGATCATGGTGATCGCCTCCGGGGCCTTCGCCTCCACCGGGGAGCTCTCCCTGTTCTCGGTGATGGTCGCGACCACTGTGGGCTGCCTGGCCGGTGACCTGGTGCTCTACGCGCTCTTCCGGCATCAGCTGATCCGGGTGCTGTACCGCTGGCGCTGGGGTCGGCGGATGCACCGGGGAATGCTGCGAGCCTCAATCCGGGCCGGCAGCGCCACCACCCTGGTGGGCCTGCTGCTGATCCGCTGGATCCCCGGCGGCCGCGCCGCCTCCATGGCCACGGCCGGGATCATGCGCCTGCCCGGACCCCAGGTGTCAGTGCTGTTGGTCCTGGGCGCGCTGATCTGGAGCGGCTGGCTGGTCGGCTTAGGTTACATTACGGGAACAACTACCGGAGCACCCCCCTGGGTAAGCACTCTGATCGCCTTGGTGATCGGTACGCTTGTGGGATTGACCATTGCCGCACTGGCAGCCAGAAGACGTCGGAGGGAGGCCGCGTGACCAAACCGCTGCGCCCTGAGTCCACCGAAGGCGAGGCAGCCGGCACGACGCCGCCCCCGGCCCCTGACTCTGCCGACGCCGCCCCAAGCGCGGACTCCCCGCAGGTGCCTGAGACTGCCGCACCCAGCCCCGCCTCTCCTATGAGCCCTGACTCACCCACAAGCCCCCACTCCCCTAGCCCCATCTCTGCCAGCTCCGCCGGCTCCCCCGTCCCCGCCGCCGCTGCGGAGGGGGATGCACCGGAAGAAGAAGGCCCAGAGGAAAATGGCGCAGCGGAGGAGCACCCAGAGGAAGAAGGCCCAGAGGAAGAGGGCGCAGCGGAAGAAGGCGCAGCGGCCGGAGGTGATGCGGGCGAGGCCAGTGCCGTAGACCAGCAGCCAGCTGAGCCGGAGCCCGCTGTACAGTCCGCTGAGCCGGAGCCTGCTGAACAACCCTCTGAGGAGGAGCCCTCATCCCAGGAGACAGCCTCAGCAGAGCGGCCCGCCGTGGCGGTTGAGCCGCCGGCGCGCACCGGAGTGGCCCCTATCGTCAATGTCCCCACCGGACCCGATACCGGGCTCGGGGGGTTCTTCGATTCCCTGGATGAGCGACTCAAGACCTGGTGGGCCACCCGGGACGAACGCAAAGCCCGGCGCCGGGCTGCCGCCCAGCAGCAGCGCCAGCAGCACGCTGCGGCGCAGCAGGGTCCGGCCCAGCCGGCGGAAACCCAGCAGGAAGCGCAGGCCCCCGCCCAGCAGCCCTCATCCTCTGCGCCAGCTGCTGCCGTAGGCAGCCCTGCCGGCTTCAGCCTGCCCAAGCCACCGCCGCCGGAGCAGCGTCCCTCCGGTCAGCTGTTCACCGGGGCCATCCCGCAGGTCGGTGCTGGTTCCACCGGTGGGGAAACCCCGCTCGGCTCTGCAGCGGCGCCGGCCTTCACACCTAAAGACCAGATCTCTGAAGCCCCCGCAGATGCCGATGCGATGCCGGAGTTCCCACCACGCCCGGAAGCCGGCGAAGACCAGACCACGGTGATCCCGCCCTACCGCGGAGAGCCAACAGCACTGGAGCAGAACCCAGTGCCCCGGGTCCGCCGCGAGCTGGATGATCAGCGGCAGCGCACTGTGATCGCGCAGAAGGCCGCCGCGATTGAGAAGGCCACCGCCCAGCCCAGCCCGCGCCCCTATGGCGGCGCCGGGACCATCGGGGCCGGCTACCCTGCGCCCGCCTATGAGTTCGCCGATGATGAGGAAGACCTCTACACCTATATCCCGCCCTATAACCTGCCCTCCCGGGATCCCGACCCCGAGCCGACCCGGTGGGACCTAGCCCGGCGGATCACCGTCAGCCTGGGCGCGGTGTGCGCAGTACTGGCATCCTTCTGGATGCTGGGCTGGTTCGGCACCAGCGAAGAGCGCCCCGCGATCCTGCGGCAGAACGGGCTGCGGGAGACCCTGGCCGAGGGGATGTTCTCCGGGGACCATGCGCTGCTCTCCCCGGACCACACCTGGTACTGGCTGTGGCCGCTGATCACCATCGGGCTGGTCATCCATGCCCTCTACCAGTGGCGGCCCTCCCAGCACTCCACCCCCCGCCAGCAGCGCTCCGGCTGGCTGGTGGCCACGGCCGCAGTCTTCATGCTAGTGATGACCTATGCGCTCTACAGCGGAGCCTTCACCCTGGCGCTGCTCAGCTCCCTGGTGATCGCCGGTGTGCTCACCGAGGCGATCCGCCAGTTCAACCTCTATACCGCCCGTACCAACACCGAACGCCAGCTCACCGACGATATTGTGGGCCTGTTCTACGGCTTTGCCCTGGTTCAGCTGATGAGCGTGCTCTCGGTCTGGCTGACCCAGCGCGGATGGGAGTTCCTGGGACTGCCTGCCCTGCTCTGGGCAAGCCTCGGGCTCCTGCTGGCAGTGTGGACCGCCTCGTTCTACGCAATGACCGAACGCGGCCGGATCACCATTGCCCTGGGCCTAGCCTGGGGGCTGTTCTGGCTGATCTTCCCCCGCATCCTCGGCGAGGTGACCAGCACCGGGGTGGCCCTGGGGGCCGCCCTGGGCGCATTCATCGTGATCATCTGCACCCAGTCGCGCCGCCACCGGATCAACCACGCCGAACGCCGGGCCGCCATGGGCCGCCCGCTCGAGGACATCATCTGAGCAGTGCTTGTCCCGCGGGCGGCGCACGCCACGACCTTACCCATAACAGGGTCAGTCTGAGAGAATGCCTCTATGTCCGTGCGAACCCCTGATCCCAATCCCGGCTGGCTCAACGAAGAGGACCTCTACGAGGCCCGGCGCCGGCTCCCCATGGTCTATGTGGAGGCCATCCCAGTGCGGCTGGACGCCCTGGGCTATGTCACCGAGATCGGGCTGCTCTACACCGCTGATGACGACGGCAGGTTCTACCGCACTGTGGTCTCGGGCCGGGTGCTCTACCGGGAGACCATCCGAGCTGCGCTGATCCGGCACATCGAGAAGGACCTGGGCTCCTTAGCCCTGCCCCAGCTGCCGGTCTCCCCCACCCCGTTCACCGTGGCCGAGTACTTCCCCTACCCCTCGGAGACCGGCCTGGTGGACGACCGCCAGCACGCCGTCTCGCTGGCCTATATTGTGCCGGTCAACGGCGAATGCTCCGCCCGTCAGGACGCCCTGGAGCTGTCCTGGCTCAGCCCGGAGCAGGCACTGGCCCCTGATGTGCAGGCCGAGTTTGTGGGCGGCCGCGAGCAGCTGGTCCGCCAGGCCCTGGCTCACGTGGGGTACACCGCCCCATGACCACCCCCGCTCCGGAACGCACCACCCGACGACGCCGCCCCGCCGGCGAGCGCCCCCACTCGGCACGGCCGCAGCTGAAACTAGGCCTCACCGGCTGGACAGTCTCCTGGTTGGTGCCCACCGCCCTGATGGGCGCGGTACTGCTGGCCCTGAGCTTCTTCCCTGGCCTGGACGGGGAGGGATACCTGACTCCGCTGATCCCGCTGCTGGGTGCCGCTGCCGTCGTCGTCGGTATTCCCGGCACTCTGTTGGTGAGCTGGCTGCTGCGCCATCACCTGAACCCGGTGGTGCATATGCTGGGCTATGTGCTGGTGGGCCTGCTCTACGGACCGGTGGTGCTCTTTGCCGGGGCAAGCGGCCTGATGCCGATGCTCATCCCGATCATCGGCTTCCCCGCCGGGATCCTGCTGGGCATCGGCCGCTGGATTGCCCAGCCCCTGGCCACGGTCACCCATCCTGAGCAGCAGGTCGAGCAGAACAGCTAGGGCGGGGAGCAGCTAGGGCTCGGGCGGCGCCGTTCACACCGCCCGAGCCACAGGTCGGAGGAGCCACACTGGAGCCGTTGCACCGAAACTCCAGGTGCTCAAATCCCACCTGAGTGGAGTGCACCGTTACTGCACTGCCCCATAGAGTCTGATGCATGCCCCAAGCTGCCGCTAGTCAACTTTTGTCTAGTGTTTTGCATCCGGCAGAGGCACCGAATCAGGAGCGCTTCATCCCGGTGACCCGAACCTCCCAGCAGCCCTGATCGTTGTACCCGGCCTCGGCCCGGCCACCGAACGCCTCAGCCCGGTCCCGGACTCCGATCAGCCCGGTGCCGGAGGCGCTGAGCTGATGACCGCTGTGAACTGTGGAGCCCCGGACCGTGTTCGTCACACACATCGCCACATGCTCCTGCCCCACGTCAATCTGGATCCAGCACTCAGCCCCTTCGCCGGCATATTTGGCCACATTCGTGGTGCACTCCTGGAGCATCCGGTACAGAGCTGCACCCACTGATCTGGAGAGCTGCTCCGCTTCCCCGCTGAGCTGGGAGCGCACTGCGATGCCCAAGCCCTCCAGCTGTTTGGCGAAAAGTTCGGTGCCACGGCGGATCTCCAGTTCACTGGCGCTGGACATCGGCCCGGTGGCGTCATCGAGAATATTCTCCGACTTCAGCAGGTCCAGCATCCGGCGCAGGTCGTTCAGCGCGGCCCGGGAGGAGTCCCCAATCACCCGGATTGCTTCCCGGTAGGCGGTGTCGGTGTCCCGCAGCTGCGCGGCCCGGGACTGCATGGCAATGATGGTGATGTCGTGAGCCACGATGTCATGCAGGTCCCGGGCGATGGACTTCCGCTCGGCGGCCTTAGCCTGCTCATGACGCTGCTTGACCTGCTGGAGATCCCGAGTGGACTGCAGGGATTCGTCCGCGGTGTGCCGGAAGGATGAGCCCAGACCGTAGGCGGCCAGCAGCCCCACCGCCATACCGAACACTGCTAAGGCGCTCAGCGGGGCGTCGTCGACTGAGATCCCCAGCCCCACCGACCACAGCATCAGCAGCCCCAGGGTGAGCCGGCGGAACCGTTTGGTGGTGCTCAAGGCTGCCAATCCGGCCAGCAGCAGCGCCAGGAGTATGGAGTAGACCACCCCGTCCACAAACAGCGCCACAACCAGCATGCCCAGCCCCGTGGCCACCGCGAAGGCGACGTTGACCCAGAGCAGCACGATACAGCCGACGGAGATGATCCCGGCCACCGCCAGCGCCACGGGGGCACCGTCGCTGTAGATCAGTTCGTAGAGGACATCGGCACCCAGAGCGATGCCGAATGCCAGGGTGACGATGATCAGCAGCCATTTGTTGAGATCGCGGCAGGACCAGAAGCCGCCGGATTCGAACTTCTCGACGACGCTGCCTACAGATTCGGCATTCGGGGCCATGGCCACCAGTGTAGAGATACCGCCAAAGCTCCCCGGGAGGATACAGGACACATTCAGGGATTGATCGGATGGTTCTCTAGGATTGCACCATGACCATGGACGCGCACAACGCTGACGGGCAGCCGGTTGGCCAGCCTGCGGGCGCCGCCCCGTCAGTAACGGTGCTCATCGCCGAGGACCATCCGGTGATGTCCACCGCCCTGCGCACCTACGTGGACTCCTCGGCTGGAATGCGCTGTGTGGGCGAGGCCCGCAACGGGGAGTCCGCCGTGGCGATGTGCGCTCAGCTGCAGCCCGATGTGGTCGTCATGGATCTGCACATGCCCACGATGGACGGGATCGCGGCCACCCGCACCATCCGCGCCCGCTTCACTGAGACTGCAGTGCTGGCGGTGACCACCTTCTCCACCGAGCGGTACGTGATTCCCGCCCTGCGCGCCGGGGCCGGCGGCTATATCGTCAAGGACGCGGAACCGGAGGAGATCATCCAGGCGATCCGGGAGGTCCATGAGGGCCTGGCCCCGTTCTCCCCCGCCGTAGCGCACCAGCTGATGGTCTCGGTGAAGAACGAGCCCGCCCAGGTGGCCACCGCCCTGCAGCGCTTCCCGGAGGCCCCGCATATTCCCTCCCGGGAGCTGGAGGGGTTGCATCTGTTGGCCAAGGGCTGCTCCAATGCCGAGATCGCCCTGAAGATGGTGGTCTCCGAGGCAACTGTCAAGGTGTATATGGGGCGGCTAATGCAGCGCCTGGAGGTCCGCGACCGGGTGCAGCTGCTCATCCGCGCAGTGGAACTGGGGCTCGTGGAGCCCTCCCTGGGCTAATTCCGGGGGTGCGGAGCCCCGCTCGCAGCTGAAGTGACGCTCGGGTAATATGTGTTGCATGACACATGCGCCTGATTCCTCTGTTGATCCCACCTACGACGTCGCCACGGCCCTGGATCTGGACTACTACGGGGTATTCACCGACCTCCCCGAGGCCGATAAGCGCTGGTGGGCCGCCGCCCGCGAGTTCGGCACCGGCCTTGAGCAGCGCATGACCGAGTACTGGGAGAAAGCCGAGTACCCCACTGATCTGGTGCGCGAGGCCGGCAGGCTGGGCATCTTCACCGATGGGGTAGATGTCTCCGAGATCGGGCAGGAGACCCTCTCTCCGATGGCAGCGGGGCTGGTGAACATGGAGACCTCGCGGATCGACGGCTCCCTGGGCACCGCACTGGCGGTTCAGGGTGGTTTGGCGCTGCGCACACTGGCGCTGTTCGGCTCGCCGGAGCAGAAGGGGCAGTACCTGGCTGACCTGGCCTCCGGTCAGGTGCTGGGCGCCTTTGCGCTGACCGAGCCTGAGCACGGCTCTGACTCGGTCTCTCTGGAGACCACCGCTGAGCTGCGCGGAGATGAGCAGACCGGCAGTTATGTGATCAACGGTGCCAAGAAGTGGATCGGCAACGGGGCCTCCGGGGGTGTGACCTTCACCTGGGCGCGGGTCTCCGGGGGTGAGTACGACGGGCAGGTGCGCTGCTTCCTAGTGCCGCAGCAGACCCCGGGGTATCGGGCCGAGGTGATCCAGCACAAGGCCTCCCTGCGGGCCATCCACCAGGCGCTGATTCAGTACGAGGATCTGGAAGTGCCGGCTGATGCGGTGCTGCCCGGGGCCAAGTCCTTCAAAGACGCCGCCACTGTGCTCTTTGCCACCCGGTTGGGGGTGGCCTGGTCAGCGGTGGGCCATGCCGCCGCCTGTGTGGAGGCCGCGCTGAGCTATGCCAAGCAGCGCAAACAGTTCTCCAAGCCCATCGGTGCCCACCAGCTGGTCCAGGAGCGGCTGACCTTCATGGTCTCCGAGCTGACCAGCATGCAGCTGCATGTCAAGCGGGTCACCGAGCTCGACGCCGCCGGGCAGCTCTCCGGGCCGCAGGCCTCGATGGCTAAGTACCACAACACCCGCAAGGCCCGGCAGATCGCTCAGATGGCCCGGGATATGCTCGGCGGCAACGGCATCCTGCTCTCCAATAAGGTGGCCCGGCATATGGCAGACATCGAGTCCGCGCACACCTATGAGGGCACGGAGTCGGTGCAGTCGCTGATCATTGGCCGCGACCTCACTGGCTACTCCGCCTTCGCCTGAGCCTTGATGGCGCTACGCTCGGCCCTAAGAGGGCCGAGCGTAGAAGGGCAGTGTGACCACCTCGAAGGGGATCCCCTTGCCGCGCACATCCACCTGAAGCTGGGTGCCGGGCTCAGCGTGCGCCACCTCCACATAGCCTAAGGCGATGGCCTGGCCCAGCGTTGGGCTGGGCGCACCTGAGGTCACTTCCCCCACGGCCGTACCGTCAGGCAGCTGGATCTGGTGACCCTTGCGCGCTGCGCGCTTGCCCTGGGCCTGCAGACCCACCAGTCGCTGACCGGTGGTTCTGCCCAGGCCCTGAGCCTTGGCCTGCTCCAGGGCTGCCCGGCCCACGAAGTCCTCCGGCTTGGAGAAGGCCACCACCGGCAGTCCCGCCTCCTGGGGCTTCCGGGAGGCGCTGAGCTCGTTGCCGTAGAGCGGCATCCCAGCCTCCAGGCGCAGCGAATCCCGGCAGGCCAGCCCGCAGGGGGTCAGCCCGAAGTCCGAACCGCCCTCCAGCAGGGCCCGCCACAGGGCGCCGGCCTTCTCATTGGGCAGGTAGAGCTCGAAGCCGTCCTCGCCGGTGTAGCCGGTGCGGGCCAGCAGAATCTCCTGGCCGCCGATGGTCACTGTGGTGTGGGCGTAGTAGCTCAGGGTCTCCACCAGTTCGATCTCATCGGCGCGCACCAAGGATGAGATGATCGCAGCACTGGTTGGTCCCTGGACAGCGATCAGACTGATGCCCTCGGACTCATCCCAGACTTCAACCTCGAATCTCGCGGCCCGTTCGGTAAGCTCAGCGGCCACGATCTCGCGGTTGCCCGCGTTGGGGATCACCAGGTACTCCTGTTCACCGATCCGGTAGGTGATGAGATCATCGAGGATCCCTCCGGAAGCATTGACGATCAGCGAGTATTTGGCCTTCCCCGGTTCGATCTTCGCCAGGTTGCCCACCAGTGCGGTGTTCAGGAAGGTGGCGGCATCGGGGCCGATCACTCGCACCTCCCCCATATGTGAGAGGTCGAAGAGGCCTGCCGCGCTGCGCACCGCCTTATGCTCCTGAAGCTCTGAGGTGTACTTCAGCGGCATCCGCCAGCCGCCGAAGTCGGTGAAGCTGGCACCCAGTGCCTCGTGCTCTGCCGCCAGGGCGGTCTCTTTCAGCTCAGTCATTTGACGTCCTTTCCAAACGGTGGAGGAGACCCGATTGAGCCGAGCGGAATGCCGAGCTCGCTCGAGCATTCCCGAGGCGATTGAGGGTTCCTGCGGCAGAAGCGTGAAGAGGTCATCTGACCTCAAACGCTTCTGGCGCAGGACAGGAACACACCAGGTTGCGGTCGCCGTGGGCGCCGTCGATCCGGCTCACCGGCGGGAAGTACTTATCCGGGGCGAATCCGGCTCCGTTGAGCCCCGGCACCGGATAGGCGGCCTGCTGGCGGGTATAGGCGCGGTCCCAGGCATCGGCGGTGACCACGGCGGCTGGGTGGGGGGCGTGCTTCAGCGGTGAGTTGGCGGCGTCGTGCTCCCCGTCGATCACCTGCTGGATCTCGGCGTGCACTGCGATCATCGCCTCGATGAACCGCTCGATCTCCGCTATGTCCTCGGACTCGGTGGGCTCCACCATCAGCGTCCCCGCCACCGGGAAGGCCAGGGTGGGGGCGTGGAAGCCGTAGTCGATCAGCCGCTTGCAGACATCCTCGGCGGTGATTCCACTGGCCTTGGTCAGTTCGCGCAGATCCAGGATGCACTCATGAGCCACCAGCCCGTTCTCCCCGGTATATAGGGTGGGGTAGTAGTCCTTCAGCCGGGCGGCAATGTAATTGGCGCTCAGCAGGGCGTGGGCAGTGGCGCTGGTCAGCCCCTCAGCACCCATCATGGCCAGATAGGCCCAGCTGATCGGCAGCACCCCGGCGGAGCCGTAGGCGGTGGAAGTCACCGGCGCAGGAGCATCAGAGAGCGACGCTGCGGCGGGGCTTCCGGGCAGGAACTCCACCAGGTGTTCGGCCACGGCCACTGGGCCCACCCCGGGGCCGCCGCCGCCATGCGGGATGCAGAAGGTCTTATGCAGGTTCAGGTGGCTGACATCGCCGCCAAACTCGCCCGGCTGGGCCAGCCCCACCAGGGCATTGAGGTTGGCACCGTCGATATAGACCTGGCCCCCGGCATCGTGGACCCGCTTGCAGACCTCGCGGACGTCCGATTCGTAGACCCCATGGGTGGAGGGGTAGGTGATCATAATCGCGGCGATCCGGTCCGGATGGGCCCCGATCTTCGCGTCCAGGTCAGCCAGATCGATGGTGCCGTCCTCGGCGGTGGCCACCACGGCCACCTGCAGTCCGGCCAGCACCGCCGAGGAGGCGTTGGTGCCGTGGGCGGAGGCGGGGATCAGGCAGATGTCCCGGGCGGCGTCGTCGTTGGCCAGATGGTACTGGCGAATGGCCAGCAGCCCGGCGTACTCGCCCTGGGAGCCGGCATTGGGCTGAATGGAAACCGCAGCATATCCGGTGACCTCGGCGAGCTTATTCTGCAGGTCCTCGATGAGTGCCCGCCAGCCGGCTGTCTGGTGCTCCGGAGCATAGGGATGGATACCAGCGAACTCGGGCCAGGAGATGGCCTCCATCTCGGTGGCGGCGTTGAGCTTCATAGTGCAGGAGCCCAGCGGAATCATAGTGCGGTCCAGGGCCAGGTCCCGGTCGGCGAGCTTGCGCAAGTAGCGCATCATCTGGGTCTCGGAGCGGACCGCGTGGAATACCGGGTGGGTCATGTACTCGGACTCGCGGATCAGCTCATCGACAAAGGCGTATTCGCCCTCGAATTCCACGCGATCGTAGAGCTCTGCGGCCTGGCTGGGCTTCTCCACCAAGCCGAAGGCATAGGCCAACAGGTACATCTCGCGGGTGGTGGTGGTCTCATCGGTGCTCACCCCGATAGTGGCGGCATCCACCCGGCGAAGGTTGATTCCAGCGCCCTCGGCCTTGGCCAGCACCACCTCGGCGGCCTCAGCATCCGGCATCCGCACCTGCACCGTGTCGAAGAAGGATGCGCTCACCAGCTGGTGTCCGGCGCCGCCAAGCACCTCTGCCAGAGCGCGAGCCTGGGTGTGAACCCGGCGGGCGATCTGGGCCAGACCCTCGGGTCCGTGGTAAACCCCGTACATGGAAGCGGCCACGGCCAGCAGCGCCTGAGCGGTGCAGATATTGGAGGTGGCCTTCTCACGGCGGATGTGCTGTTCGCGGGTCTGCAGGGCCAGCCGGTAGCTGGGGCGGCCCTCGGCATCCTTGGAGACCCCCACCAGCCGGCCCGGCAGCTGACGCTGAAGGCCCGAGCACACCGCCATAAAGGCGGCGTGCGGGCCGCCGAAGAACAGCGGCACGCCGAAGCGCTGGGAGCTGCCCACTGCGATATCGGCACCCTGCTCCCCCGGCGGGGTGATCAGAGTCAGGGCGAGCAGGTCTGCGGCCACGGTCACCAGGGCGCCGCGCTCCTTGGCCTGGCTGATCAGCTCTCGCTGGTCCCGCACGGCTCCGGAGTTGCCAGGCTGCTGCAGCACCACACCGCAGATCTCCCCCTCGGGGAGGCCATCGGCGGCGAGGTCCACGAACTCAAGCTCAATGCCCACGGCCTCAGCCCGGCCGGCGATCACGGCCCGGGTCTGCGGGAAGATATCGGCGTCCACCACCACTTTGGCCTGGGCCAGCTTCTTATTGGCCCTGCGCATCAGCAGGATCGCCTCCGCCACTGCGGAGGCCTCGTCCAGCAGGGAGGCATTGGCGATGTCCAGCCCGGTCAGATCCGCCACCATGGTCTGGTAGTTCAGCAGCGCCTCGAGCCGGCCCTGGCTGATCTCCGGCTGGTAGGGGGTGTAGGCGGTGTACCAAGCGGGGTTCTCCAGCACATTGCGCAGGATCACGCTGGGGGTGTGGCTGCCGTAGAAGCCCTGCCCGATCATCTGAGTCTTCACCTGGTTCTGGCTCGCGTAGCGGCGCAGCGCCTCCAGGGTGGCGGACTCGCTCAGGGCCGGCGGAAGGTTCAGCGGCGCGCCCTGACGGATGCTGGAGGGCACCGCGGCCTCCACCAAGGCGCTCAGCGACTCATATCCCAGCGCATCGAGCATGGTCTGGGAGCTGGTGGCTGTGGGCCCCATATGCCGGGCGGGGAATCCGGTGGGAATTGAATAGTCTGCGGCAGCGCCGGAGGTTCCAGAGAGGGTCATAGGTCCACCTTACGGGCAGGGTGCTGGGTTGGTCATTGCCCCTTGCTCTGTAGCGGACCTGAGAGATTCGCCGGGAACCGCTCCCGGCTTGCACCGTGGGTGAGAGTCGGCTGAGCCGCCTCTGCTTTCCAGAGTCGCCACCCCGCTGCGGTCCATCAGTGTGAGCTGGCCTGAGAGATTCGGAGGGGACTCCTTGCTCCTTCGGCGCCGCACGGCACAAGCCGTGCGGACTCTCCCGCACCAGGGACGTGGCCTGTATTCAGTTGCCACTATCATCCCACAGAGTTTGCCCCGAAACGGCGATGGGCCGGGACTTCCTGGTGGAAATCCCGGCCCATCACGCACCTGCTGCTGTGGATCAGTCCTCGACTGGCTCCTCGGCCGGCTCGTTGACCTGGTTGACGCTCTGCTTGTTGTTGTCGTCATCCTCGTCCACCACGGGGACCAGGCTCAGCTTGCCGCGGTCGTCGATCTTATTGATCTCCACCTGCAGCTTCTGGCCCACGCTGAGGACATCCTCAACATCGTTGACCCGCTTGCCATCGTTGAGCTGACGCAGCTCGGAGATGTGCACCAGGCCGTCCTTACCGGGGGTGAGGCTGATGAAAGCGCCGAAGCTGGTCAGCTTCACCACAGTGCCGAGGTAGCGTTCGCCGACCTCCGGGACCTGCGGGTTGGCGATCGCGTTGATCGCAGCCCGGGCGGCCTCGGCGGAGTCGCCATCGGTGGCGCCGATGAGCACGGTGCCGTCGTCTTCGATGCTGATGTCGGTGCCGGTGTCCTCCTGGATCTGGTTGATCATCTTGCCCTTCGGGCCGATGACCTCACCGATCTTGTCCACCGGGACGGTGACGCTGATGATCCGCGGTGCGGTTACAGCCATCTCATCAGGAGCGTCGATGGCAGCGTTGAGCACGCCCAGGATGTGCAGCCGGGCCTCGCGGGCCTGCTTCAGCGCTGCAGTGAGCACGCTGGCCGGAATGCCGTCCAGCTTGGTGTCCAGCTGGATGGCAGTGACGAACTCGGAGGTGCCGGCCACCTTGAAGTCCATATCGCCGAATGCGTCCTCCGCGCCCAGAATGTCAGTGAGGGCTGCGTAGCGGGTCTCACCGTCCACCTGGTCGGAGACCAGACCCATGGCGATGCCGGCCACCGGGGCCTTCAGCGGCACACCGGCGTTGAGCAGGCTCAGGGTGGAGGCGCAGACCGAACCCATGGAGGTGGAGCCGTTGGAGCCCAGTGCCTCGGAGACCTGGCGAATCGCGTAGGGGAATTCCTCGCGGGAGGGCAGTACGGGAACCAGTGCACGCTCGGCCAGGGCACCGTGCCCGATCTCGCGGCGCTTGGGCGAACCCACCCGGCCGGTCTCACCGGTGGAGTAGGGCGGGAAGTTGTAGTTGTGCATATAGCGCTTCTTGGTCTCCGGCGACAGGCTGTCGATGGACTGCTCCATCTTCAGCATGTTCAGCGTGGTGACACCCATGATCTGAGTCTCGCCGCGCTCAAAGATGGCGGAGCCGTGCACCCGGGGCAGCACCTCGACCTCGGCAGTCAGCTGACGGATATCAGCCAGGCCGCGGCCATCGATGCGGACCTGGTCGCGCAGGATGCGCTGGCGGATGACCTGCTTGGTGATGCTGGAGAGGGCCTTGCCCACCTCGGCACCGCGGCCCTCGAACTCCTTGCCCTCACCGGCCAGCTCCTCGACCAGCTCAGCCTTCAGCTCGGCGTCGGCGGCCTCGCGCTGCTGCTTATCAGCAATCTGGTAGATGCTGGAGAGCTTCTCCTCAGCCTTAGCCTTCACGGCCTGGAAGACATCGTCCTCGTAGTCCTTGAAGATCGGCACCTCGATGGGCTCCTTGGCGGCGCGAGCGGCCAGATCGGCCTGAGCCTCGCAGAGCACCTTGATGAACGGCTTTGCGGCCTCCAGGCCCTCAGCAACGATCTCTTCAGTGGGAGCGGTGCGGCCCTGCTCCTTGATGAACTTCCAGGAGTCGTCGGTGGCCTCGGCCTCGACCATCATCACTGCGATGTCATCGCCGACGATCCGGCCGGCCACCACCATGTCGAACACTGCGGTCTGCAGCTGAGAGTGCTTGGGGAAGGCCACCCACTGGGCGGATTCACCATCGTCGATCAGTGCCACACGGACACCGCCGATGGGGCCGGAGAACGGCAGTCCGGAGAGCTGGGTGGACATAGAGGCGGCGTTGATGGCCACCACGTCATAGAGGTCATCCGGGTTGATGGACAGGATGGTCTCCACCACCTGGACCTCGTTGCGGATGCCCTTCTTGAAGGCTGGGCGCAGCGGGCGGTCGATCAGCCGGCAGGCCAGGATCGCATCAGTGGTGGGGCGGCCCTCGCGGCGGAAGAAGCTGCCGGGGATACGGCCGGCGGCGTACATCCGCTCCTCCACGTCCACGGTCAGCGGGAAGAAGTCGAAGCCCTCACGAGGGGACTTGCCCACGGTGGTGGCCGAGAGGATTGTGGTCTCCTCGTCCAGGGTGATCAGGGCCGATCCGGCAGCCTGCTTGGCCAGCCGCCCGGTCTCGAAACGGATAGTGGATGTGCCGTACTTGCCGTTGTCGATCACGGCTTCGGCAGAATGAACCTCAGGTCCCTGCATGGGGTGAGTTTTCCTTTCGTGTTGTTGGCGCGGGAACTCTCCCGCTGTACACGCCAACACAGCACGCCGCAGATGGCGGCGGTACGAGCCGAACCTTCAACAGGGCGGTCTTCGATCGAAGCCCACGGGCGCGGGTGCCGTCACGCACTCCCGTAAGCCACTACCGAGGACCTGACCATGCGCAGTCGGTTCTTCAGCTGTATCGGCTGGTACTAGTCTGGCACACAAAACGGGCGGCCCCTAATATAAGGAGCCGCCCGTTGGTGAAAACCTTGATCAGCGGATGCCGAGACGCTTCTTCAGGTCGCGGAAACGCACAATGACGGTGCTGGTCCCAGCGGCGGGGAAACCCCGCACGCCTCTCGGCCGCGTTGCCGCGGCCTTCACGCC
>NZ_WRPM01000066.1 GCF_009758175.1 Nesterenkonia alkaliphila
CGATTATCTGAGTCACCTGCTGGACCGGAACTACTCGTTGGCGACGGTCAGGGCATACGGGTATGACCTGCTGGCGTTCTGCCGGTGGTTGAGCGAAGTGGATGTGGAGGTCGAGTCAGTCACCACGAATGGGCTGCTGGACTATTTGAGGGCCTGCCGGGAAGCGACGATCCCTGGCCGGGCGGGACCGGAGGTCATCACGATGACTGGTCAGCGTCTGGATCGGTATGCGGCAACGACGATCAATCGGCGCTTGGCTGCGATTGCTGGCCTGTATACCTTCGCTGGTCTGAGAGATCCAGAGGCGAGTAATCCTGTCCCGCGAGGCCGTGAGGCACGCTGGGTAACCGCTGGCGAGAAGTCCGGGATGCTCGCTCACACCCGAAGGCGGCGGCAGCCCCGCTCGGCGCTGCGGTTGCGGGAGTCGAAGAAGCTGCCGGTGGCGTTATCGGCGCCGGATGCGGCGAAGTTGGTGGCCAGCTTGCGCACTTGGCGCGATCGGGCGATCGCGGGGCTGATGCTTTGGTGTGGCCTGCGCTCCAGTGAAGTGTTGACGCTGGCCGTTAAGGATGTCGATATCGGCGGCCGATGGGTCACCGTCACTGGTAAAGGCGCCAAGCAGCGACGCGTGCCATTGGATGCTGATGTCGCTTCGGTCATTGATGTGTACCTACTGGCCGAACGCCCCGCCTCGGACTCTGATCGGCTCTTCCTGGTGGCCAAAGGCGCCAACCGCGGGCAGGGCTTGACTGCGGCTGGGTTGCGCACGATTTTCCGCTACCACCGAGGTCTGACGGGGATCGCTGGTGGGCATCCACACGCTCTGCGGCACACCTTCGGCACCACGTTGGCCGAAGCCGGTGTCGATCTAGCGGTGATGCAGGCCCTGCTCGGTCATGCTCATGTTGATACCACCGCACGGTATGTTCATCTGGCCCCGGCCCATGTGAAAGGTGAGTTCGATGCAGCACGCGCACGCATCCGCGCCCAGACTCGTTGACACCAGCCCGGAACTGGGCGGTGAGGATCTGCTGGATGACTATCTTGATCGCCTGGCCGCGACCGGCCGCGGCAACGTGGTCTATGAGCGGGCGGCACGGAATTTCTTCGGCACCTGGCCCGACCCCCAGGCATGGGCGGCGCAACCGCTTGCCGCCCGGCTGGCCGCCGATAAGCACGCCCGGCCAGTGATCACCTTCCTCATGGTCCACCACGGCCTGCGCCCGGGTTACGACTATCTGCTCGAACGTAAGTTCTCCTCGATCTGGCGCGAAATCCAGGGCAGCCGGTTGCAGGCCGAAATCGAGCGTTTCCTCTCAGCTGCCCAGAGGCTGGGATTCTCGCTGCGGGTGCGCTTGGCCACCGGATCACAAGTTCCGGTGCGGCTGCTGATCCAGACCGACCGGCCGATCGCCGAGCTGGTCCAAGACGACCTCGACGCTTTCGCCGCGGCCTGTCATGAGCGCGGCCGACGAACCGGAACCAGCCACCGCCACTACCTCTCAGCCATCAGCAATACCCAGACCGTGCTGTTCCACCTGGGCATCGTCGATCAGCTGCCCCGCAGTGGCGGCCCGACCCCGCTGGAGGAACGACTCGCTGAGGTGGCCGCCCCGATCCGGGCCGAGATGATCGCCTATCTTCAACGCAAGAAGGCCACCTGCCAGGCCAAGACCGTCTCCGCATTGGCGACCCGACTCAAACACTTCGGCACTTTTTTGGCCACTTCTGATCCTGAGCTTTCCAGCGTGGCTGATCTGGATCGGCGCCGACACATCGAGCCTTGGCTGTCTTCGCTGCTCGATACCGTCAGCGACAAAGACGGCCAACCGATCAGCATCGGCGACCGCAACCGGCGCGTAGTAGCGGTGACAACATTTTTGACCGATATCGCCGAATGGGGCTGGGACGTCGCGCCCTCCAGGAAAGTCATCTTCCGCGACGACATCCCGAAACTTCCGCAGGTGTTGCCCCGCTACCTCCCCGTTGACGCCGACCGGCGCCTACAAGAGGCGCTGACCCTCCATCCCGCCAACGAACTGGCCGCCCTGGCCCTACGCCTGCAACGGGCCTGCGGGCTACGCATCGGGGAGCTGCTGGATCTGGAGCTGGACTGCGTGCACCAGATCCAGGACAACGGCGCGTGGCTGAAGGTCCCGCTGGGCAAGATGGCCACCGAACGCATGGTCCCACTGGATTCCGAGACCCTGGAGCTGATCGACCGCATTACCCAGATCCGTTCCCATGGTCGACCGATGCCGCACCCACGCTACCGGCGACCAGCCCAGTTCCTGTTCACCTATCTCGGACGCCGACTATCCCAACAGGGAGTCCGGGCCGAACTTGATCACGCCGCCAATATCGCCGGACTCGAACACGTCACCTCCCACCAATTGCGCCACACCTACGCGACCGCGCTGGTCAACGCCGGAGTCTCCCTGCAAGCGCTAATGGCTCTGCTCGGTCACGTCAGCGCAGAGATGAGCCTGCGCTACGGTCAACTCTTTGATGCCACCGTCCGCACCGAATACGAACGCGCCCTGGATCTAGCCAAACAGCAAACAGCTCCGCAACCTCCGGCACCAACCGGCCCGGGCGGCCGGACCCAGCTGCCGCTAGCCGACATCACCGGCGGACAGGACTGGCAGGACACACCGCTGCTGAAATCACGCATGGCTGGCGGGTTCTGCCTGCGCACACCCGCCCAGGGCGCCTGTGCCTATGCCAACATCTGCGAACACTGCCCCAGCTACCGCGCTGAGCCCTCATCACTTCCGATCCTCGCCGCCCAACGTGTCGATGCCCAAGCCCTTGCCCGCGATGCCGAAGACCGCGGATGGATTGATGAAGCCGACCGCCACCACAAGCTCATCAACCGCCTCGACGCCCTCATCGCCGACACCGAAGCCGCCGCCTGATGAACCCCCACGACCGGATCAACATCATTGAACGCGCCTGCACCGACCTGAGCCGCAACGGCCAACCGATCACGTTTGTCGCTATCGCCGCCGCCACCGGCCTGAGCCGTTCAACGATCTACCGCAACACCACACTGCGCGGCATCGTCGAGGAGCACAAACACGCCGAAGCCACCGACACTCCAATGACCGCGATCAGCGACGAGATCGCCACCCTCCGAGCCGCAGTGACCACCCTCGCCGAGCGTGTACGCAGCCACGAAGATCAACTCCGCCGGCTGCGCCGCTGAAAAGATTAA
>NZ_WRPM01000067.1 GCF_009758175.1 Nesterenkonia alkaliphila
TGAGCCGCCACATCCCTTAGGAGTCAGACCAACCGGTCCACACCATCAATAGTGAAGAGCCCATTACCTGAACCCCTGCACCGAACTTCGCGATGGCCAGAGCGGCGGCCAAGTCTTGGAAGCCAGTAGGTCCAAATTCTTCGAAGGAATGCTCCACTATTCTGCCTCTTCTGTTCTCCCGACAATCACGGCCCATTCGAGGTTCTGATGTGTAGCCATCATCTCGCCGACGTCATTTCGGCGTAGCGGGTGAAAAGGATCTCTTGGCGTTCTTTCTCCGACTGGCAGGTTCGGGTGGCTCCGAAAGCGCGGTCAACGACAGCATCGAGTTTGTCATGCGCTTTTATGAGTGCAGGGTCCATCGCCAGCGGGTTGTAATGGTCGGCCAGGGACCGCTCAGGGTGCCGATCCCGAGCCTCCAGCACACCCTGACCGGCGGCAACGATCTTCCCGCGGAGGTCATTGGGGACTTCAGGGAGAGGGAGGTTGTTCCACACAATTGTGTTGGAGAAACGAAGGCGTGATTCCAGACGACCGCCGACTGTCTTCTGCCAGGTGATGAACATCGATGACGAGAGGATCGCGAACTGGACCCCATCTGGGTCCGGTATTTTGAAGTTGGCGTTACTGGCAATGATTTCCGGACCGAAGCGAGCAACCGTGAAGTACCGTCGGTTCTCGCTGACCACGCTAGGGATGCACACGTACTCGGTGTCTGGCTGTGAACGCTGTCCGAATAGGGCAGGAGTTGCAGCCATGCTACGCGTCGAAGCGGCAGAACTTGCTGCACGGAACTCGCGGACAGCCTCCAAACGGTGCCGAAGGAGAGGGCTGCGGCTGAGGTCTCCGGGATCGAGGTCTACCAGCCAGAGGCACCACCGTTCCTCATTGTGAACTAATTCCCGAGCACCGGGATAAGGGCGCAGATACTTAGCGGCGACCGAATCAGCCCGAACTTCATCTACCTCTTCACGAGTCACTACGAGGTTGCCGCCGTCGCGAGGCATGTTGCCGAACGTGGCGTTTCCGAGTTCGGGAGACAGCTGATTACGTCGTTGCTCGACGAGTACATTCGGGGCGTCAACCAGATAGCCATTGATCTGCTCGGCTGCAGCTTCCTGGGGCTCGCCACGGAGATCAGCATAGTCAAAGAGTCTTGCCGGAGGCTTAGCGAGGCGGTCGAAACCCACGATGGTGCAATGTACTGCCGCCGCCCCCGGCGCCTCGGAAGTCCAAGCAAAAGTTCGGTGGGCAAATCTGATGCGCCATCCTGTTTCAAAGACCGGACCGAAGAGGGCGGGTACAGGCTCGCCTTGGGTGATGGAGTTTGTGGAGACGAAGCCCCATCGTCCACTATGGGGTCCGAAGTAGTCTAGGGACTTTTTGTACCAGCCTGTGACGTAGTCGAGGCGACCGATGTCCTTACGCTGCCATACATCGCGGAGTTCCTGAGCCTGCTCAGTGGAGCGCGTGGCATGTCCAAGGAACGGAGGGTTCCCTATCACCACGACGTTCTCGCTGGGTTCGACCACCTCTGTCCAGTCCATGCGCAGGGCGTTGCCGGTGTGGATGGTTTCGACCTTGTCCAGAGGCAGCAGCTCAGGGGCTGCGCCGAGGCGGGCCTGCATCTCCTGGTTCGCTTGGTGTTCCACCAGGTGCAGTGCGGTGGCTGCGATTCGGGCGGGCCAGTCCTCGATCTCTATCCCGTGGAACTGCTTGGCTTGGACCATGATTTGATCCCCGGTGAAGAACAGGCCCTCATTCAGGGCAGACTTCGACTTCCGACCGGCCTCTAGCTCCTGAATCCGTTCAATGATGCGCAGTTCTAGGGCGCGCATCTCTCGGTAGGCGATGATCAGGAAGTTCCCGCATCCACAGGCAGGGTCGAAGAAGTGCATCTGTCCCAGCCGCTCGCGTAGGTTCTTCAACCCTCGCACCGAGTCTTTCTTCGCCTCGAACTCCTCATGAAGCTCATCGAGGAACATCGGTCGGATCACCCGCAGAATGTTCCGTTCGGTGGTGTAATGCGCTCCCAGCGACCTCCTGGCGGCCTTGTCCTTCACTGCCTGGAACAGTGAGCCGAAGATTGCCGGGCTGATCGCTGACCAGTTGAAGTAGCAGGCCTCGATCAAACGACGGCGCATATCTGAATCGAAGAACGGGATCGCGACGTCTTCTTCAAAGAGCCCGCCGTTGACATAGGGAAAGCGTGCGAGGAGCCCGGTGAGGTTGCGGGGCCGCCGTTCCGGCGGGGTCTTCAGCATCTGGAACAGCTGAGCCAGCATCGGACCAAGATCATTCCCGGATTCCTCGGTGCGGTTCTCCAAGAACTCCAGGAACAGGTCGCGTTCACCCCATAGGGCGGTGTCGTCGGCGTAGAGCATGAACAGGCACCGGACCATGAATACTGAGGAGGCGTGCTCGTCGTACCCGGAATCGGCGAGACCCTCGTACAGGGAGGCCATGAGCTGGGCCGCTTTGATGGAGGCAGCCTCGCGTTCTTCGAAGCTGAGGATCCGGTGGCCGTAGCCGGCCAGGAACGCCAACTTCTCCGCGTGGTCCCGGAAGTTCTCCAGATCCCACTCGGTGGCGGCGTCGTCGGTTCCTGCCTTGAGGTTCAGCAGCCGGAAGCGTGTGAAGTCGCTGGTCAGCACCCAATCAGGGAACTCGGCCTCGGGAAGATCATGCAGATAGTCCAGAGCTTGGGCTTCTGCTTTGACCAAGTCCTCCCCGGCGGATTTCATCTCCACGGCGAGGATGCCGGGGACCAAGGCGTCGATGTAGCCCTGCCTGCCGGTGGAAGTCCGCTTGGCCCGGTGCTCGTACAACGCAGCCCGGGAGTCGGTGAGCCCATACACCTGCAGCAAATCCCTCACAAACATCTGAGCCTGCTGACGCTCATCTCCTGCGGCGTCCTTCCAGTCCAGCACGAACCGGTCGGCCTGTCGGTAGATCTCCTCGAAGCTGCGAGCTTTCTCCATGCATTCAGGCTACACACAGGTACGGAGGTCGAGGCTCCGTGCGGAGAAAGGTCACGTGACATGTCGTAGGCAGGGGGCATGATGGCTCGTATGATGGTGAAGATGGAGCCGAGCACAACTGCACTTCGTGCAGGAGCCCGAGGAGTTGATGATGAGACGATCATCAAGATCCTCGTCGCTACGCGCAAGTATCACCCTCTGACGCAGCCTGAGCGGGTCCAGCTGCTGCAGCAGGAGGGGGCCGACTATCTGCTGGAGGCTCTGTTCGGGACCACTCTGATTGACCCGGAGCTGGAACTTGAGATTGAGCGTGCCTGCGTTGATCTGCAGCGCTGGCAGGCTCAGGGGTACGGCGTCCTTTCTGTTCTCGACCATGCCTATCCGCGGTATTTACGCGGTGCGTGGGAAGCCCCTGCTTTGCTGTATTACCAGGGCGAAGTCGTGCCGGAAGATACTGCGGTGTCTGTGGTGGGTTCGCGCCGAGTCAGTCCTGATGTTCGTGACCAGGCTGCCCGGACCGCAGAGGAGCTGGTGTCTCGGGGACTCACAGTAGCTTCGGGGTTAGCGGCCGGCATCGATGGGGCAGCTCATGACGCGGCTTTAGAAGCCCAAGGCCGCACCGTTGCGGTGATGGGCACCGGGTTGGACCACACATATCCAGCCTCGCACTTACAGTTGAGGGAGCAGATCGTAGAGACAGGACTGGTGCTGTCTCAGTTTGAACCAGATTTCTCGGGCGCGAAGTTCGCCTTCCCGATGCGTAATCACGTGATGTCTGCCTATGGGCTGGCCACCATTGTGATCTCTGCTCAGGAGAAATCCGGGACCCGTCACCAGGCTAGGGCAGCGATTGGTCATTCTCGGGGGTTGATCATCTCTGACCAGGTAGCTCGGGAGACCAGCTGGGGCCATGAGTACGCAGAAAGAGGGCTTGCCAGAGTTGTCTATAGTGCTGAGGAAGCCGCAGCTGTCGCCCATGAGCTGGTGACGGCGCACCTGAGAGGCACACAGCTTTTCGGATGAGCCTGTCGGGGGCGTTCGATGCCCAGGTGAACGAGTATTTAGGGCGACAGACCCACTTGCGATCTGCGGCGCGACAGCGGGGCCTGCCAGTCTGCAGCACCTGCAGCGGCCCGGTAGGCCTTCTCGACTTCTCAAGCACTGATGAGCGTTATGAGCTATGCAAGCCGTGCTCTGGATATCGTAAACAGCAGGTTGTCGGCTCTGGGTTGGCGGACGCCGTCTTTCCGTTGCTCTACGCCAGTGCAGGTAAGGATCAGACCGGCCGTGACATGTGGAATTACAAGGACTCAAGATACGGTCAGCCGGGAGACAATCCTGCATTCGCTGGACTTGCGTCGGTTCTCTATGTGGCACTGCGCTACCACTGGAGGTGCTTGCAAGCCACAACGGGCAGGACGCCGAACCGGGTGACGGTCATTCCTTCGACCAAAAACCCAGGGCAGGTAAGCCCGCTTGCTCACTTGGCAGCCCGAGTGCTGGATGCTCTGAAATGGGAGATCGGTGCTGAGGAACTCTTGGATTATTCGGGAGAGCCTACTTCTGGGGGAGGTAAGCAGCGCGGGGTTGTAGATACTGATCTCTTTGGTGTCCACGGACTTAACCGCGGTGATGATGTGCTGCTGGTCGAGGACACATGGGTCTCCGGCAGCCACGCACAGTCCGGTGCAGCAGCGCTGAAGAAGGCGGGGGCTAATTCGGTGACTGTACTGGTAGTAGCGAGGTGGTTAGACCCGACCCATACGGCAGCCCGGTATCTTTTTGACGCGATCCCGCACTCTCCTCAGCCGAGCGCGCAGGTCTGCCCATTTGCTGTCCCAGGGATCAGCGAATGTGTCGCTGAGATGTGATGGGCGCAGTTTGGCCGCTCTAGTCATTGCTGACTAGAGCGGCCAAACTGTTGCAGTGGGCCCTGCGGGGCTCGAACCCGCGACCAGCGGATTAACCTCCCACTTCGGCTTTCGCCGCCGCTCGCAAGAGCGTTCGTGGTCTGGACTGTCCCTTCACCATAGCCTGTGCCGTAGGTGCCACCCGTCCAGTCTCTACACCTTCCGAAACGGGGTCTCGGCTTGGCTCGGGATTGCCATCTAGGTGTTCCCTAGGAAGGGTTCCCCGACTTTGAGTGGTGTCATCCCCGGCGTTTCCGCGGAGGCGCTCCTATTGAAGTCCGATGCTCTACCAACTGAGCTAAAGGCCCATGCAGTTTATGGAGTTGTTTCACAATATTCAGTTAGTCACCGTCCGACGCGATCCGCATGTCTCACGCCTGGACCAGGAACGAGACTGAAATTGCCGGATGGCGTCAGAGCACCCTTTAGTTTATCTCATGAGAGGGTCTCGGTTCGATCTCAGCATCATCGGTGATGACGCTAGGTTTTGGAGAGATCCATACCATGGTGGTCATCACAGTGATCAGCAATGTCGATATATAGTGCAGGGTCTTCCAGCAGGCTGCTATCGACTGCCTCTCGGAGCAGCCTCCGAAGCTCTGGAATTTCATGCACTTAACCTTAATGTCGGCCCCGAGTAGGCCATGGCTCTCACATCGACGTGTGGATCGATACCGTTCCATTGACGCTGGGGTGCGACCACGCATCACCTTAATCACCAGACTAAGAGGAAGTCCGCGGGAGTTCATCATCGCCGGGCGGCTGGGCCGAGCGCCGTGAAACTCCAGGATCTGCTTGGGCCCTACGAGGTAATACCGACTAGGTAGAATGTGATGGACTAGTCATCTAGCACTGTCGAGGGGAAACAATGCGTAATCTACCCACTGTTCTAGCCGCTTGCGTGTCGCTTGCTCTTACAGCCTGCGGTGGGACTGACGCTCAAGGTGGCATTGAGTCATCTAGTCCGTCACCAACAGATCGTCCCGTCGTTGGGGCGTCACCATAGAGACTTCCTCAGCAGCGACTACTGAAGATGAAGCCCCCGAGTCTCTTGAGGAGGACCTGGCTGGACCCAAACCGAACACCCAACGTCGCCTGGAACGGCTGAGTTCGGCGTGGGAGCAGGCGAGACGGAGCATCGCGAGCAAGCAGCCTCCGGCGTCTGAGCCCGAGCCGGGGGTGGTCTCGAACCCAACGAGACGGCCCCGAACACCGCTGACCGAGAGGGAAGTGGACGCTATCCGAACCGCCCGTGCTCATGGCGAGAGTGTCCTGTCGATCGCCAAGCGGTTCAACGTCCATCGGGTGACAGTCTGGGAGCACACGAAGCGCCGACCGGAGTAACGCACGAGCAGGTGCTGCCAGAGACTAGCCGAGAAGCGGCTCGTCGGCCATGGTCCTGTCCGTCCTACTACGTAGACTGTCAATCAGAACTGCGTCTCGACTGGAACTCGAATGGAGGTGATCGGGATGGTTGTCCGCGTTGATGTCGCCCCCGATCTACTCCAGTGGGCAGTCGAACGAGCAGGGTGGGACGAGGAAACTGTCGAGCGTCGTGCGCCCAGGCTCGATGAGTGGGTTTCGGGCACACACCGGCCGACGCTGAAGCAGTTGGAGAAGTTCGCCAGCGACACCCATACGCCCTTCGGACTGTTGTTCCTCTCCGAGGCGCCCGTGGAAGACGTGCCGATCCCGGACATGCGCACGATCGGGAATGCCGCGGTCCCACAGCCCTCTGCAGACCTACTGGACACGATCTACCTGTGCCAGGCCCGCCAGGACTGGTACCGGACCTACGCACAAGAAAGCGGCGTGATCGAACCTGAGTTCGTCGGCTCCGCTACAACCGAGACGCCACCAGCGCTAGTCGCGGATCAGATGCGCGATCTGCTCGGCTTCGATCTGACCGAGCGGGGTATGTTCTCCAGTTGGGAAGACGCCTTGCGGCGCCTAATCGACCGCATCGAGAACATCGGCGTCCTGGTGATGGTCAACGGCATCGTTGGCGCGAACACTCATCGCAAACTCAATCCCGAGGAGTTCCGAGGGTTCGCACTGTCCGACCCGCTCGTACCTCTGATCTTCGTCAACGGCGCTGATACCAAGGCCGCACAGATCTTCACCATGATCCACGAACTCGCACACATCTGGCTGGGAGCGAGCGCCCTCTCCGATGCGGCCATGACGGCTGAGGACGGCGTGACCGAGGAACTATGGTGCAACCGGGTCGCCGCCGAAGTACTAGTCCCGCTTACCACGCTACGCAGCGACTACCGCGGCGAGGCGAACATCGAGGAGTTGGAGCGCCTGGCCAGGAAGTACCGAGTCAGCACCCTGGTGGTGCTCAAACGCATCTTCGACGCTCGGTTCCTGACCTGGGAGGACTACCGCGAGCGCTATGAGAACGAGCGCGACCGCGTGATCGGCATCCTCGCAGCGAGACGCGGAGAGGACGGCGGCGGCAACTACTACTACACGCAGCCAATTCGACTCAGCCGTCAGTTCGCCCAGGCTGTGATCGCCAGTGCTTTCGAAGGGTCCACCACCTACCGGGACGCCTACCGCCTGCTCGGCACTAAGAAGCACGCAACCTTCGAAAACCTGGCAGCCGAGTTGGGAGTGGCCTGATGTATCTGGTCGACGCCAACGTGCTCATCGAGGCCAAGAACCGTTACTACGCCTTCGACATCGCCCCTGGATTCTGGTCCTGGCTCGACCAGGCACACCAGCAGTCCGTGGCGTGCAGCATCGACGCGGTCCGCGACGAACTCCTCGACGGAAACGACGAACTCGCCGCCTGGGCACGTGCTAACACCGCGTTCTTCCGACCCATCGATCAAGGCACCACACAGCACTTCGGCGACCTCACCTCTTGGGCGACCTCACGGAACTTCACCCAAGCTGCCCTAGCCGACTTCACCGGCAACAACGCCGACTATCTCCTGGTGGCCTACGCCCGCGAGCACCAGCACACCGTAGTCACCCACGAACGCTCCCAACCCAATGCTCGCGCCAGGGTACTGATCCCGGACGCCTGTCTGGCCATGGGCATCAGCACGACCGACACCTTCCAGATGCTCCGGCAAACCGGAACTCAGCTCGACCTCCGAGCAACGACTTTCAGCTCATAACTGTCCGCCCCTAGGAGATAGGGTACGGAAATGTCTCGCTGGCCCAATCTATCGAAACGAAGTCCGCCCGGGGGCCGTCGAGCAAAGGTTGTATCCTACGACGCCGTTGCGTTCTGACGACGTTAGCACGGGCAAGAAGCTAACTAATCATTTTCGGGGCGGACTGCGTTGGCAATCTTGATCGCTACTTCTGTCAAGGAGGAGTCCTCTGTACTGAGACCAGACCGAGAGGCTAGCAGAGGGCTTTCATCCCGGAGTGCTTCAAAGGTGGTCTCGTGAGTCACCGGGATCACTCGGTCGGTCGCCAGCAGAGCCGAAAGCTCCTTGTCTGCGATTCCCTGTCCAGCAAGACTCCCGAGCATCGCGGGCGTGACAAGGACGATACCGATGCGGGACATCTTCAGTCCGTTGTCGATCGACCGAATCAAAGAAGTTCCGAGAGGGACGTCCTTCTCGCTGAACCACACGTCCACGTCGAAGGACTCCAACAAGTCATGAAGTTCCTTGGCAGCCCCTTCGCGGTCATCCCACGCATGGCAGAGGAAAACATCGCGGCGTTCAGGGTGCGTGTACGACTGCCGCTCTGCTTGCTGCTGAACAGGCGAGAGATAGCGGCGCTCTGAGGTTGTGTAGGTGACGGAAGGGCGCGTTGCTCGCAACTTCCGGTTAGCATCACGCTCCCACTTCCTGGCGGCGGCGTTCATATCACGCTCCAACTGTCGCTCCGCCTTCTTAACTTCCGTCTTCATCTGGGACTCAGCCTTGCGCTGGGCGGCCCTCATTTGTGATTTGATCTGTGACTGCGACGGTATGCGTCTCGATGGCATGGCCTCTCACCTCCTTCCGTACCCGTACCTTCTCACGAACGACCGACATCCCATACGGATCAGCCAAGGGCTCCCTTGGTGACTCTTGCGCCGATGCCATGATCGATGTAGCCATGACAGTTACTTTATGTGAATGCGCGAGAGAAAGCCGCGTGTAACTGGGTTAGGGCCCTCTTCGCCCCGGAGGCGAATTTGAGTCGCTGCCTCTGATTCACCAGTCCGTACGCAATGGCAACATGACCCGGCACTCTGACCTTCGCGCGCTTTCCCCAGTCCTCTAGCGACTTCACAATAGGCTGTCCGTCATGTAAGTCGCTTTCGGTTACGGTGGCACCTTCGGGCAGAAGTGTGTTAACGATCTCCACGAAGACATCACGATCGACCAGGTCCTCACTAGCCCAACCGTCGGGTAGCGAGAAGATTCGATCGGCGTCGACGTCCGCTTCAAGCAATTGGTCACGGTACTTCTTTCCTTCTCCATCACCATCAGTCAGGTAGACCACTCTTGCCGCGACCTCTTCAACTTTCATTCCGAACGCATGCGCATTGGCGAGACCGGGTGCCACCTGATAGTCAAGATCGTCCTTCTTTGTCGCCATGCGAATGAGCGTGGGCAGGAGAATCATGTCGGCGGCCCCTTCAGCCAGCACCGCGAGCCGACATACGGAGAAGGCCGCGGCAGATGCGCCCATGGCGTAGAGCAATGGTGCGAATCCGGGTTCTTCGTTGGTCCAGAAGTCATGGCGGATCAGGCTGGCATTTGGTCTAGACGAATCTTTGCGGAGTAGCCTGATGCCGGTGCCAAGGTCTCCAGGAAGACTTCCCGGGGAGTGTGTGGTGTAGAAGACCTGCGTTGCGTTGACTTGCTTCAGTAGCACGCCTACCAAATCGGCCTGCGCGTCGTAGTGCAGATGAGTTTCTGCCTCATCAATCAGTAAGATCGGCGGCACTGTCAGTTCTTGGGATGCTAGGAATGCTGCGAGTGCGACAAAGGTCCTTAAACCGTCACTGCGTTCTTCGATGTTGGTAACCGGACCGCCACGTCCCAGTTCCTTCAAGTAGACCTCTAAGCGTTTGCCACTGATCTTGAACCGAACCGAGACATTCGATTGGTTCCAGGCTTGGGTGAAGAAGTCTTGGAGGTTCTCGTTCGCTTCTTCTATGAGAGTCTCACGGCTGCTCTCATCGCCAGACTCGACGAATCCCCAGAGCCGCTGAAGGTCCAACTCAGCGATTCGCAACAGGTTGGCGAGTGCAGGTTGTGGTTGAGCACGATATTCATCGTCATTTAGTTGATGCACTGTGCTCAGTTCTCGGTCTTCGCCCTTAAATAGAACAAAGGCCGGGACTCGAGAATTCAGGCGCTCTCTGGCGATGCCTCGCGGATGCTTCGAGCGTGACTTACCCAGCGCGATGCGGATCAGTTCGGCGGTTCGAGAATCGCGCGGCTTACCGCTCCGGCTGGAGGGGGAGACTTCATCGAGCCAGTCCGCGAGTCTCTCGGCCGCGTTCGCGGTCTCCTCGGCCCAATCGGCTTCTGGGTCACCGAGAGCAGCGAGCACGTCCTCAGCCCAGTTGTCGGGACTCTCGCTTTCATCGTCGTCTTCATCAACGTGAGCAGCGAATTGCTTTTGCAGCCTACGACGTGTCGCTTCCAGCTTCGCCGACGCATCCTGAAATGGCTTGGGATTTCGTCGCGGATAAGGCTTCGCATCCGAGCCCACGCTCCCATCCTTGCATTTCTGGACGATGAATTTAGTCGGTTGCTCCAGCAGATCGAGATCCTGGATGCTCTCTACGTCCTCACCGTCAAGCTCATAGATCGCTTCGACCACAACGTCATCATCAGCCATGCTGAGGCTGCGGTTTTGGTACACCACGGGGAGCTCGTCATCCTGACGGTTCGTTAGCCACACCAACCCCTCCAACATAGAAGACTTGCCGGACTCATTGGAGCCGACGAAAGCAAGGATCCGTCCATCGGTGTTGCAGGAAGTCTTCGCGAGTCGCTTGTACCCTTCGAAGCGAATTTTCAGGCTGTGCATAGGCTCCTCCCTGACCGAGAGCGCCTCTGTACGCCCGTCGTTCGATGCCTCAATGATCCCATGAACCACTGACGCGCACGGCATGCATCGAGGCGCGCGGGCCGCTTACATCCCGATGCCGTCGCGCGAGGGTCTGGGTCGCGGAGGTGGCCTGCGCGTCGGTCCGAGGTCAGTATCCGTAAGTTGTGACTGGCTCCGCGAACGGGCGCGTTCGGCGGCTTGGCGGCGTGCCTGGGCTTTGGCCCGGCGTTGGGAGACGAGTTCGGCCGCCTCGTTGATCGGGAGTCGTTCGATGTCGCCCAGGTCGCGACGCAGGTTGTCTGCGCGATGTTGCCAACGGTCCAGCTCAACCTGGGCGCGTTCTTGTCCTGGGTGGGTGCCGATAGGGTCGCGGGTGAAGTAGCGGCGCGAGAGCCCGGCACGCTCTGCCCTGTGCCGCTCACTGAGTTCGCGTTTGCCGGTGCGTGCGTTCTCGGCCTGCTGGTCAGCATCGACCACGCGCAGGTCGACATCCGCGTGCTGTTGTGCGACGGCCTGTGCCCATGCCTGCACGTTTGTGGTGGTCTGCGGGAGGCTGCCCCACCGTTCCCGCACCGATTGCTCGACCGTTCGATGTTCCGTTCCGGCCTCGTCCAGGGTGCGGGCGGTGGTGCGCTTCTTGAGCCTGCCCGCCGAACGATGCGCGGTCTCGGCCTCCCCCAGCGCGGAGCGAGCTGTCAGGTACTCATTGCCGTCGACGGTGGCCTGCTCGATCAGCGGCTCGGTGACCTCGGCACGCACCTGTTCGGCATGAGACTCCGCCGCCGCGACCCCGCCCTCATGCTCTTCTTGTTCAGCGCGGTGCGTTTCTCGTTGCTCGGTGAACGCCTCGATAGCTTGCTGCCACTTGTCGACCTCACCCTCAGCCTTCGCGATCCGCTTGCGCAGGTGCGCGCGTTCGGTGTTGACGAGCTTGACCGGCCCGTCGTCGGTGAGTCCGGCGACGGCGGCACCGGCGGTGTGAGTTGCGGTGGCGAGGCCGCGATCGGCGCGGTCACGTTCCATCGCCGCAGTGAACTCCCCACGCGCCTCATCCAGGCCCTCGGCGACGATGTGGAGCCGGTTCTGGTTCTGCCCGCGAGTCATCCCGACATACAGGCCTGCGGCACTGAGCCCATCGGAGAGCAGGGTGTCTGCTTCGGCGACGGTGGCGCCTTGGACGCCGTAGGCAGTGGACGCGTAGGCCAGGTGGGCCTGCTGGGTGACGTACTCGGCCGGGAGGGTGACGGTGTGCTGGTGCTTCCTCCCGGTGCCGGTCTCCTTGGCCCACACGGTGCCGTCGTCCTCGACGTGTTGGACGATCCAAGTCTGCCGGTTCGCCACCTTCAACGTGCTGTCGTTCTTCCGCGTCTGAACAAGGTCGCCTGCGCCGATGTCGAGCCCGTCGCTACCGGTCACCGTGCGGGCGTCATCGACGACGCCGGACTGGACTCGGGTCTCGCGGATGCGCTCGTTCAAAGCTCGGGCTTCGTCGTTGGTCGCAACCGTGATCGCCCCTTCACCGGCCGTGGCGGCGGCGATGTACTCACGTGCTGTCTCTTCGGTGTCGTGGAGGTGGATGAGGCCGAGGTCATTCAGCCGGTCGAACACCAACGCCGGGTTGCTCCCGGTGCGCATCTGGACGGTGAGGTCGGCGTAGTCGGGGTCGGTGAAGCGGTGCACGCCGGTCATGTCGATCGTGGCGCCGGTGATCTGCGCGGCCATGTCCAACACACCACCCCGCCCGACGGCGGGGAGCTGGGCGCGGTCGCCGACCAGCGCGACCGTCGCGCCGGTCTCGGCGGCGACAGTCAGCAGAGCGAGGGCGGTGTCCTGGTCGAGCATCCCGGCCTCATCCACCACCACCCGCTCACCGGGCTGCAACCGGGCGTTCTCGGGTGGGCCGGTGTAGGTTTCGCCGGTCTCGGGATCGACGTTGCCGGGGGCCAGTCGTGTCCAGACGCCGTCGCGGTTCCACCGCCACCCATGAGCGTGGACGAGCTTGGCGACCGAGTCCGCGGGTACCCCGAGTTCCTTGGCCGCGACGTCAGCGGCCTTCTTCGTCGGCGCCACCACCCGCATCCTTCGTCTGTCCTGTTGTGCGGCGGCGATCGCGGCACCGAGCATGGTCGTCTTGCCCGCACCGGCGGCGCCTTCGATGACCACCAGCGGATCGGCAGAGGCGACCGCCGCAGCCGCTTCGACCTGTCCGGCATCGAGCCCGTGTTGCTCGGCTAGTTTGCTCACGTCGGGAGCCTCGTGCGTCCGTCCAGTGACGCGTGCTTCCAGGAGGTCGCGCAGTTCGGTCTCGACGCGTATGACCTGCACGCTGGTCAGGTGCGCCACATGATCGACCTGTGGCGCGTCCGGGGGCAGCACCGACAGGCAGTCCTCGGTGGCAAGGCGCGTTGCGCTGGTCACGAACTCAGTGATCGCGTCCGGTTCGGCGCGGACTCCGGCCTCGGTCACGATCCGGGTCGCCTGCTCCTGCACCATGTGCCGAGTCCAGGTCGACGCACTCGCGGCGCAACGATCCAGCGCACGATTCGCAACCTCTTGCACCCTCAGGTCATCGAGCGACACCGCTGGGGGGTGCGCGGTCTGCGGTGTCTCCGGGGTGTAGCCGGCGTCGCGCAACTCACGGCGCCATCCGGCCTCAGTCGACAGTTGGGAAGGCTTCTTGGCGGGGCGCTCGTGGTCCCAGGCCATCGCGACCAGCTTCGAGCGCACCACCGGTCCGGGCTCCTGACCGGGGTGTCCTTCTTCCCATTCGGCTTCCATCCGCGTGAGGTTCTTGCGCACCTGCACCGCGCGCTTGCTCATCTGGTCGTTGAACGGCACCAACTCGGTGACCTCGCCCGTCACCGGGTCCAGGGTCAGGCCGTGCTCGTGCAACGTCTCCGCCAGTTGCGGGTGCGCGGCCAGCACCGCCGTACCCAGAGCGCGCAGTGCGCCTTGCTGTTTGAACAACGCCGCCGTATCCAGGCCCCGCCACTTACTCGCCGCCCAGACGCGGGTGCCGATCTGGAAGTGGATATGGCGATGCGGATCACCCGCCCGCGAGGTCCGGTGGACAACCGAGACGGTCTCCAACTGCTCGACCGGCACGACCTCCTGCTTGCCACGCGGACCCACACGCGTCACCGAATGCTGGCCCAGCCAGGCGCGCATCTGGTCCATCGCGTGCTTCTGCGCCACATCCAACGCCTCGGAGACCTCCGGATGCAGGGCAGCGGCGACAGAGAGGGACTTGGGGGTGTTGATGACCATCTCCGCGAACCGCGGCGACCCCTGCCTGCCCTCGCCAGGCTCGCGTGGGGTGCCCATCGACTCACCGGTCAGCGGATTGATCCAGTCAACCCAGGCGGCGTACTGCTCTGGATCGAGCACACCCTCCCCGACCACTTCGCCGTCGTTGTCGAGGACGGAGAACTCTGCCAGAGCGGTGCCCGCTTCGAGGTAGTACTCATCGGCCTGGGCGCGATCGGACTCCAGATACCGGCGCGCAGCGGTGCCGTTACCTCGGAAGAGGATCACGCCACCCTTCATCCCGCACCTCACATCACATACCCGGCCACGGTGAAATACCAATGGTAGCATACGTACATCGAACTAAGAAACATGATAGGAGGTGCAGGTCGCGGGATCGGGAATCGGCGCAGGCGGAGCGTCGCTGAAGTAGCGGCGCAGGCGTGGATGTCAGGCGGCTGCGCGTCGGGGTTCGCGGTTTTGCCTGCGGTACTGGCTTGGCGTGATGCCGACGATCTGGCGGAACTTGGCGGAGGCGTGGCCTCGGCTGTTCCATCCGACCTGACGCATGATCTTTCCCACCGGCAGGTCGGTCTCGCGTAGGAGGCGAGTCAACGCTTCGACGCGCACCGTCGCCAGGTAGGAGATCGGGGTCTGCCCGTACGCCTTGGTGAAGATCCGACTCATCTGCGCAGTCGACAGATGCACCACTGCGGCGAGATCGGCCAGGCGCCATCGTCGAGCTGGCTCCTCGCGAAGAAGCCGAGCCACCGTCCTGGCCTCAGCACGCACCGGTGCGAACCGGCGGCGGATCGCGTTGCGCTGCACCCGGCTCTGCCGTATCGGTGTCGTCGCCATGTGCGGCGTCACGACATCGAGCACAGCGAACAACAGCGCTTGCATCCGGTGGAACCTCTCCGGTAGTGACCCCTCGCTGCTGAGCGCCACCAGCTCATCCAGCCACGGAGTGAGCCTTTGGAGCTGTCTCTCGCCGAGGCGGAGAATCTGCGCGGGCTTGGTGTACAGCTCGTCGGCGAAGTCTCGCGCCTCCCATCGATCCGAGAGCAGATCGGCGTACTGCCAGAACAACTGGTCGATGGCATAGTCCCGGTCCACAAAGATCGACGTCATCGTGACTGGTCCCTCAGGCTCGTATCCACACAACGTCTCCGCACTCAGAACGATCACTTCACCGGCCCTGACCGCCCTTCCGTCGAATGCGCCAGTCAGGATCGCTGACCCGTCGCGAACGAACATCAACTTGACACAGTCGTAGAGGTGCGGGGCCACAGGCGCCCGCTGAATGTTGGTGACGGCTTCGACGGGCCGAACAGGACTCGCCCCTGCCCCCATCTCGCAGGGCTTCCGTGCATCGACGTCAATCACCCCCATGCGTGCCTGGCCTGACCATCCAACTATTGATACATGTTAGCCTGTATGTTTAGAAGAGGCCACGGACTTTGACCTGATCAACCGTCTCGTTCATCCGCCATGAACCGCAGTCCCTCCGGACCAGCTTTGGATGTCCGCAGAGACCGGCCACCGGCGAGCAGGTCCACCTCAACTCGACTACAAGGAGTAACCACCTGATGACAGCGACGATCCAAGCCCACGGGCTTGTGAAGACCTACGGAAGAGCCTGGGCCCTCGACGGCCTGGACCTGAGCGCCGAGCAGGGCACAGTTCTTGCCCTGCTCGGCCCCAATGGTGCGGGAAAAACCACCGCGGTCCGGGTGCTCACCACGCTGGTGAAACCCGATGAAGGCAGCGCCGAACTGGCCGGGATAGATGTCCTGACCAGACCCGAGCAGGCCCGCCGCAACCTCGGCCTGTCGGGCCAGTACGCGGCAGTCGATGAGTACCTCACCGGGTTCGAAAACCTGGTGATGATCGGCCGACTCTACGGCCTGCGGCGCGCCCAAGCCCGAGACCGAGCCGCAGAACTGCTGGAACAGTTCTCCCTGACCGACGCCGCAGGCAAGCCGTCCAAGGACTACTCCGGCGGGATGCGCAGGCGCCTGGACCTGGCTGCCGCGCTCATCGTCAGACCGCCGGTGCTGGTCCTGGACGAGCCGACCACCGGCCTGGACCCGCGCAGCCGCATCGAGACCTGGGGCGTCATCCGCGACTTGATCGCCAGCGGGACCACTCTCCTGCTGACCACTCAGTACCTCGAAGAAGCCGATCAGCTCGCCGACAAGATCACCGTCATCGACCACGGTCGCGTGATCGCCGAAGGCTCCGCGACCGACCTCAAAGCCCGCATTGGCGGCGAACGCATCGAACTTACACTTGCCGATCCAGCAGATCTTCGGCTCGCCGCACGCACCGTGGGCTCGGTGACCGGAACCGAGGTCTACTCCGAGGCCGGATCGAGCACTGTGACCGCCCCAGCGCCTCACGGCGCCGAGTCGCTCATGACCGCGCTACGCGAACTCGACACCCAGAATGTGCGTCTGCTCGACCTCGGGCTTCGCCGCCCGACTCTCGATGACGTGTTTCTCTCCCTGACCGGCCACAGCGCCGAACAGGCCCCTACCAACGACGATTCCACCCCCACGAAGGACAACCGATGAACACCCCCATCCGCACGCTCAAAGACAGTGCCGTCATCGCTGAACGCAATCTCGTCAAAGTCAAACGAGTACCGGTTCTGCTGGTCTACGTACTGCTGTCACCGATCATGTTCGTGCTGCTGTTCTCATTCGTCTTCGGCGGCGCCATCGAGCTAGGTGATGGCAGTAGCTACCGCGAGTTCCTCATGGGCGGCGTCTTCGCCATGACCGTGCTCTTCGGTGGGATCTTCACCGCCTCCGGCCTGGCAGAAGACATGCAGAAGGGCCTCATCGACCGGTTCCGCTCTCTGCCGATGTCTCACGCCGCGGTCCTGATCGGACGTACCGCCTCCGACGTGAGCTACAACATCCTGTCCCTGATCGTGATGGGCCTGACGGGGCTGCTGGTGGGCTGGCGCGTCCAGGGCTCACTACTCGACGCACTCGCCGGGTTCGCGCTGCTCCTAGTCTTCGCCTACGCCTTTTCCTGGATCATGGCCTACATCGGACTGCTGGTCCCCAGCCCCGAGGTGGTCAACAACTCCTCCTACCTGGTGATCATGCCTCTGACGTTTCTGTCCAACGCCTTCGTCCCGCTCGAATCCTTCTCCGGCCTCTTGCGGCACATCGTCGAGTGGAACCCCGTATCGGCCCTCACCCAGGCCGCACGCGAACTCTTCGGCAACACCGACCCCTCCGCCCTGGCCTCCACCGCATGGTCCATGGAGCACCCAGTGGCCTACACCCTCATCTGGACTGCGGCCCTCGTGGTCGTCTTCCTGCCACTGTCGGTCCGCCAGTACCGACGTGCCACCGGATGAAAACGCAGAGCACTCGGTTGTACGCCGACGACGCAGCGCAACCAACCCCACCACTTTTACAAGTTAGAGTGTATGTATGAAACGTTCGGCCGAGGACGCTGCCAAGACACGCCTCGCACTGTTAGAAGCAGCGCTGATGGCTTTCGAGGCCAAGGGCTGGCGCGGGGCGACCTTCGAGCACGTCGCCGAGCGCGCCGGCGTCACCCGCGGAGCCCTGCACCACCACTTCCGCTCCAAAGCGAGCCTGCTCACCGAGTCGCTCGACTGGGGCTGGTCCGAGTACGGCCAGCGATTGCTGTCCGCTTCCGATGACCCCTCCGATACCGCCTGGCTCCAGAGGCTGCTGGCGGACTACATCACACTGCTGCGCACCGACGACCGGTTCCGCGCCCTGGCCTACACCACCGTGCTGGTGGCCCCTCAAGTCCTCGACAGCAGCGAAAAGAAGAACGACGCCCTGGACGCATGGCGCGAACGGATCGCCACAGTCTTGGCGTCTTCTGAACGTTCACCGGTCACCGCACAGACAACGGCTGGCCTCATACTCGTCTTGCTACAAGGCTTGACCGTCACCGCCGTGACTCGGCCCCGCGACCTCCCACCAGCAAAGGAGCTCGACGACGTCACAGAGGCCTTGGTCAACGGACTACTTTCGTAAGAAGGACGGTGACGATGGCTGCCAGTTTTTGTAGCGTTACCGTGTCACCGGTGCGGTGCATCGGTGAATGGCACCCATGTGGACAAGCCAAGCAATGCTTCGCCCAGCGCAGTCGTGACATGAGCATTGGCGACCGAGGCAAGCTCGGTGACCGAGTGCGGCCCATGCTGCTGAGACTCACCCGTTCGCACTGCACCAGCAGCAACGGCCCGAATGTCCTCCAGCCACTGTGTCGCTCCGGTGGACAGCCCGACTCCGCTAGTCACGGTGGGGTCGGCGAGCAGCCGGACGAGGGCTTGGCCGTCGCGCTTGTCGAAAGTGACCGTGAGCACGTGGGCCAGGTAATCGCTGGCGGAGGGCTGGTCGTCGAGGAACTTCGCCAGGAACCGCACGTGCCGAGCGCGCATGGTCTCGATCGCCGCCAGTCCGAGTTCCTGTTTGGTGTCGAAGTGGTGGTACAGGCTGCCTTTTCCCAGTTCTGCACGGTCCAGGACCATGCGGGGGCTGGTGGCGGTGTAGCCGCGCTCGGACATCAGGTGGCACATCGCTGCGATGAGCCTGTCCCTGCTGTCATACGGTCGGCGTCCCATCTTCTCCACGGTAGCCTGCATCGGCGCGGTTCTGTACCTACTGGTATGACACCACTTTCGGCCTGCCAGCGCTGGAATCTCACATCGCTACGGAGCGCTGTATCCCGGTCCTGGGCTGTTGTGGTGGGAACCGGCGCGCACCTATCGTTCATGAAGTACCACCGCGCCACCGACACCGGCCGCCGCTTGAGCGCCGAACCGGTCGTGAAGGCTGAGCCAGACATGCGGCGGCTCGTAGCGCTGGTGCTGCACCTGGCCGACACCCTCCACGCCGAGGAAATCGCCGGGGCACACGGTAAGCCAGCTGCGCAAACTGCCTCGGCGCGGCGAGACGTCACTGAGGCGCGAGAATATCGAGATACTGCCGCTCCATCTCCCGGACGGGACAACAGGCGGCGGCGAACGCGAGGAGGCGACCACGTTGACAATCACAGAAGAGCCCAGACCGACAACCACGGAAGCTGAACACGCCGCCCCGTCGGTCACGGCGGTGACCTATCAACGCGTCTCAACCAAGGAACAGGCCGCCAAGGGCGGGCGCGACGAAGGGTTCTCCATCCCTGCCCAGCGTGAGGCCAACGCGCGTAAGGCCGAGGCGTTGGGTGCGCGGATCGTGGCCGAGTTCGTCGACGCCGGAGAATCAGCCCGCTCCGCTGACCGGCCGGACTTGCAGCGGATGCTGGACTACCTCGCTACCCATCAGGTCACCTACTGCATCGTCCATAAGGTCGACCGCCTGGCCCGCAACCGGCTCGATGACGTGGAGATTCACCGGCGCCTCGTCGAAGCAGGCGTCACATTGGTGTCGGCGACGGAAAACATCGACGAGACCCCCTCGGGCATGCTGTTGCACGGGATTATGTCCTCCATTGCGGAGTTCTACTCCAAGAACCTCGCCTCCGAAGTCACCAAGGGCCTGACGCAGAAGGTTGCCTCAGGCGGGACACCGATGCGGGCGCCCATCGGGTACCTGAACGTCCGCAAGCGTGACGAGCAAGGCCGCGAGTACCGCACCGTCGAAGTGGACCAGGAGCGGGCGCACCTGATCCGCTGGGTCTTCACCGCCTATGCCACTGGCGACTACTCCGTCACCGACCTGCTGGCCGAGGTCACTTCACGTGGTCTGACGACCGTGGCGACGCCGAAGCGAGCCTCGGGGCCGGTGGGGCGCTCGACATTCTTCAAACTGCTGCGCAACCCCTACTACGTCGGCCAGGTCCGCTACAAAGGCGCCGTCCACCCCGGCAGCCACGAGCCGCTCATCGATGTGGAGACCTGGCATCAGGTCCAGACCCTGCTCGAAGCTCGCGGGACAGCCTCGGAACGGCGACGCAAGCATGAGCACTATCTCAAGGGCACCCTGTACTGCGGCACCTGCGAATCGCGGCTCCAGTTGGACTATGCGAAGAACAAGCAGGGCATCCGCTACGCCTACTACGTGTGCTCTGGTCGAGCCACCGGCCGCAAGAACTGCACCCGCAAAGCTGTCCCCGTCGGGGTCGCCGAGAAGCTTGTCGAAGACTGCTACCAAGAAATAGGCATCAGCGAGCAGACCTACACCACTCTGGCCGAGCAGGTCGATGCCGCGTTCGATGAGCGCCTTGCCTCGCGCTCACAGGCACTCGCCGAGCTGACTGTCAATCGGAAGCGGTTGGAGGCCGAGAGTGAGAAGTTGCTGGCGGCGCACTTCGCTGACGCCATCGACCTCGACACCCTCAAGCGTCACCAGGATCGCATCAGGATTGGCCTCGCCGACATCGACCGCAGACTTGCCAACGAGCACGGTCAACATGAAGGCCCGCGCAAACACATCGGCACCGCGCTGCGGCTCCTCGTGGACTGCGGGCGGGTGTATGCCCGCACCGACGACCACGGTCGGCGTCTGGCGAACCAGACGTTCTACGACCGGATCGAGATCAGCGAAGACGAAAGGGCGACGATCCGACTCGCTGAGCCGTTCGCCGCCCTGACACCAGAACCGACATCAACCGATGTCAGGTGTTCTAGTACGTCGTCTTGGGTGGAGCGGACAACTCAGTAGTGTCCCATAGAGTGGTGTAACCATCCCGGTGGTCGTCGCCGTCTTCGTCTCGGACGGGGGCGCGGCCATCGGGTGGCCCCTTCGAAGAATCTCCTACAACCCACTCGAAAGGACATCACCACG
>NZ_WRPM01000068.1 GCF_009758175.1 Nesterenkonia alkaliphila
GGGCGCGGGAGTGATCCGCGAAGCGGATGCCGTGCCCACCGCAGGTGGAACTTGGATTTTCCGCGCTTAGGGCCCTGTGCGGCGCAGCCGCGTAGGGGCGCGGAAAATCACCGCTTGGAGTACTGCGGAGCCTTGCGGGCCTTCTTCAGGCCGGCCTTCTTACGCTCCACTGCACGGGCGTCGCGGGTCAGGAAGCCTGCCTTCTTCAGCGCCGGGCGGTTGTGGTCGCGGTCGATGCCGTTCAGTGCCCGGGAGATGCCCAGGCGCAGGGCTCCGGCCTGGCCGGAGGGGCCACCGCCGTCGATCCGGGCAACCACGTCATAGCTGCCGGAGAGGCCCAGCAGCGTGAAGGGATCGTTGACCTCCTGCTGGTGCAGCTTATTGGGGAAGTAGTCCTCCAGGCTGCGGCCATTGATGGTCCACTTGCCGGTGCCGGGAACAATCCGGACCCGGGCGCGGGCGCGCTTGCGGCGGCCGATGGCGGCACCAGGCACGGTGAGCGGGGCACGGTCCGCAGTTGCGGCGTCCTCAGTCTCCGGGGTGGACTCCGAGGTGTAGCTGGTCAGCTCCTCGGTGGCAGTGTCTTCAGTTGTAAGCTCTTCAGTGTTCTGAGCCACGGTTCTCCTAAAAGTCTTCTAGAGTGTCGCAGCCCGAGTTACTGGGCAACCTGGGCGATCTCGAACGGCTTGGGCTGCTGGGCGGCGTGCGGGTGCTCGCTGCCTGCATAGACGCGCAGCTTCTTCAGCTGTGCGGCGCCGAGCTTATTGTGCGGAAGCATGCCCTTGACGGCCTGCTCCACTGCTCGGGTGGGGTAGCGCTCCACCATCTGCTGGAACGTGATGGACTTGATGCCGCCCGGGAACCCGGAGTGGCGGTAGTAGGTCTTCTTGGCGGCCTTATCGCCGGTGACGGCGACCTTCTCCGCATTGATGATGATGACGAAGTCGCCCATGTCCTGGTGGGGGGCGAAAGTCGGCTTGTGCTTGCCGCGCAGCAGCTGGGCTGCGTGGGTGGCCAGACGGCCGAGCACCACATCAGTGGCGTCAATGATGTGCCACTGCGGGTCGGCGTCGCCTTCTTTAGGGGTGTACGTACGCACGGTTGGTATGCCTTACGGTCGATGTTCTACGGTTCACACAGCATCGGCGGCAGAGTGTGAGATGCACTGCCGTGACGCGCGTGATGCACTGTCTTACTTGCTAGCACGCTGCCCGATTCCCGGGTGAGGGCCGGGATGATTCGGGGCCCGTTGTCTCCCGCGAGGTCCGTGGAGGCTTCGTGGCCATGCAACTGGACCGCCTCGACACGAATCCAGGCAGGGCTGGACACGCACAACAGCAGCCAACTATACCCGGTGGAGTACGACGCCGCCAATCCTGGCTCCGCAGGGCAGGCTCAGTTGGTCTGCCGGGCCACCACCCGGACCACCTGGGCGAACAGCGGGTGCTCCTGGGTCAGTCCGGTCACCGCTGCGGTGAACTCTGCTGCGGTGAGTTCGCCACTGCGGATCTGGGTCAGCTTCTGCTGCAGCTGCACCGACTGGTCGTCCTCGGGGAGGTCGAACTGCAGTGCAGCTCCGATGGCTCTGAGCAGCCCGGTTACCGGCAGGCCCCGCTCGGCGGCCTGGGCGGCCGGGCTGATGAACCGCTCTGCTGCGGAGAGCTTGCGCAGCGGTTGGCGGCCCACCCTGGCCGTAGTGTCCGGCAGCGAGGGGTTGCGGAACCGCTCTAGGATGGTCCGCCGGTAGTCAGTCATCTCCTGGTTGCTGAAGCCGTGCTTGGCCACCAGCAGGGCGGAGGTCTCCTCAAGGGCAGCCTGCACCCCGGCATGCACGGAGGGATCGGCCAGGGCTGCGGCGATGGTGTCCAGTCCGGCGGCATGGCCCAGGTAAGCGGCGGTGGCATGCCCCGTGTTGACGGTGAACAGCTTGCGCTCGATATAGGGGCCGAGATCCTCCACGAAGTGGGCCCCGGGGATATGCGGCAGCTCATCTCCGAAGGGCCCGGATTCGATGGCCCACTCGTAGAAGGGTTCCACGGTGACATCGATGCCGATCGAGGTAGCCTGGCCCGGGACGATCCGGTCCACGGCCGTATTGGCGAAGACCGCCCGGTGCTGCAGCTGGTCCCAGTCCGGGCCGGCCAGGCCCTGGATCTCAGCCTTCAGGGTGTCCGTGGCCCCCACCGCGTTCTCGCAGGCCATCACCTGCAGCGGCTGCGCCTCAGCGGGACGCTGGTGCAGCCCGGCCAGCACATGGGGGGCGATGAACTTCAGAATGGTGGGGCCCACCGCAGTGGTGACCACCTCGGCTGAGGCGACCTCGGCGGCCACGCCGTCGGGGTTTGTGGCCGAGTTGACCGCCCGAAAGCCGGTGACCTCACGGTCCTGGCCGCCGGCGCCGGCCTCGTGGACGATGTAGGAGTCTGCGGCGTTGATCGCCTCGACCAGCGGGGCGGCGACGTCGGAGAACACCAGCTCATAGCCGCCGGCATGCAGCAGCACGCCGACGAATCCGCGGCCGATGTTCCCGGCGCCGAAGTGGACAGCCTTCATAGGAGCCTCTCTTTTTGAGGATTCTGTAGCGAAACTGTGGGAACTCCCCCGGTTTCCGGGGTCATTCCCACAGTTTCGCTACGGGATTTTTGATCAGCCGTTCACCGCGTTGAGTCTGTCGAACAGCTCCTGCTCACTGGAGGCGGCCTTCAGCTCCGCCACCTTGGCCTCGTCGGCGAAGAGCTCGGCAATTCTGGCGAGGATCTGCAGATGCTCATCCCCCACTCCGGCGATGCCGATCACAAAGCTCACCTGGTCCCCGGACCAGTCCACCCCGCCGTCATAACGGACCACCGAGAGCGCACTGGCCCGGATGGATCCCTTGGCCTCGTTGGTGCCGTGCGGGATGGCCAGCTCGTTGCCCATGAACGTGGAGACGGTGGCCTCGCGGTCCCGCATGGCCTGCAGGTAGTCCTCGGTCACCGCACCGGCGGAGACCAGGATCTCGTTGGCCTCAGCCAGCGCCTGGTCCTGGGAGGCGGCTCCGGAGTGGATGCGGATCCGGTCCTGGGTCAGCACCGCGGTCTTCGCGGCAGTGGCGGTGGCGGTCCCCCCGCCGGCGGGGGCAGAGGTCAGCGTCGCTGCGTCGTCGTTGTTCTGGCCGCTGGTCTTCACCAGCTCTACGACCTCGTCATACTCCGGGGCGTTCATGAAGTTGTCCACCGAGACATGGATGGCCTCCGGCTCCTTGGGCCGGGCCCGGTCTGTGAGAGTCTGCTGGGTGATGACCAGGTCGGCATCCCCGGGCAGTGCCGCAATGGACTTATTGGTGACGTGGACATCCTCGATGCCTGCCGCAGCCAGTTTCTTGCGCAGCACTGAGGCACCCATCGCGGAGGAGCCCATACCGGCGTCGCAGGCGAAATAGATAGTGGAGATCCTCCCGGCCGCGGCGGCCGGGAGGTTGGCGGCCCCGGCTGCCAGGCTGGAAAGGTGGGCGGACTTCTTGCCCTTGGCAGCCTCGGTCTTGGCGATGGCCGCGGAGAACTGGTCATCGGCCTCCATGTCCCGCCGGCGGGAGGCAAGCAGGATCACTGCGGCGATGGCGAAGGAGACTGCCGCGGAGAACACCACAGAGAGGATGACCCCGAGGTAGCTGTCGGAGGCGGTCTGGATGGCGATGGCGATGATCGAACCGGGTGCAGCGGGTGCGCGCAGCCCGGCCTCGAAGATCATGTTGGTGGTCACACCGGTGGTGCCGCCGCCGATCACCGCCAGCAACAGGGCCGGCTTCATCAGGACATAGGGGAAGTAGACCTCATGGATGCCGCCGACGAAGTGGATCAGCGCGGCCCCGGGGGCGGTGGCCCTGGCTGCTCCTACGCCGAAGATGGTGAAGGCCAGCAGCACACCCAGACCCGGGCCGGGGTTGGCCTCGAGGAGGAAGAGGATGGACTTGCCGGCCTCGCCTGCGGCCTCGTTGGTGCCCAGCGGGGTCAGCACGCCATGGTTGATGGCGTTGTTGAGGAAGAAGACCTTAGCCGGTTCGATCAGCAGCGAGGTCAGCGGCAGCAGCCCGGAGTCCACCAGGAAGCGCACGGCGTTGCCGAGGACCTCCATCAGCCAGTTGATGGGCGGGGCCAGCGCAAAGAAGCCAACCACAGCCATGCTGAACGCCAGGATTCCGGCGGAGAACATGTTGACCAGCATCTCGAAGCCGGCCTTGATCTTGCCCTCCCAGAGAGCGTCGAGCTTCTTCATCACCCAGGCGGAGAGCGGGCCCATGATCATCGCGCCGATGAACATGTGGATACCCGCATCACCGAGCAGATAGTCCGAGCCCGCAATAGTGCCGAATGTGGCCACAGCGCCGACCACAGCCCCGCGCATCTGGTAGACCATCATGCCGCCCTGCACGGAGATCAGCACCGGAAGCAGGTAGTGGATCATCGGGCCGATGGTCTCGCCCAGGGCGTCAGCCGGAGTCCAATCACCGTAGAACTCCTGGATGTTGACCACCACGGCGGTGATGATGCCCCAGGCGATCAGGGCCGGGATGACCGGCATGACCATCCCGGAGAGGAAGGATCCGAACTTCTGGACCCCCACCCGGAGGCTTCCGGGCTGTTTCTCAGCCGCGGGGGCTGACTGGGGTGACGTCGTCGTCGTTGTCATAGTGCTGCTCTTTCTCATTCAGGGGAGTGGGATGCGGCCGCGGTGCGGGCGGCCTCGCGTGCCCCGGCGGCGTCTGGGGCAGTGAGCGCAGCCGCGGCGATCGCCTCGGCCTGCTCCTTGGTGTGGCGCAGCAGCTCGGCACGGACGTCAGCCAGAGCGGCCGGAGCCATGGAGAGTGTGCTGACTCCCAGGCCGACCAGGACCACCGCAAGAAGGGGGTCGGCGGCGGCCTCGCCGCAGACGCCCACCGGCTTGCCGGTGGCAGCACCAGCAGCACCGACCTCGCGGACCAGCCTCAATACGGCGGGGTGCCAGGGGTCCTGCAGGCCGGACACCGAGCCAAGCAGACGGTCGGCGGCCATCGTGTACTGGGTGAGGTCGTTGGTGCCGATGGAGGCGAAGTCGCTGATCTGCAGGATCTGCTCAGCCAACAGTGCGGAGGAGGGCACCTCCACCATGACCCCGGCAGTCTTCAGCCCGTGCTGGCGTGCGAACCGGGAGAAGATCTCAGCCTCCTCCACAGTGGAGACCATCGGAGCCATCACCCACAGGTCCGCCTCAGTGGCCTCCTGAGCCTCGGCGAGGGCGCTGAGCTGATCCCGCAGGATCTCCTCGTTGGCCAGCAGGGCGCGCAGCCCGCGCAGGCCCAGGGCCGGGTTCTCCTCCTCGGCGTCATTGAGGAAAGGCAGCGGCTTATCGGCTCCGGCGTCCAGGGCGCGCACAACGACTTTCTTGCCGGGGAAGGCCTGCAGCAGAGTGGTGTAAGACTCACGCTGCTCCGCGACACTGGGCGCAGTCTCTGAGGAGAGGAACAGGAACTCGGTGCGGAACAGGCCCACCCCCTCGGCACCCAGCTGCACCGCCTCGGCGGCGTTGTCCGGGCTACCCAGATTGGCCAGCAGCGGCACCGGAGTGCCATCGGCCAGTGCACCCTCAGTGATGGGAGCAGCCTGGGCGGCCTTTCGGGCTTCGACGCGTGCGGCGGCCTCGTCCTTCTGCTGCTGGGAGGGGGCGAGAAGAACTGTGGAGTGGGCGGCGTCGACGATCACCTCATCACCGTCGGCAAGTCCGGCTGCGGCCTCGACCCCGACCACGGCGGTGATGCCTTTGCTCCGGGCAAGGATCGCGGTGTGGCTGGTGGGTCCGCCTTCGATGGTGACCAGGGCCAGCACATGGTTGAGGTCAAGCAGGGCAGTATCGGCTGGGGCCAGGTCCTGGGCCACCAGCACAAAGGGGTGCCCGGGGTCAGGCACTCCGGGGGCGGGTTCGCCGCGCAGTGCCGCAACCACCCGGGCGGAGACATCATGCAGGTCAGCCGCCCGCTCACCGAGGTAGCCGCCGAGGGCGGCAAGCTGCTCGGCAACCTCTGCGAAGGCAGTGTGCACGGCGTACTCGGCAGTCTTGCCGGCGGCGAGCTCGGCATCCACGGCCTCAGTCACGGAGGGGTCCTGGGCCATCATGGCCTGTGCCTCCAGCACCTCCTGGGCCTGGCCGCCGGCGCTCTGCCCACGGGCGGTGAGGTCGGCTGCCACGGCCTGTATTGCCGCTTCGACCCGGGCGGCCTCCTGCTCCCGGCTCAGCGTGCTGGATTCGTCCTTGGGTGCCGCGGGCGGCGGGGACATCCGGGCCACCGGGCCCAGCGCGATCCCCTGTCCGATCCCGGTCCCCTTCATCGCGGACTGGGCGTCATATGACATGGCGGGCTCAGGCTTCGTCGTGATCGGTCTTGAGGAACTCTTCGAGAGTGTCCAGGGCGGCCTCGACGCCATCCCCCTCAGCGCTGAGCAGGACTTCATCGCCCTTCTCCACACCCAGGGACATCACACCGAGGATTGAGGCGGCGTTGACGGACTTATCCCCCTTGGCGATGCTCACCTGGGCGCCGGTGCCCTGGGCTGCCTCGACGAAGAGCTTGGCGGGCCGGGCATGCAGACCCTGCGAGGAGGCGACGGTCACAGTGCGGGTAGCTGACATGGTATTGCCTTCCAGTTGACAGATATGTTTACTCGATTGTCCCGTGACCCGGCCCACATAGATACCTCCTCAGGACCAGAGTTGTTTCCGCCCCCGCGGAAAAAGTGGCGCGGTGCCATAGGGTGAGTGACATGCGCAGGCGTCCGGAGCAGCTGGCCAGCCTTCTGCTGCGCGCCGAGGGGTGGACTCCTGCCGCCGCCCTGGCCGATGCGCTGGGGGTGACCCCACGCAGCGTGCGGTCCTATATTGCAGCGCTGAATGCCCGCAGCGCCCCGGCCACTGCTGTGGAGTCCGGCCCCTCCGGCTACCGGGCAGACCGGAGCGTGCTGGCCGGACTGCGCCGAGAGGCTGAGAGCGCCACCCCGCAGGACCGCTTACACTCACTGGTCCGGGAGCTTCTGGAGGCACCCGCCGGGATCGACATCCACCGCACCGCTGACAGACTGCATGTCTCAGCAGCCACAGTGGAGGCTGATCTGGTTCGGGTGCGGGACCTGATCAGTGGCAACGGGCTGAAGCTCCAGCGCTCCGGACCCCGGGTGCTGCTGGTGGGTGATGAGCTCTCCCAGCGCCGCCTGGTTTCCAGACTGGCGCATGAGGAGATGGAGAACGGGTTCTCTGACCTGGCTGCTCTGCGCCAGACTGCCGGGTTGGAGTCCATCAGTCCTGCCGCCTTCGCCCCGTTCAAGCAGGAGCTGGCCGCCCAGCTGGGGGAACAGGGCTTCTACGTCAACGAACTGGCGGTCTCCGATGTGATCCTGCATGTGGCGATCGCCGCGGACCGGGTCGCCCACAGCCGCCCGCTGACCGGTACGCATGTGGACCCCTCACCCCAGCAGGAGCAGGTTGCTCAGCTATTGGACCAGCTCACCCGCCGGCACTTCGGCACCCGAATGGGTGCTGGTGACCTGCATCATCTGGCCTCCCTGGTGCTCACCCGTGCTGTAGCTCCGAAGGGCGGGGCCGCAGAGGTTCCGCTGGACCCGCAGATCGAAGCCGTGGTCAGCCGAGCGGTGCAGCATGCCGCCCATGAGTACCTGGTGGACATTGTCCATGCCGACTTCCTGCGCAGGCTGAGCTTGCATGTGCAGAATCTGGTGCACCGCGCCAAGGAGCAGGCCTGGTCCCGGAACCCGCTGACGCGCTCGTTGAAATCGGCCTATCCCATGGTGTTCCAGGTGGCGGTTTCGATTGCCAGCGAAGTGGGTGATCAGCTGGGGCTGAGCATCGGCGATGAGGAGATCGCCTATATCGCCATGCATGTCGGCGGGCGCTTGGAGCGATCCAGGCGCAGTGACACAGTGCTGAGCGCCACTATCGTCTGTCCCGGATACTACGAGCTGCATGAGCTGCTGCGTTCCCGGATCGATCGCTCACTGGGAGCGTCAGTGGAGGTCACGGCGGTGGAGACTGAGATGGCCCCGGACTGGTCAGCGATCACCACCGATCTGGTGCTGACCACCATCGAACCGCCGGTACCGGATGAGCGCACGGTCCTGCTGCCCCCGTTCCTCACCGATGCTGATACTGAGCGGATCGCTGCCGCAGCCGCCCGGCGGCGCCGCTCCCTGCGGCTGGCCCGGCTGCGTGCTGAGCTTGAACACTACTTCCACCCGGATGCCTTCATCCGGCCGCTTTCCGCCGGCAGCGAGGAGGAGGCGATCGGCCTGCTGGGTACGCCGCTGGTGAACCTGGGGGTGATTGACCAGGACTACATCGAACGAGCAGTGGCCCGGGAGCAGCTGTCCTCCACGGCGTTCACCGATGCGCTGGCTGTTCCGCATGCACTGAAGATGACGGCCGGGCGCACTGCGTTGTCCGTGGGGGTGGCTGATGGCTCGCTGCGTTGGGGCGAGTCGCGGGTGCAGTTCGTGGTGCTGGTGGCTTTCAGCGAGGAGGACCGAGAAGCTTTCCAGACCATCTTCGAGCAGCTGGTGGAGGTCTTCAACGAACGCGACTCAGTCCAGCGCCTGCTGCGCCGGGGCACTGACTTCACCGGTTTCCTGGACGAGCTGACCGCCGTCATCGATGGGTGAGTGGAGTGCTTGCGCTCCACGACTTCAGGATGTGAAGGCGGACGGGAGTCCGCCGAGAGGCGAGCGGGACCCGTGCCCGCCGCCGGGACCAGCTGTACGCAGGGCGCGGGTCTGTTCGGCGCGTGCGGCCAACTGATCCTGAGCAGGGTAGCTCACAGCTTCCAGCACCAAGCCCTGCGGCGGAGCCAGCCGGACCCGCTCGTCCCACACCGGGTCCTGGAGGCGCTGGAGGAGCCAACCGGGGCGGCGTCGTGCCTCCCCCACATCGATGCAGGCCCCGATCAGGGCACGGACCATATGGTGGCAGAAGGCATCAGCTGTGATTCTGGCCGTGATCACGCCGTCTTCTCCGCGGGTGATTCTGAACTCCGTGAGCTCCCGGACCGTGGTGGCATGTTCGCGGGGCCGGCAGTAGCTTCCGAAGTCGTGCAGGCCCAGCACGCTGGTGGCCTCAGCGTCCATCAGCCGCTCATCGAGCTGCTCGGCACCGCTGTGTTTGCGCGAGGGGCTCAACCAGGCAGTGTCGTGGCGGCGCAGCGGATCCTGCAGGGCCAGCCGGTCAGCGATCCGATAGGTATAGGTGCGGGTCAGCGCTGAGAACCGGGCATCGAAACTCTCGGGCACTTCCTGGGCACCGTGCACCACCACAGCGCCCTCCTGCCGCCCCAACACCCCGTTGAGCCGGCGGAGCATAGCAGCTTGCGGGCTGAGCCCTTCCCGGCCGCGAGCCAGGGCCTCCCACTCCTCTGCGGTGAGGTCCAGGTGGACCACCTGGCCGCGGGCGTGCACCCCGGCATCAGTGCGGCCGGCCACCACTACAGCAACCTCGCGGCGGATGATGGTGGCCAGTGCCTCACGCAGCACGCCCTCTACGGTGCGCAGCCCGGGCTGGTGCGCCCAGCCCTTATAGGCATGGCCGTCATAGGCCAGGTCGAGGCGGATACGGGGCATAGATCAACTCTAGCCGGAGCCTCCCCGGTCCCTGGGCACCACACTCCTGTCCCTACTGGGCAGAACGTGACGACAGAACTGCACAATCGCCCGGGCATCGTCTGCAGTTGCCCAAAACAGACCCCAGATCAGCCAACTATGGGCAGTTGGGTACGACGACGCGGTCATACAGTGCAAGTGTCGTAACGTTCTGCTCATGGCAGACCAGAGAGGAGCCCAGTCTGCACCTCTGGAGGACCGGATGCGAAAAGTGCCCCCGGCCAAAAATGACCAGGGGCACTTCACAGGAAAGCTGCGGACTACTTGTCCTCGGACTCCTCGGCGGCGGCCTCAGCTGCCACCTCGTCAGTCTCGGTGTCGGCGGGGGCCTCAGCGGCGGCCTCGTCGGAGACCTCCGCGGTCTCCTCAGCCTCAACTGCCTCGGTCTCCTCGACCTCAGCCTCAGCGGGCTCCTCGGCCGGCGCTGCAGCAGCGGTGGCGGCCTCGGCGTCGCGAACAACCTTCTGCTTCGGGGAAACCGGCTCCATGACCAGCTCGATGACAGCCATCGGGGCGTTGTCGCCCTTGCGGTTGCCGATCTTGGTGATGCGGGTATAGCCGCCCTCACGCTCGGCCATGGCCGGAGCGATCACGGTGAACAGCTCGTGCACAATCGTCTGGTTGGTGGCGTTGTTGGCGCTGATCTTGGCCACCACCTGACGGCGGGCCGCCAGGTCACCCTTCTTGGCCAGGGTGATCAGCCGCTCGGCGTAGGGCCGGAGCCGCTTGGCCTTGGTGACGGTAGTGGTGATCGAGCGGTGCTCGAACAGGCTGGCGGACAGGTTCGCCAGCATCTGCTTCTCGTGCGCCGGGCTGCCGCCCAGACGCGGTCCCTTAGTGGGGGTTGGCATGGTCTCTTACTCCTTGTGGGTCGCGCTCACCGGGTCAGCGAGCACCAAATGTCTTATAGCTGGGCTCAGTTGGAGAACTGGGCGTCGGCCTCGTCTTCGTACTCGTCGTCCTCAGCGGCGAACCGGGCAGCCGTCGGGTCGAAGCCCTCCGGGGAGTCCTTCAGCTGAAGGCTCATTTCGGCCAGCTTCTCCTTGACCTCGTCGATGGACTTGGCACCGAAGTTCCGGATGTCCATCAGATCAGCCTCAGAGCGTGCGGTCAGCTCGCCGACGGTGTGGATGCCCTCGCGCTTGAGGCAATTGTAGGAGCGCACAGTCAGCTCCAGGTCCTCGATCGGCAGAGCCATATCGGCGGCCAGCGCGGCGTCGGTGGGGGAAGGCCCGATCTCGATGCCCTCAGCGGAGATGTTCAGCTCCTTGGCCAGGCCGAACAGCTCCACCAGAGTGGAGCCGGCCGAGGCCAGGGCATCACGCGGGGACATCGAAGGCTTCGCCTCGACATCGATGGTGAGCTTGTCGAAGTCGGTGCGCTGTTCCACACGGGTAGCCTCGACCTTGTAGCTGACCTTGGCCACCGGGGAGTAGATGGAGTCCACCGGGATCCGGCCGATCTCGGAGTCCTCCAACTTGTTCAGGGCTGCCGAGACGTAGCCGCGGCCACGCTCGATGGTCAGCTCCAGGTCCAGCTTGCCGTCCTCGTTGAGGGTCAGCAGCTGCAGCTCGGGGTTGTGGAACTCGACACCGGCCGGCGAGGTGATGTCGGCAGCGGTGACCGGACCGGGGCCCTCCTTGCGGAGGTAGGCGACCACGGGCTCATCGTGCTCGGAAGACACGGAGAGCTTCTTGATGTTGAGCACCAGCTCGGTGACGTCCTCCTTGGCACCGGTGATGGTGCTGAACTCGTGGAGCACGCCGTCGATCCGGATGCTGGTCACAGCCGCACCGGGGATCGAGGAGAGCAGGGTGCGGCGCAGCGAGTTGCCCAGGGTGTAGCCGAAGCCCGGCTCGAGCGGCTCGATGGTGAAGCGGGAACGGTTGTCAGAGACGACTTCTTCAGTCAGCGTGGGGCGCTGTGCAATGAGCACTGGTGATTCCTTTCAGAGTGCATCCGCTATTTGACGCATTCTTTTGTCAGTGGCGGCACCGGGTACGACGACGCCCCGCCTGAGTCGGCGGGAGGGTGCGCACCGGCACCTGGAAGGGCTTGGAGAAAGAAGCCGCGTCAGACGCGACGGCGCTTGGGCGGGCGGCAGCCGTTGTGGGCGCTGGGGGTGACGTCGGAGATGGAGCCGACCTCCAGGCCTGCGGCCTGCAGCGAACGGATGGCGGTCTCGCGGCCGGAGCCGGGGCCCTTGACGAACACATCGACCTTCTTCATCCCGTGGTCCTGTGCCTTCTTGGCGGCCTGCTCAGCGGCCATCTGCGCAGCGAAGGGGGTGGACTTGCGGGAGCCCTTGAAGCCGACCTCGCCGGAGGAGGCCCAAGAGATGACCGCACCGGTGGTGTCGGTGATGGAAACGATGGTGTTGTTGAAGGTCGACTTGATGTGCGCCTGACCCTGGGTGATGTTCTTTGATGCGCGGCGGCGTGGCTTGCGGGCCGCGGCTCGAGTCTTGGGGGGCATGGAAACTCCTGACTACTTCTTCTTGCCTGCGACGGTCTTCTTGGGGCCCTTGCGGGTGCGCGCATTGGTCTTGGTGCGCTGACCGCGGACGGGCAGGCCGCGGCGGTGGCGCAGGCCCTTGTAGGAGCCGATCTCAACCTTGCGGCGGATATCGGAGGAGACCTCGCGGCGGAGGTCGCCCTCCACGGTGAAGTGGGCCTCGATGTAGTCGCGCAGGGCAACCAGCTGTTCGTCAGTCAGGTCCTTCACGCGGGTGTTGGGGTCAATCCCCGTAGCAGACAGTGCCTGCTGGGAGCGGGTGCGGCCCACTCCGTAGATGTAGGTGAGTGCGATCTCCGCGCGCTTCGCGTCGGGGATATCGACACCAGCCAGACGTGCCATACGGCAGTCCTCCTTGTGTTCTTCCGAAGGTCTTCAGCAGTGCGTTCCCTTGACGTCGGAGGTGACGCCCTCATCGGGTCTCCGGCCTTCGGGAACCGGAGGTGTGCTCGCCAGCTCATGCGAGCTGCACTGCCATCTGTATTGAGCTGTGTTTGCCGTGGCCTGGGGCACTCACCGCCGGGGGCGGCGTCGTGGTTATCCCTGGCGCTGTTTGTGGCGCGGGTTCTTGCAGATCACTCGGACAACACCACCGCGGCGGATGGTCTTGCAGTCCGAGCAGATCGGCTTGACACTCGGCTGAACCTTCATGGCGGTTCTCCTACTCTTGCTTACTTGTAGCGGTAGACGATGCGACCGCGGTTGAGGTCATAGGGACTCATCTCCACTACCACCCTGTCCTCAGGAAGGATGCGGATGTAGTGCTGACGCATCTTGCCCGAGATGGTGGCCAGGACAACATGGTCGTTCTCCAGCTTGACCCGGAACATTGCATTCGGCAGGGATTCGACTACTGAACCCTCAACCTCGATGACGCCTTCTTTTTTCCCCATACTCTCCACACAGCGATCGCGATCCGCCGCTCCCTACTCCTGCACGCACAGCGTGCTGCGCAGAGGACAATGGGGCAGAGGATCTGGGTTTGTTGCTTCAGAGCCCCTGGGGCTGCGTACCATAGTGAGAACGACGCCGCGGCGGGCACCTTTCTCTGGGCACAGCAGAACCGCAGAGACAACCAACGGACTACTTTACCCGCTCCCGGGCTCCCGCGCCAATCCGGCGGCACCCCTACACTGGGGCGGTATGAGTGATGCCCTGATGAAGCCGGTGCGGGTGGATGCCTGGCTGTGGGCTGTGCGGATGTTCAAGACCCGGTCAGCGGCCACGGAAGCCTGCCGGGCGGGGAAGATCAAGATCGAGGGCGACCCGGTGAAGCCTGCCACCAAGATCGCGCCCGGCACCCGGGTGCATATCTCACGCCCGGGCTATGTGGTGATCCTTGAGGTGGTGCATACTCACGCCAAACGGGTCGGAGCGCCGGTGGCCCGCACGGCATATAAGGACCACTCCCCCGAACAGCTCAAACCCCGGGAGGTCGGCCTGCCCATCCGCGAGCGCGGCACCGGCCGGCCCACCAAGCGTGAGCGCCGCCAGCTGGAGCTGCTGCGCGGCTACACCAAGGAGCACTGATCCCTCCCGGCCCAGCTGCTCTTTGGCCGGGCCGGGGGCATTAGGGTAGATCCATGGTGACCACCCTGCCTTATGGATCATGGCCCTCTTCGATCAGCGCCGAGCAGCTGGCAGTCGGCGGCAACCGGCTCGGAGGCCCCCAGTGGGTAGGCGATGAGCTGTGGTGGACCGAGGCCGTCGCCGCGGAGGGCGGGCGCCAGAGCATTGTGCGCACCGCCGCGGCTGTCACACAGAGCACTGAACGTCCCGAGACCATCACTGTGCTTCCGGCCCCGTTCAACGCCCGGTCCCGGGTTCATGAGTACGGCGGGGCATCTTGGACCGCGGTGGAAGATGATGGCACCGGCCTGCCGCTGATCGTGTTTGTGAACTTCGCCGACCAGCGCATCTACCGTTTCCGCGAAGGTGAGGATCCGGTGCCGATCAGCCCGGTGGGGCCTGAGGTGTCCGCTGCCGGCGGCCCCTCACTGCGCTGGGCCCAGCCCACCCCGGTTTCACTGCCCGGTGGGTCCCTGGAGATCTGGTGGGTCTGCGAGCACCATCTCGATGAGAAGGACAGTGCCGGGGTCCCTCGTATTGAGCGCTACATCGCCTCAGTGCCGCTGGACGGCAGTGCCGCCGAGGACATCGGTGCAGTTCGGCGCATCACCCCCTCTTCGCGTTTCGTGGCCGATCCCCAGGTCTCCCCCGATGGCAGGCACCTGGCCTGGATCAGCTGGGAGCATCCCCAGATGCCCTGGGACGGTACTGAACTGCATATCGGCGAGCTGGCTGATACCGGGGCTGGCGGCGTCGTAATGGATGAGACAGTGGTGGACGGGAACACGGAGATCTCGGTGCTGAACCCGCGGTGGCGCTCTGCCACCGAGCTGCTCTACGTCTCTGATGCCTCCGGATGGTGGAATCCCTGGCGGCTGCGGATCGGGGCTGCGCCGGAGCAGGTGCTCAGCGATGAGCAGGAGTACGGCGGGCCGTACTGGCAGCTGGGCTCCAGCTGGCTCGAGCTGTTGGAGGATGGCCGGGCCCTGACGATTCACGGGCGCGCCACTGACAAACTGGGTGTGCTGGAGCCGGATTCTGCAGAGCTGAGGGAGCTGGACCTGCCGCATACCGCTATCGCCTCAGTCACGGTCAGTGCCACCGGGCTGCTTGCCGTCTACGGAGGGCGCGCCGACGAGTTCGCCGCCATCTCCGTGGCTCCGCTGCGGGAGAGTTCGTTGGGGCCGCTGCGCACGATCCGCTCCTCCCGGCAGGATGCCCCGGACCCGGGGCTGCTGCCCACTCCAGAGCCGATCACGGTGACTGATGCCTCCGGAGAAGAGGTTCACGCAGTGCTCTACCGGCCGCAGCAAGCGGGCTATGCCGGGCCGGCCGGCGAGCTGCCCCCATTCATCGCCCAGGTCCACGGCGGGCCCACCGCCAAGGCGCCTGTGGGCCTGGCCCTGGCTACCGCCTACTACACCAGCCGCGGGATCGGGGTGGTGGACATCAACTACGGCGGGTCCACCGGGTTTGGCCGCGCCTACCGGGACCGGCTCAAGGGAGCCTGGGGAGTAGTGGATGTACAGGACGCCGTAACCGTCATGGAGCACCTGGTGGAGGCCGGTATCGCAGATGGCGGCCGGCTCGGCATCGAAGGCGGCTCGGCCGGCGGTTGGACTACCCTGGCCTGCCTGACCCGCACTGATACGTTCAGCGCCGGAGTCTCCAGCTTCGGAGTGGCCGATGCGGTGGCACTGGCGCAGGACACCCACGATTTCGAATCCAGGTATCTGGACCAGCTGATCGGCCGGTACCCCGAGGATGAGCACATCTACCGTGAGCGTGCCCCGTTGAATCACGTGGCCTCCCTGAGCTGCCCAGTGCTGCTGCTACAGGGCGATGAAGACCCGATCGTTCCGCCCAATCAGGCTGAGATGTTCCGTGATGCATTGGCCGCCAAAGGCATCCCGCACGCCTACCTGCTGTTCGAGGGTGAGCAGCACGGGTTCCGGAAGGCGGAGAACATCATTGCATCCAATGAGGCCGCACTGAGTTTCTACGGGCAGATTTTCGGCTTCGAGACCCCGGGCATCCCGCGGCTAGAGCTCAGTCGCTAGGTTCCTCAAGGGGCCTCGCCGCAGCCGGTCATCTGGCGCCGGGGCCGTGCCCGGGCGCGGGTACCCTAGGGAGCATGGCTCATACAGTGAATCTTGGACCGGCGGACCAGCTTCCGGAGGGCGAGGTCATGCAGGTGACCTCCGAGCAGTCGGGGCACAGCGGCGATATCGCTGTGGTCCATGCCGAGGACGGCGGGTTCTTCGCCCTGGACGATGAGTGCTCACACGAATCCGTCTCACTCTCCGATGGCTACGTGGAGGAGGAGACCCTGGAGTGCCCAATGCACGCCTCCGCTTTCTGCCTGCGCACCGGTGTCCCAGAGACCCCGCCGGCGATGGTGCCGGTCAAGACTCACCTGGTCACCGTAGAGAATGGAGACCTGGTTCTGCACCCCGGGACACCGCATCCTGAGGCACAGCGATAGTCCTGCGGAGGACTCGCGAAAAACTCACAGGAAACTTCCAGCGACTTTGGGGTGTTCCGTCAAGGTGGGCCCCTACATTAGTAAGTACCTCATCAAGGTGCGAGTGATTCAGACCCCCGGGTTGGCATTCTAAGCGTCCCCCTCACGCAGCCAACCCGGGGGTCTTCTCTGTGTTGGTCCCGCGGTCTGCCCCGGGGTCTGTCCCGCGGGCGGGCATCAGCGAGGGGTGGCCTTGCGGATCACCAGATAGGTGCCCACCGACAGCACCGCTGCCAACAGCAGCAGCCATCCGGAGATGCTCAGCGTATTCTGCTGGACCATCCACTGCCAGACATTCATCCAGTTCTCCGTGAAGGTGATCAGTATCGCCGCCGCCGCAACAAGCACGATCACTGCAAGGATCAGCGCCCACAGCCGGAGCAAACCCAGCCGCAGGTACAGAAGCACACATCCGAAGCCGAAGAGCATAACCACCAGACACAGCAGGGCAGCCATGACGCCCATGAGCGGGATACTGTTGCCTTCACCCTGGGTGAGGAAGGGCAGATCGAACATATAGGCGTTGACACCGAGGCCACCGGTGACCCGCTCCAGCCAGGCCACAAGTGCGGCCGCCACCCCGAAAGCCAGCGAGACCACCATGAAAGCGAGAATCGCCCCAATAACGAAGGTCCGGCGGCTGAAGCTCAGCGCCAGGGAGAACGGGAAGGTGTGCGAGGCGGCATAAGCCGCCATAAATGCCAGGCACCACAGGGCTGCCTGCCCGGCCCCGGTGTAGATCGGATCCTCAAGTGCCCCATCTGCCATGAGCGTCACCGAGGCCCCGATGGCCACCACCACGGCCCAGGCGACGAATAGGACCATGATCGGCACACCGATCAGCATGGTAGGAACGGCGAACTGCAGCCGGAACGAGGCCGGGACCCTGGCGAAGCTGTTGGACTTCGGAACAGTAGCGGTCTCAGCGGTGCTCCTGGTCGCGGTACGTGTGGCGGTGGTGCTCATCGGTCAGCCTCCTCGGCAGTAGTCTGTGCAGCAGTGTGTGTCCCAGAGGTAGTCAGATGGACCACCAGCTCCTGGAGCGAGACCGGCACCATGTCCAGGTCCAGCTCCCGCACCCGTTGGCGCTCTTCATCGGTCAATGCACCCATTACCGTGGTGCGCACCATCCGGCCCAGCGCCTCGTGGGCCAGAACTTCACGGCCGGCCGTGATCTCATTGACCGCCTCAGCCCGGCCCATCAGGGTCACCGCGCGATCGCGCAGCGACTCTGCGGGCTCATCAAGCACAATCCGGCCCCTATCGATGAGCACCACGTTCTCGATCAGATGGGCAATCTCATCGATCAGGTGGCTGGAGAGCACGATGGTCCGCGGATGCTGCGCATAGTCCTCCAGCAGCCGGTCATAGAAGACTTTGCGGGCCACGGCGTCCAGGCCCATATAGGGCTCGTCGAAGAACGTGACCTCAGCGCGGCTGGCGATCCCTATGATCACCGCAACTGCCGAGCGCTGACCGCGCGACATCTTCTTCACCCTGGTCTTCTTGGGCACCGCGAAGTCCTCGCAGAGCCGGTGGCACAGCTCCCAGTCCCAGTTGGGAAATGCCTGGGAGGCTGCGTTGAAGGCGTGGTGGGCCTTGGCATCGTCGGGGTATTTCTGGTCCTCCCGCACAAAGCAGATCTTGGGCAGCACCTGCTCATTCTCATGAGGATGCTGGCCGAAGACTCTCACCTCGCCCCCCGAGGGCCATTCTTGGGCGGTGATGATGGACATCAGTGTGGTCTTGCCGGCGCCATTACGGCCCAGCAGCCCATGGATCATATCCTTCTCAAGAGTCAGGTCTGTGGGGTGAAGCGCCACGGTGCTGCCGTATCGCCGGGTCAAGCCCCGCGTCTCGATGACGTTGCTCACGGGATTCCTCTCACGTTGGGTCTGCGTTCTGCTTACGCCTGCTCGCGCAGCATCTCTATGACGTTCTCCACCGAGAGCCCTATGTTCTGGGCCTCGGCAAGCATTGGTGCGAGGTAGTCACCGGCGAATGCTCGGCGGCGCTCGGCGCGCAGCCGCTCAGCAGCGCCGGCAGCCACAAACATGCCCAGCCCGCGCCGTTTGATGAGGATCTCGCGGTCAACCAAGAGGTTTATCCCCTTGGCCGCGGTGGCCGGATTGATCCGATGGAAGGCGGCGAGCTCATTGGTGGAGGGGGCACGTTCGCCCTCCGGGAGCGAACCGTCCAGCACAGATGCCTCGATCTCCTCGGCGATCTGCACGAACAGTGGTCGACCCTCGTCCACAAGCTCACCTCCTTCTTCAGCTCCGGCCATCATCTCAGCTTGCCAACTCCACTACCTCAGTGGTTCATTACTCTACTAATGAACCATAGAACGACGGCGCCGTCAACTCCCCACCCAAAGACTCTGCAGACAAGCGAGCTGCCCGGGCCGATACAACGGCCCGGGCAGCTCTTTCGATTTAGATACTTGAGAGGTGATCAGTCACCTCCGACGGTTCGCCAGCACTCCCGCCGCAAAGAAGGGCACTGCACTGAGCACAGCGCCGGCAATCATCAGCCCCGTAGCCTCAGGGAACGGAAAACGCATCAGCACCGTAATCGCTACAAGCCCGAATGCCACAGGCGCCATAGCCATAAGTGCCTGTCTCCGCGGATGTTCGCGGCCCGGATTCCCGATCAGAATCGCCAGCACCAGGGCAGGGGCATATGCCGGCAGGATGGTCAGAATGAATTCCTGCCCAGGGGCATCGGAACCCAGTCCCATGGCAACAGCCACAAGAAAGGCAGTGGTCAACAGGCCCAGGATGGGGCCGATAATTGGCAGGAACCTCAGGCCCCTCTGCGTACTGTTTGACTGGGGTGCAACTTTCGTATCCATTTTCTTATCCTTTCACTAATTCTTTTCTTTTCGTTCAAGATTACGCGGATTCCCCGCCTTGATCCCAGCGGAAGGAGACCATTGCTACGGCGATCGCCACTACGGCACTGGCGGCGACCACCACTGCAGAGAGCCATGCCGGGTGAATGGGCTCCGCGCCGGTCACCTGCGTGGCCAGCAGGTCCGCGAAGAATGTTGTCGGCAGCAGCTCCAGCACATTGGCCAGGCCCTCTGGCAGCAGCCACAGCGGGATTGCCAAGCCGCTGAGGAAGAGGGTGCCCAGCTGGATAAAGGTGCCGATATGGGTGGCCATATCCGGGGAGCTGAGGAGTCCGCCCAGGATGTAACCGATGCCTAAGAACATCGCCATACCCAGCAGCGTGATGCCGAAAAGTAGTGGCAGGCTGCTCAACTCAACACTGCCGATAGCCACGGCGATCACCATCAGCAGCGCCAACTGGACCACTACCATCACCACTCGAGTCGTCAGATGGGTCAGCACCAGTTGCCTGCGGCCCACGGGCGTGGTGCTCAACAGGCGCAGCAGCCCTGAGGATCGCATTCCGGCAAGCGGCCCAGCGGTGACCGTGAGAGCGGTGGAGGTCACGGCCAGGAAGATCGCCAGCGGTATCACCGTCTCGGTGAAATCCGGGGTGCCCGGCTCATCGGGCATCAGGGCCCCCACTCCCAGGAAGGTGCCCAGCATGAAGAAGGGGAAGAACAGCGCAAACCAGAAGTACCTGGCATCACGGACCAGCTCCCGGGCATGCAGTTGGGTGAGCTCTTTGGTCATGGCCGACATTACAGTGCTCCAATCTTTCTCGGTCGTTTGAGTCTTTATCAGGGGCGACTGCCGCGGCCGGGTTCTCCTGCGGGGCCATATCCCGGCCGGTGAGGGTACGGAATACTCCAGCCAGACCAGCCTCCCGAATGTGGATCTGGCGGGCCCGGATGTCAGTGAGGGCCCGCAGCGCAGCATCGGAGGATTGGGTGCGGAAGGAGATTCGGTTTCCCCCGGAGCCATGTGGTTCTGTGACCAGATCCGTTGCAAGCCGGGTGACCTCGGCGTGTTCCGCCTCCGCCGGCACCGTGGCCGAGATTTCCACCGCGGGGGCAAACTCAGTGATCAGGTACTCCGTGGTGTCGAAGGCCTCCAGTTTGCCCTGGTGCATTATCGCCACTCGGTCGCTGAGCTCCTCAGCCTCCTCCATCAGGTGTGTGGAGAGCAGCACCGTGCCACCTTCGGCGCGGTACTGCTGGATGGTGCCCCAAAGGTCCTGGCGGGCATTGGGGTCCAACCCGGTGGTGGGCTCGTCCAGTACCAGCAGCTCCGGTTTGGAGACCAGAGCCAGCCCCACGAGGACTCGCTGGCGCTGCCCGCCGGAGAGTTTGGCAATCTTCACCTCCGCGGAGTCCTGCAGCCCCAACTGCCCGATGACGTGGTCCTCGGTATGGGCATCGGGGTAGAAGGAGGCCCAACAACGCAGCAGCTCGCGGACTGTCTGCCGGTCGAAGACTGTGGCATGCTGCGGCTGCACAGCCACCCGGCGTCGGATCTCATCGCGCTCAGAGAAGGGGTTGAGCCCCAATGTGCTGACTGTCCCGGAGGTGGGGCGGCGGAGTCCCACAATCATCTCCAGGGTGGTGGTCTTGCCGGCACCGTTGGGGCCCAGGAGGCTGATGATCTCACCACGGGAAATCTCCAGGCTGACACCATCAACTGCAGGCGCGTTCCGGTCTGGGTACTGCTTGGAAACTTCCTCCAGCCCGAGGATTGGTTGGTCAGTCATCACTGCTCCTTCGGTTTATGGTCCTGGGCGGCGAGGAATCCGATCAGGCATTCCTCGGCAGGCATCAGTCCCCACCGGTTCATATCCATGTGCATGAGCTCCAGCAGGAACCGGTGCGGGGCGATGAAGGGGGCGGCAGCCGTGGCGTGCTGAAAGGCCTGTGTCATCACGGAGACAAGATCACCGATCCCTTCTATCTGCCGCTGACTCAGCTCAGCTTTGCTGATCGACCTCCTCAGCGTGGTCACATGCGCGCTGAAGTCCTCGCGCCTGGGCAGCAGGATGCGTAGCTGGGGCCCCCATTGTTTGCGGTGGGCAGACCAGAACGCGGACTGCTGCTCAGCTGAGGGCAATGCTGTTTGCACTAAACGCTGCTGGTAGTGGAAGGCCAGGGCGGCCCGCTGGGTGGGTTGGTGAAGGCTGGCGACCTCATGCTCCGCGCTCCAGCGGGAGGCGTAGTAGAAGAGGTCCAGGGCAGCCTCAAACCCTTTGGCACCGCCGTACTTCTCAAGCTCGGGGGAATAGGGCGCGGCACGGATTCCTCTGCCCCCGGACAGTTCTCCCAGGTCGGCCCCTGAGATGAGGCGTGGTTCTTCGCCTGGGGCCGAAAGCTGGTGGATAAGTCGGTTCAGTTCAGGCAGGCGGGTGTGCACGGCGTCCAGGGAGTCCGGATCTGACTGGATGCGCAGCCGGACATGGTGCCCATTGGTATCCAAGTACCGCATGAAGAACCACCGCTTGGCGGCCATCTCTTCAGCCCGTGCCCGGACCCAGGGGACCACTGCCTGTACGGCCCGGTCCATGGATTTGGAGGATCCTGGATAGGCTCGCACAAACCACCAATCCTCTGAGGGCCGCTGCCCTCTGTGCGCTTTCAAGGTCTGATCAGTTGTCGGGGTCAGGGCTGCCACTGTCATGATGAACGCTCCTTTCCTGGTTTGGACCAATGCATGAGGGTGACGTGTTCGGTGGCGGTCCGGCGCCCCAGATCGTCCCGCTGGAGATGCTGATCCCGCTCCGGGAGGGCTTCCACGATGCGCACATGCTGGGTATCGGCTTCCAGCACCTGGTGCATGACCCGAACCGATATGGCGGAGGCCAACGAGACCCAGAGCGGTTTATGCTGAGTGCCCATTTTGGGTCGGAGGCCCGCGAGCTGGTGCACGAAGATCTCCTCGCTGATGCCATGCTCGGTGCGGAACCGGTGGGCGCTGCGCAGCAGTTCGGCCTCAGAGCCGCCGGACTCCACACCCGGAAGCAGCCGCTTAGGCACAATCCAGGAATTGCGGCGGATCACCAGATTGCCGTCCTGAATCCGTGGCAGGTGCACGATGTCCTCACCGCAGAGCGGCATCAGGTCCTGAATCTTGGTCCCGGTGTAGTCGCAGTCATTCGAGGCATTGATCCATGGGTCAGCCAGGACTCCGAGGAACCGTTGGTAGCCGTGCAGGGCGTGTTTAGGAGTCAGACCCAGATAGGCCAGTCCGATGGGTTGGCCGGTCCGGTCAGTGAGGTTCAGGGTCTCGGTCACAGGGTCATGGACCAGCACAGTGTCTTCAATCCCCAGTCCGCCGTGCGCCGATGGCTCCTTGGGCAGCCGCAGTGGGGGTAGGACCCCAGCGCATTGGGCTTGGGCAGTATTGGAGTCGTTCCATACGGTCAGCTCGTGAACGGGAGTGCTGCCCCATAGCTGGCGCACTCCGGCCCGCAGCTGATGGGTGAAGGCTTCACCCATCAGCTGGGCAAACCGCGCGTACAGGGAGCCTGTGCCGGTGCCCAGATTGTTGACCACCAGCAGGGGATTCTGGTCCGGACTGCGCTCTGCCATCTGGTACATCACACCTACATGGGGTGGTGCGCTGGTCGGGCCGACGGGTTGCCATGCCCGGCTCCCCGGGTCCTGGCGTGAGCGCATATCAGCGGCCTGGGCTGACTGCAGCTGTGGGTTCTGATCGCGTTCCATGCCGAGACTCATCAGGAAGGCCAAGGTGTTGGAAGTGGAACCGCCTTCACCGAACTGCTTAGTGAACTGGTCGATCATGAGGTCGTAGACGTGGGTTCTGAAGATGTGGGGACGGATTCTCCGGCCGAGCCTCTCCAGAGCGGCAGAGGTCTCAGAAGCAGCCGTGGGGTCATCAACCTGAAGGTCGGTCTCCCGGTCCTCATAGACGAACCCGCTATGCCGCTTGGCGGCATCCATCTCGTCGAAGAGCCCGCTGACGGACTCGGCCATCTGAACGGAGTCCTGCAGCCGTTGGTGGGCGTCCGCGCCGGCGGCACGCTGCCCCCCCTCGGCCAGCAGGCGCATTTCTGAGACCGGAATCGGGGCGTCTGTGACCTGGTGGTCCTCAAGCACCCGGGTCAGCACCATCAGCGGGTCCTCGTGGCGCTGCCATGGGGTGTCCACGTAGATCAGACCCTGATCAAAGAGCCGGACGAATCTGCCGAGAGGATCGTCACCGCCGATCGTGTCCAGGACTTCCGTGAAGTGGAACCCTTGGCCTTGGTCTTCGCCGAAGAGTCCGTGCCAGGAGTTTCTCGGGTCCATTTCAATCACCCGGTCCTCACGCCATACGGCACCCCCGGCCGCGGTCAGTTCGGAGGCCAGCATCAGCCCCTTGGTTCCGCCGAGGCCATCCTCAACCAGCACCTGCGGTGAGGGGCGGTAGGTGAAGAGTCCAGCGGTACGTGGGTCACGGGCCAGGATCTGCAGAGCCCGGTAACCCATCTCGACGCTGGTGCGGCTCAACGCCCGGCCCTTGCCGCGCTCCCCGGCCCGCCCTACTGTGGTCAGGCCGGAGAACGGGCTGGTCTTGGCTGCAGTTCGTGAGACGTAGGAGACCAGCGTCTTCAGCTCTTTCTGAGTGGTCAGACGGTTCTGCTGGGGGCGTTTGTATCGGATCCAGTCCGGAGCGGCCAGTACCAGGGATTCAGCCAGACCTGGCCGGCGCACCGCGGTATGCAGAACCTCGATGGCGTGTTCACGCTCTGTCACCACCTGGCCCTCGAGCCGGTCCTTCAGCCTCTGCAGGTTGTTGTGCAGTTGCAGGTAGTGCTCTACGGCTCTGCGTGCGGGCTCGTCCAGATCCGCTGTGATCGCTAGGCTCTCTTCTGCGTTCCAGGGCAGCGGGGCCTGACGGTGCGCTGCCCGCTTACCGGCTAGCACTCTGCGCCGCCGCGCGGGATCCTCCATCATGGGAACCAGTTGGTAGCAGATTTCGCTGACTCGGTCGGCTGCACCCGGCAGGAGATCCTCGTAGTAGTAGATGTTCCGGAGGGTTTCGCGCAGTGCATCGGTGGCCAGGTCCAAGTCCTGGGCCGGCAGTCCAGCTACCCGGCCGATGACGGGGAAGGCATAACGGGGACAGGTGCTCTGCTGCGCAGTGGTCAGGGGTTCGTGGGTAAGTTGTGGGATGGCAGTCATATCAGCTGGTCCTTGCGATGATGTCTTGTACGGCTGTGTTGACGCCCTGGGTGAGCAGTGCCGCGATGAGCACCACATAGGCCGTGGAGACTGCGGCGTAGAGGATATAGGCACTTCTCTTCTGCCAGGTGAGGCGCTCCAGATGTCCCGGGACAGGTTTCTTGCCGAAGACTGACTTCAGGTAGGCGAAGGAGCGTCCCCGGAAGTCCACAGCGCCGGTTGCTGCCTCCAATGCGCTGTACCCGTCGCTGGGCAGCAGCGGATTGAGGTTGATCAGCAGGCCGATGAGTTGGAAGGTCAGCAGCAGCAGCAATGTGTCCTGCCAGAATCCAGAAGTGTAGAAGGCGGCGAGACCCACCAGGCCGCAGAACACGCCATCTGAGGTGATGCCGGCCATGGCGATGGCAACTCTTGGCTTCCGGTCCCGCAGCCGATAGGCATCCGTGCGGTCCACATACGCCACCGGCATGAACCAGAAGAGCATGGCGAATCCGAGGCCTCGTACTGGCACCCGCAGGATTTGGGCCACCAGGGCGTGTGCGGTTTCATGAAAGAGGATGATCAGCAGCTGCAGGGCTGTGGCGGTGAACACCGGGCCGAGCTCAAGCGTTACCCAGGTACCGCCTTGGGTGAACAGTGCCCAGCCGCCGGTGAGGAATCCGCTAACCGAGATCAGTGCCACCAGGCAGCCGAGCAGTCCTATCGGAGCTGCACGCAGCAGCCGGGCCACCGGTTCCAGAATCTTCGGCAGGCTGCGGGAGACCACAACTCTGGGCATCAGGCGTGAGGTCCGGAACCGTCCTTGACGTTCTCCGGCCTTGGGGAGTTCGGAGCCTTCAATCAGGCCGGAGCTGGTGAGATGCTCCAAAAAACGGTCCAGTTGGTGACGGAACGCTTCCCGCTGGGCGGGATCTTTGGCACGAACCAACTCGACGAGGTCCTCAGGGGTGTGCTGACCGTCGAGCTTCTGCAGAATAGCTTGGCCGCTGCGGCTGACTCGGTGGTAGACGCCGGTAGCGGGATCATAGATCAGCGGCAGATCATCCATACCGGTGATAAGTTCAAGCTCCTCCCGGAGCCGAGGTGCTGGGGTGACGGTCATCATCAGTTCCCTGTCTTGGTGAGTCGGGCTGGACAGTAGAGGCGGGGCTTTGGCTGTCGCTGCGGCACTCTGCCGCAGCGACAGCCAAAGGACCCGGCAGGATCAGCTGAAGGTAGAGGCGCTACCGACGCTGGCCGCGGAGCTGCCGGGGCAGGATGCGGTGGAAGCGCTGGCGGCGGAGAACCAGCTGCCCAGGGCGCTGTCCTCCGGCATCTCCTCCACGGAGATTTCGTCAATGGCGTAGAGCTCGATCTCTTCGTTCTGCATGATGGTTCCTTTCTTGGGGTTTTCGGGTTCAGCTTGCGGTGGAGGCAGTGGTGAATGAGGAGGCGGAGGAGGCCGGGCAGGATGCCGATCCGGCCGAAGTGGCTGAGGAGAAGGAGCTCAGGGCGTCTGCCTCAGGGAGATCCTCAATGGCCAGCTCGTCGGTTGCGTAGAGGTCGATGTCTTCGGACATGGTGTTCTTCCTTTCTGTGGTGGTGATTATTAGGAGACGGTCATTGCCGTCATGACGCTTCCTGCGCTGCTGGTGGGGCAGCTGGCAGTTCCTGCGGTAGAGGTTGTGGAGTAGGTGCTCAGCGCAGTGCTTTCAGGCAGCGCCTCAGCCTCCAGGTCCTCCGCGATCTGCTCCAGATCAGTGCTGTCGTAGTCGTTCATTGCTTTCCTTTGCTCAGATGTGTGGTTGTTCTGTCAGCCGGACATGCATGAGAAGCTTGTGAAGCTTGAGGCCGATGTGGCCGGGCAGGATGCCGAGCCCACTGACGATCCGGTGGAGGCTGAGGAGAGCGCGTTGCCCTCGGCAAGCTCCTCCAGCTCCAGCTCCGCCTCATGCGATGCGTAGAGATCAATCTGGTCCATGTTTCCCTCCTTACTTTTTTCCGATGTGCTTTCCTGGTCGCCCCGTCGCCTGCTTATGACTCCGAGGGGTCTGGTGCTGCATTGGCGGGTACCTTCGGCGGGGGACCCAGGGCCAATGCAAAGAGTTGGTGCCGGCTTGTGCCGTCGCTTGCCACCGGCTGGCGCAGGGCCGCAGGCAGCAGACCGGCAAAGACGCTGCCCACCCATCCGCGGGAGACGCCTTGAAGCCACATGGCGTAGGCAGCTGCTGAGACTCGTCCCATCAGGAGCCGGTAGCCATGAGTGCCGGCGCGCGCTTCAGCTGCTGCCAGATCCGCCCCGAGGCTGATGATCACCGCGGCATCGGCGAACTCCGCCTGCAAGGTCAGGGACTCCAGGGCGCTGGGGTCGAAGTCCACCGCGATCTTGGCAGCTGTCTGTGTACTGGGGGTGATCTGGTGAAAGCCTCGGTCCAGGCCCTCCACACGCAGCGCTGCGATGGTGATCTCCAGCTCGGGCAGCTCAGCCTCCTGCTGGTCCCGGCCCTGCTTCTCCTCTGCTAGACCCGCCGTGATCACCTCCCCCACGTGTGCTGCGGGCAGTGGGCTCTGGGCGAAGAACCTCAGGGAGCGCCTTCTGCGCAGGGTCTGCTCCAGATTGAGCTGGGCCGGCGGGCGGCCCGGCCCGGCCAGGGAGACCACCTGTTCGGTGGGCAGGGCCCTCGCTGGAGGCGGCTGGTCAGTGAGGCCGGGGGATGCTGAGGTCTGCCAGGTCCGAATGAGGTCCTGCGCGAGGTGGACTGAGCTGCTCATCAGAGGTCTCCTCCTAGGTCGATCACGGCTGTGATGGGTTCGCTCTCGGGATCTGAACCAAGTCCTCGGCTGATCGCCTTGTCCTGCCAGCGTTGCCGCCGGCTGACGGGGATGCCGAGATGTTCGGCGACTTTCTGCAGGGCCATCTGGGCGCAGCCGCTGTCCAGCAGGACGATCCGTAAGGCGAATGCTCCGTATTTCTGGGCCACCTTCAGGTAGTCGCCGGCCATCACCACTGAGACCGGGGCCTTGCCGGGAATCAGATCTGGATTGGTACTGATCCGAGCAAGACTGGTCTCCTGCGGCAGCCAGGCATAGATCCCTGCTGGCAGCTCTGTGCTGCCCTGCCTGATCACTACATAGGGCAGTACGGAGCCGATATTTCCTCCGCAGGCTGTCCAGCGCAGCACCCGTTGCTCTGCGGCGGCTTGAATGCCATCTGCCACAGTGAGCATCACGGACAGATCTGCAGCACTGACCTCAGCAGTGGGCAGGTTGCGTGGGTGTGCCAGACTCTCCAGTTCTGGGTCGGGGAGCTGGACCCGTGAGGCTGAGGGCCAGGTCCTGAAGCGATGCTGCAGGGCGGTGTTCGACGGCTGGTAGTGCTTCTGGTGTGCTTTGTTGTCTGCAAACTCTTTGGGCGGCATGGCCACCGAGGCCTCGTAGCGCACACTCATCGGTGCGGCTGAGGGCGCAGAACCAGTGGATTCGGAACACACCTGGCAACCAGGTCTGGTGGCACCGGTGTGTTCGGTGCTGGTCCAGGTGGTCAGATCGAGCAAGCGGGTCCGGCCGGGGATATGGGACTGCACCGCCCGGGTGACCACGGCGAAGACCTCTCTGGCCAAAAGGCTCAGTCCCAGGTCTCGATCTGCTGTTCCCGGTAGTCCCGCAGGTTCCGGCTCCTGGTCGGTCAGACAATCCAAGCATGGGGTGAACCGAGGGTTGGCATAGGGGCCGATCCGGGCTACACCACTGTCCAGGCGGAACCGGATGAGCGGTGTTCCCTGGGACCAGGCATTCCGAACAATGGTCTCCAGACGGGCCTGGGTCTCGGAGGAGTCTGCCTCCGGCTCTTCCAGCAGGATGATCAGATCAGCATCCGGGCTCACTGTGCTGCTGGTGATCAGCTGCAGGGGATCCGGGATCTCAAACTCATCGCGGAACTGCTCAGCCAGCGCCGGCTCGCCGGCGATCCCGATCGTAGCGTTCAGCCAACGGTTGGCGGCTTCCTCCCAGGTGGTGTTCGCTCCTGTGGAGTCCCCCAGCCGGGAGAGATAGTCTGCTACTTCATCGGCGATCCCGCAGGCTCCCTCCTCCGGCGGGCCTTCCTCAACGATCCCGCTGGTCCAGAGCAGTGAGACCACCCGGAAGATCACCTCCTCGGTGACCGCACAGCTCTCAGCCAGTTGCCGGTGGTCCTGGCTGCCCTCGAGCAGGGGCAGCAGCCTCGGCAACAGGGTGGCGGCCGTTTTGCCTTTGAAGACTTGCCGGGAGGGCAGCCCGACCACGGTGACTTTGCCCTCGGCGGTTTTCACCTGAACTCCGCGGCGCATCCGGGGATATACCGGCACCTTCAGTTGGGGATCCTGGCGCGCTGCGGCACCGATGCTTTCTGCTGTCAATGCGCCGCTCATCGGGCTGCCTCCTGAAGTTCTGGAGTCTGGGTATGCTGCTGCTGGCCTCCGATTGCGGATTCCAACTCGCCCCACAGCGCCTGGCGGGCCTCGTGCTTCGGTCCGAATCGGCCTCGACACCGGGCGCAGTTGTCAGTGCCCACAGTGGGCGCGGCAGTCACTGTTCCGCTGACCAGATTGACTGACCGCACCGTGCCTTCTGCGGGCCCGCCAGATGCTGCTTCGGCAATCTCGCTGAAGGCCTGGCGGGTCAGCGCGGCCGCCAGGGATATGTGGTGCTTGAGCACCGCGAACTCACTGGGGTTCTCAGCGGAGTCCCTGTCCGGGTGGCTGCTGGGCAGGGCCAGGCGGTGCTGACGGCGGCGCCGCTCACTGCAGCGGTAGCAGGCGGTGCGGCCGGGGATGACTACCGGGCCCACTTGAATCTCAGCGGATCGGGCCACGACATGGATCCATGGGATGCCCCGGAGGAAGCAGGTGTGGTCCACTGCATCGGCGATGCGGGGCCGCTCAGCGCCGGTGGCGAGGACCAGAGTCTCGGCATAGGGCCACATGCTGGGATGGGTGCCTGGGGCGACGTCGTGGATCCTCCCCCGGTGGTGTGCCTGCAGCCGTTGGGCCACGGCGTGGCCAAAGCAGCCGGCAGCCAGGTAGAGGGTTTCCGGGGGCTGGCGATCTGTGGGTGCTGGTGTCTGATACATAGACGGCTCCTTGGTTCAACGGGTGGCTGGTGGATCAGGCGAAGGGCTGGGGGTGCGGGTTGATCTCCGGTTCGCTGTGCACCTGCAGTCCCATGGCTTGCGGTGCCTCGTAGAGACGTGGGTGCCCGAGGTAGCGTGCCCGGTGGGCGAAGGAGAGCGGCATCAGCTGCGGCACCAGGACTCGCACTACGCAGGCGCCCACCTCCCGGGCCTCATCGGTGGTCATATCCACTACGACGACGTCGAATCCCTTAGCTTTGAACTTCTCCACCAGATGCGGCAAGGCAGGACCCTTCTGTGTGAACCGGGGGAGCTCGTTGAGGCTTCGCCGGGGGCGCTCGCCCTCGAGGAGAAAGTCGAAGAGGGGGCGCTTCTCCGGCGGTCCGGCCAGCAGTGCGCCGCCGATCACGCTGAGCGTGTCCTCGGGGTCCTCGTCCGAGCGCCGCCCAGGGGCTGAGAGGGAACGCAGCGCGATCCGCAGCGAGGCTGCCTCTCGGAGCAGTTTGGCCACGGCTTTATGGGGGTCAGGGTCGCAGGTGGCGGCGACCACCTGGGAGAGGACTGCGTCGTCGTCGGCGAGTTGGACCCCGTAGATCACCGGAATACCCAGATCTGTGGTGGCGTCGAAGAACCTGGTCCGCACGGTGGAAGACTGACCCCGCTCCCAAAATTCTTGGTACTCGGGGGAGATATCCGCAGCACTTACCTCGAGCTCCGGCAGCCGCATCTTCTGCAGCCAGGTCAGAGCGATGGAGTCCCGCTCCACGACTTCCAGCAGCCCGTTCTCCACTGCGGCCACCGGATCGAGGTGGGCTGCACATCCGGTGGAGACAGGATGGGTGTAGCGCTCTGAGCTGGATTCGGGCGGGAAGCGCAGGTAGGTGGAGACTGCGGGAACGTATTTCGGGCGGCTTTCGGTCAGAGACCACCCTTTGACCCAACGCAGGGGGATCCTGGGGTCACTGGGAATCAGCCCGCAGCGCGGATGGGCCAGTTCCTGTGCGGAGCAGGTGGGCCAGGCAGCGGGCGGGATCCCGTCATCGCCCATTTCCTCCGCGGTGGCCCAGACGAGCTCCTGGGGGTCCCAGGATGTGGAGGAGTAGCGCTCCAGGGACTCTGCCACACTGATATGGGCTGCGGTGGCGCGGTCCAGGGCGCCGCCGGCGCCGTCGAAATTGCCGGACATCGCATCGTGGTCCCAGCCAGCCTGCACATCCAGTGCTTCACCGGGGTTGCCCAGGGACGCCGAGTAGATGGGGAAGCGGGGCTCCCCTTCGGTAATCGGCAGCTGGCTGACCTTGGAGACCAACCCGTAGGGGGAGGCCAGCCGGCCCATCGGCTTCAGGGTCTTCGCCACCTCGCCCGGCGGCAGTATCCGGTTCTGGGTGGCCTCTTGGGTCTTTGTACTAAGCATCAAGTACTCCGTTCCACTGCTGGAGGGAGGAAGCTGTTCGCTTCCGGCTTGATACCTAGTTCAGTCCACGGAGCGGGCCTTGGGTTATACCCATGAAGCTACTCTGTTTGGGTAGCCATCAGGTGGGGTGGGCCGGTCATGGGGCCTGGCCAAATGGCTAGCGGTCGTAGTGTGGGGTGCGCGTGAGTGAGTGTCAGCCCACTGGAAGCATGACCCAGACAGACCATCTGCCACCGACAGGCTCGGCAGCCGCGTAGCCGCGGAGCAGACTTGCGCGCTCCACAATTCCGAGCACGCCCTGACCCGAGGAGAGCGGGCTGGTCCGGCGAGCGCCTCGGGGCTGCTCCTTCATGGTGGAGTCCACGGTGAAGGTCAGCCATTCCTGCGTGGAGGAGAGCTCTATGGTGACCTCAGAGCCTGGTACTGCGTATTTGGCCACATTGGTGCAGCACTCCTGGAGGATGCGCAGGGCGGAGGAGACAGTGGCTCGGCTCAGCCGCACATCGGGGTCGAGGTCGATGAGGCTCTCGACGCCGAAGCCCAGCGCGCTGAAACGTCCCTTGAGGTACTCCAGGCCGTCATAGAGTTCCATATCGAGCAGGCTGCGCTCAGGAACACCCTGCACTGCGGTGTCGGTCCCCGGTTCTCTGAGAATACTGACCAGTTTGCGGAGGTCACGCAGGGCCTCATTGCTGAGATCATGAACTTCTGCGGTGCTTTCGCGCAGCTTCTCCACATCTGTGCTGCGCCGCTTGCTGCCACTGACCAACGAGATGATGGTGAGCTGATGGGCCACAATATCGTGCAGATCGCGAGCTAGGGACTCCCGTTCGCGGACCCGGACCCGTTCACTGTTCTCGGCAAGCTCTCGGTTGGCCTGCTCGGTGTGCACTATACGCCTGCGCAGCCCTCCGAAGGCCACTCCGACAAAAGCGGCCGGCAGGCAGAACAGCGCAAACGTGGCCAGGTAGAACAGGTCGCCGTGCTGGGCCAGGGAGATCACAGCTGACCAGAGCAGCAGGGCAATCACAATGTAGCCGGTGACCGGGATGCGCGAGACCGCGCCGATCACCGCGGTGAGAATGAAGGCGACTAAAGTGATAAACCCTATTTGGTCGTCCCAGAGCGCGAAAGCACCCGCGAAGACCATAAAGATCGCTGCCGCGGTGACAGGATATCGGCAGGCCACCGGCAGACTCGCGCTGGCACCGGCGAATGCCAGCAGCTCAAGGAGGTCCTGCCCGGAGCCCGGTGGGTTGTTTAGCACATAGTCAATGACAAAGAATGCCGCCACGCATCCGGAGACCACGTAGAAAATAACGGGGAGCGGGGCCCTGTTCGCCCACATAGCGGATGCCAGGGACCTGGGAGCAGTCGCGGCCGAACCGGCACCGGTTTCTGCGGTCTCAGCGGGGCCAGTCACAACCGTGACTTTATACCGGCTCCTTCTTGGGATGAAAGTGTGTACTCAATATGCCCAGCTTATGTACAGGCTCAGAGCGGCGGAGCAGAGGGCGGTCGCCGCCGAAGTCACCTGGATTCAGCAGTGCCTGAAGGTCAGCAGTTTCTGAAGAACCGGTCGAAGACATAGCAGAAGGAGTCCTGGACCAGCTGCGGCTGCACTGTCGAGTCAACGGAATGTACGCGCTGCTGTGTGTCGGCAGCGGACTGAGCCATTGCCGGACCGGAGATGCCGGCGGCCAGGACCACCGCGGCCGCGGTGCTTACTACCAAACGCTGGATCTTCTTCATCATGATCTCCTTAGAGTGTTTGACACTTGTCTGATGTTCTGCTGAACGCTTCTGCGAACATCTTCAGTCTTCCGATGGCCCGCCACTGTCCTCAACGGACCAAGGTCCATTCCTGATCTGGACTTTCGTCTAGCCAAAAGTCTCTGGTCGGCTGCTGTGTGGAGTGTCTACGATGAGACGCATGAGTTCAGAACTGCCCCATGCCTCCAGCGCCGATCACCGCGTCCGGATTGTGGTTGCTGATGATCAGCCGCTGATGCGCCGGGCGATCGCCGACCTGGTGCAGGATGAACCGACCCTGGAGCTGGTGGGCGAGGCGGCCAATGGCCAGGAGGCCGTCCAACTGGCGCAGAGTGCGCAGGCTGATCTTGTGCTGATGGACCTGGATATGCCGGTGATGTCCGGGGTGGACGCCATTGCTGCACTGACCGCGGCCACGGATATCAGGACTATGGCGCTGACCACCTTCTCCTCCATGGACTGGGTGCTGGCGGCGTTGCGGGCTGGGGCGTCGGGGTACTTGGTCAAGGACTCGGCCCCGGACATGATTCTCCAGGCGGTCCAGCAGGTTATGGAGGACACTATGGTCCTCTCCCCTTCTGTGGTCTCTCTGCTGAGCAAGCAGGTTCTGGAGATGCCGGACCGGGCGGTGCGCACCAGCGAGGAGGAGGCGCCTCAGCTGACCGAGCGCGAGCAGCAGGTGCTCGACCTGCTGGCCGGCGGGCTGAGCAACCGGGAGATCGCCCAGGAGCTATTTCTCTCTGAAGGCTCGGTCAAGCTGCATATGGGCAAGGCCTGCGATAAGCTCGGCGCCCGCGATCGAGTCCAGCTGCTGGTCCGTGCTGTGGAGCTGGGCCTGGTGCGCCCGGCTCTGATGAAGCCGGAGACCGCCCTGGACCGCTACCGCTGATAGGGCCCCGGAGAGGTTCCGCTTAGGATGGTGCCCATGAGCGGTGAGGCGAACATTGAGTGCTGGCTGACCGATATGGACGGGGTGCTGGTGCGCGAGCATGAGGCGCTCCCCGGCGCGGCAGAGCTGCTGGAACAGTGGCGGCGCAGGGACTTGCCCTATCTGGTGCTCACCAATAACTCCATTTTCACGGCCCGTGATCTCTCTGCCCGGCTGCGCCATTCCGGGCTGGTGGTCCCGGAGGACCGGATCTGGACCTCGGCCCTGGCCACTGCCACTTTCCTGGCCCAGCAGGTGGACACTGCGCACGGCAGCGGCAGCGCCTATGTGGTGGGCGAAGCCGGCCTGACCACCGCCCTGCATGAGGCCGGGTTCATCATGACCGAGACCGATCCTGACTACGTGGTGGTGGGCGAGACCCGCAACTACAGCTTCGAGGCAATCACCAAGGCGGTCAGGCTGATCAGCAACGGCGCGCGGTTCATTGTGACCAATCCGGATGCCACCGGGCCCAGCCCCGAGGGCATGCTGCCGGCCACCGGGGCAATCGCCGCGCTGATCTCCAAGGCCACCGGCTCAGACCCCTATGTGGTGGGTAAGCCGAACCCGATGATGTTCCGCTCCGCCCTGAACCATCTGGGCGCACATTCGATGCAGACCGCCATGATCGGTGACCGGATGGACACTGACATTGTGGCCGGCATGGAGGCCGGTATGCACACCATCCTGGTGATGTCCGGGGTCTCCTCGCAGTCCAGCATCGCTCAGTACCCCTTCCGCCCCAATCAGATCATCGACGGGGTCTATGAGTTGGTCGAGGACTTCGACAACGAGGCCGCGAGCGACTGAGCCGAATGAAGGCCTGCGGTTACGCAGGGTCCTCCGCGGCGATTGAGCCAGGGCGGGCCTGCGCCAGCAATTCGGCTAGGTGGAGGGCTTCGACCCCGGCGAGGTCGTCGAGCTGGACCTTGCAGCTCATGCCATCGGCCAGCACCACCCGCCTTGCGGCGTCGGTGCGTCCACGCTCACTCTGGGCACGCACTGCCGGCAGCAGATAGGTTTCGGCCACCGCCACGGAGACCTCGTAGTGCCCCTTCTCCACACCGAAGTTCCCGGCCAGCCCGCAGCAGCCGGCGACCTTGGTGACGGTGGCCCCGGCCATCTCCAACAGGGCCTGGTCCACCTCCCAGCCGATGATCGAGGCCTGGTGGCAGTGCGGCTGGGCCACTACGTCGGTGCCGGTGAGGTCCGGCAGCTGGATCCGGCCCTCATCCACCAGCCGGTTGACCAGTTCGGCGAAGCTCAGCACACCATCGGCCACGGTCTTGGCTTCCTCTCTGGCGGAGAGCTCCACGGCATCGGAACGCAGGGTGGCCAGGCAGCTGGGCTCCAGGCCGATCACCGGCACTCCGGAGGCCACCACCGGCTCCAGCACTGTGATGGCCTGATCGATCCGCGCCTTGGCCGCATCCAGCTGGCCGGTGGTGATCCAGGGCAGCCCGCAGCAGCCCTGCTTCTGGATGATCCGCGCCTCCAAGCCCTGATTGCGCAGGAACTCGATGGCGGCCAGGCCCGACTGGGGGAAGAAGTGGTTGGTGAAGGAGTCAGCCCAGACCCAGACATCGGGCTGAGACGACGACGCCGCCCCGGCTGCTTGACTGCCCAGGAGGTTCTTGGCTGCCCTGCGCAGGGTCTTGGCCGCAAACCTCGGCACGCTGCGGCGCTGGTCGATCCCTGCTGACCATTTGGCCACAACCGCCAGTGGCGCGAGCTTCATGCTGAGATTGGCCAGCGGAGCCACCGGTGAGGCCAGTTTGGCCCAGAAGGGCAGCCGGCCCAGGATGTAGTGGCTGCGCGGGCGCAGCTTCTTCTTGGGCTTACCCTGTGCATCTCGGTCATAGGTCTGGTGCAGGGCCTCGGCCTTATAGGTGGCCATATCCACTCCGGCCGGGCAGTCGGAGGCGCAGCCCTTGCAGGCCAGGCAGAGGTCGAGGGCCTCGTGGACGGCAGGGTCAGCGAGCCCTTTGACCAGCGTGCCGTCCATAGCCTCCTGGAGGATCCTGCCGCGGCCTCGGGTAGAGTCCTTCTCCTGCATGGTGGCCAAATAGCTGGGGCACATCACCCCGTTGGTCTTGGGCGCCACGCAGCGGCCGACTCCGGAGCAGCGGTGGACTGCGGCGCCGAAGTCGCCTGCGTCATGCGGCAGCAGCATGCCCGGCCAGGGAAGGTCCTGCTTGGGCTGGGTGGGTTTGATGTTCTCGGTGTGCGGCACTGGACCGGAGCCGTCGGGTGCGGTGATGATGCCCGGGTTGAGAAGGTTCTCCGGGTCACAGATGGCCTTGGCCTGGGCGAACAGCGCCAGTGAGGTTTCGCTGTACATGGTGGGCAGCAGCTCAGAGCGCACCCGGCCGTCGCCGTGCTCACCGGAGAGCGAGCCGCCGTAGCGTGCCAGCCCTGCCGCGCAGGCGGCCATGAACTCGCGGAAGACACCGGTGCTGGCGGAATCCCCGTGCTGGAAGGGAAAGTCGATGCGGCAGTGGATGCAGCCGTCTCCGAAGTGCCCATAGGGGTAGCCCTGCAGGCCGTAGTCCTTCATCAGGGACTCGAATTCGCGCATCCAGGCGCCCAGGTGCTCCGGGGGCACGGCGGCATCCTCCCATCCCGAGTGTGCGGGGGTGGGGAGGCTGATCCCAGCCAGGCCCGCCCCGTCCTCGCGGATCTTCCACAGTGCTGCAGCCTCTGCGGGGTCCTCGATCATCCGCTCGCCCACCGCTTCAGAGGCGGCTTTGACCGCTGCCAGGGTGTCAAGGGCGGCCTCACCAGCAGTCTCCACGAACAGCCAGGACTCCCCCTTGGGGAGCACGGGAACCCGCTTACCGGCCCCGCGGACCAGGGCCACCAGCCGGGAGTCCATGCCCTCGCAGGCGATCAGCCGGCCGGCACCGGCCCTGAGGATATGCGGGACAGCGTCGGCGGCCTCGGCCACATTGGGAAAGCCCAGCACCATGAGCCGGCGGCCGGGCTCGTCCTGAACCAGGTTGACCGTAGCCTGCAGCACTGTCCCCAGAGTGCCCTCGGTGCCGGCGATGAACTTTTCGATGCGCCCGCGGTTCTCCGGGAGCAGATGTTCGAGGCTGTAGCCGGAGATCTGCCGGCCGAACTGGCCGAAGCTGGTGCGGATATGCGCCAGGTTCTGTGCGGCCAGCTCCAGCAGCTGCCTAGCAGTCTCCCCGGAGGCGGCTCCGGCGCGGGCGTCGAATCGGCCGGTCTCCCCGTTGCCGAACAGCACGGTGGCCGCCTCGATATTGTCCGAGGTGCGGCCGTAGCCCAGGGCTCGGGAACCGCAGGCGTTGTTGCCGATCATTCCCCCGATGGTGCACCGGGAGTGGGTGGAGGGGTCGGGGCCAAAGCGCAGTCCGTACGGGGCTGCGGCACGCTGCAGGTCAGCGTGGATGACTCCGGGCTGGACCGTAGCGGTGCGCGCCTCGGGGTCAATTTCGATGATCTGTCTGAGGTCGCGGGTATCCACCACGATGCCCTCGCCCACGGCGTTGCCGGCGATGGAGGTCCCGGCCCCGCGGATGGTCAGCGGCACCCCCAGTTCCCGGGATGTCTGGTGGGCGGCGAGCAGCTCCTCAGTAAGTGCCGGCCTGGCGACCACTTGCGGCACCACCCGGTAGAGACTGGCATCTGCGGAGTAGATGCCTCGGGCCAGGGCGGAGTCGTCCACTCCGGAGACTCCGGCCCGGCGCAGCGCAGCGGCGATGTCAGCGGTACCCTCAGCGGCGTGGTGCAGCTCGGCGGTAGTGGTCACGCTGGACAGCCCTCCGTATTGTCAACAATCTGCAATCCTCTCGCTCTCAGCCTAACGGGCAGAGCTCACCCCGGTAAATCTCTGAGCAGGAAGGCCACGTCAGTCCTGGTGGGGAAACACCGCCTTGAGGGCGCCCAGCACACCGCGGGATTTGGTGACAATCTCCTGCCATTCCGCCTCCGGGTCCGAGTCTGCGGTGATCGCTCCGCCGAGCCCCAGATGAAAGTCCCAGGCCGGAGCTTCTCCGCCAAACCTCTTCCCCTCCGTCATACCCAGCGAATGTTGCGTCTGAGGCCGATCTTCGGCCGATTCTGCAACAAGCCCTGGGAGTGCAGGCGGGGCGGATGACGCCGGGAGTGCGGCTGGGACGGGTGCGCCCGGCGAGGGAACCTCAGTCAGCACAGCGGTGCGGATCAGCACCGCCAGATCACAGGCGCCGGTGCTGGAGAACCAGCCGGCCGCTCCTGAGTAGGCGCCGCGGGGCCCTGTCTCAAGGCGGCGCAGGATCTCCATCGTGGAGATCTTCGGTGCCCCGGTCATGGAGCCCGGCGGGAAGGCGTCAGCGAGCGCCCGGGCCCGCGAGACCCGGGGCGGAAGCTGGGCACTGATCGTGGAGACGAGCTGGTGCACTGTGGGGTAGCTCTCCACTGCGCAGAGCCGCTCAGTCCGCAGGCTGCCGGGCACTGCATGGATGGAGAGGTCATTGCGCACCAGATCAGCGATCATCACATTCTCCGCCCGGTCCTTGGGGTGGCGGTACAGATCAGCCAGCTGGGCGGCGTCGGTCTCGGGCGTGCTGCCCCGGGGCCTGGTGCCCTTGATCGGTTCGGAGCGGATGGTGCCGGCTGCGCTGATCGAGGCGAACCGCTCCGGGGAGGTGGAGAGGATGGCCTCTGCAGGCGAAGCCGGACGCGGAGGGAACTCGATGAACTGGGTGAAGGGCGCGCGGTTATGCTGCCTCAGCCGCAGGTAGACCTCCCAGGGGCACCCGCGGAGCCGGCCACTGACTGCGGTCGTGAGGCAGACCTCATAGGAGTTCCCCTCATAGATCTGCCGCTGGGCCTGCCGAACCTTGGACAGATAGGCGCCGCGGGCATCGCGGAGGCTGAACTGCTCCAGGCGCGGGACCGGCCTGCCGGGCGCATCGGAGACGAGCGCCGGGGCAGGGCGCAGCGCCTCGACGGCGGCACGCACCCGCTCCACCCAATCCAGCCCCTCCGCCTGCGGATCCCCGGCCAGCCATTGGACATCTGCTGTGTGGGAGTGATGGTCGATCACCACGGCGTGGGTGGCGCGGAAGAGCCGGGCCTGTTCCTCGTAGCCGATCCAGCCCACCCAGCCCAGCTGGAAGGCCGGCTGGCTCTGCTCGGTTCCCGGGGGCACCTGGGGCGGCGCTGCGGCGTCGTACTTCCAGTTTTCGGCGAGCCAGCCGAAGGCGTCCTGAGCCAGATCTGCGGTGTGGGCATAGCGGCCCAGGGAGAAGGCCAGAATGCTGTAGCGGCTCCGGTGCGGTGCCGGGGAGCGGGCATGGTCACTGCTGTCCAGGAACGCCATAGGCACCTGTCCCAGCTGCTGCCTCAGGCTGCCGAAGAGCTCAGCGGCCGCATCCTCGGCTGCCGAGAAGGGCAGAGTGGCGCGGGCAGCGGCAGGCATGGGCACCATCCTATGGTTCGGCACCGGTCTACGATGGAGACCATGGCAGGGCATAGGGATGATGAGAGGCACCGGGGGCGCCCGCGCAGTGAAGAGGCCCACCAAGCCGTGCTGGATGCGGTGGCCACACTCTTGGACCAGCGAGGGCACACCTATGAGGAGCTCACCGTGGAACGGATCGCCGCCGAGGCCGGGGTGGGCAAGCAGACCATCTACCGCTGGTGGAGGAACAAGGCCGCCGTGGTGCTGGAGGCGCTGCTGACGGGTCGGCTGAAACTGACCTCGGAGCCGGTGCCCAATACCGGAGATCTGCGTGCGGATCTGATGACCTGGTTGGACTGCGAGCTGGAGCAGGCGAATATGAACGACACCCTGGTGATGGCCCGCAGCCTGATGGGCGCGCTGGTCACCAGCGGGGAGGAGACCCGGAGTCTGTTCGCCGGGCGCTCGGTGTGGGATGACATGGAGCTGACCCAGCGTATCCGCGCTGAGGCGGAGGCAGGCGGGCTGCATCCAGACACTGACCCTACTGCGGTGGCCTCCGCCATTATGGATCCCTTCATCATTCAGCTGCTCACTGCCGGTCACCCCAGCCGGGAGTGGATGGAGGCGCAGGTCGATATTGTGCTCCACGGCGCTCTGCCCCGCTGATGTGACGTTGCTCTCAAACCTCAGTGAGCTAATTCCGAGACGTGGCGTTCCATATATGATGTCAGGAGACCCCCGCCCTACGGACTTCTGAGGACTGCCTCCCCATGGCCACTCTGCTCTATCGGCTCGGCATGTTCGCCGCTCGCCGCGCAAAAACTGTGATCGCCGGCTGGTTCGCCATGCTGCTGGTTGCAGCAGCTGCCTTCGCCGGATTCAGCGGACAACTGACCGACCAGATCACGGTGCCGAACCTGGAGACCACTGCGGTGGCCGACCGGCTCACCGAGGAGCTGCCCGATGCCGGCGGCGGCAGTGGCAGTGCGGTGCTGCGCACCGAGAGCGGCGAGCCCTTCACCGATGAGCAGCAGGCACAGCTGGCCGATCTCATCGATGACATTGAGGCCCATGAGGTGGTCGATGAGGTCACCAATCCCTTCGAGGCCGAGGCTGAGATGGCCGAGGCTCAGCAGGAGCTCGCCGATGCGCGTGCTCAGCTGGATGAGCTTCCCGATGACTTCGATCCGGAGGCCGCCCGGGCCGAGCTGGCCGAGGGCCGCGAACAGATTGAGGAGGGGCAGGCAGAGCTGGAGGCGGTCCGGGGCCAGCTCGACGCCGGCTGGGCTGAGTTGGAGGCCGGCCTTGAGGCCCAGGGCATGAGTGTGGATGAACTCGACTCCGCCCGTGCAGAGATCGAGGAGGGCCTGGCCGCCCTGGATGCCGCAGATGCGGAGATCGACGCTCAGGTGGACCAGGCCCTGGCCGGAGGCTACTGGCCCAGCGTGGAGGCCGAGCTCAATGCCGCCCGCGCTGACGTGGTCGCTCAGCGCCAGCAGCTGCAGGGGGCCCTGGCCGGGATCGAGCAGGCCGAGGAGGGTGTGGCCGAGCTGGAGTCCGGTGAAGAGCAGTACGCAGAGGGTGTGGCCGAGCTGGAGGCGGCTGAGGCCGAGCTGACCGAGGCCGAGGAGGGCCTGGCTCAGATGGAGGAGGCCCTCAATGGCGATGAGGACCCCTTTGCGATGATCGAGCGCGGCGAGCGCATGCTCGAACTCACTGAGGATGCGGGCATGGTCAGCGAGGACGGCGATGTGGCGATCATGATGATCGCCTTCCACGACCCGCTGGAGCAGGTGGACATGGATGCGCTGGCCGCCGTCTCCGCAGACTTAGTGGAAGCGGATATCGACGGTGTGGAGGTGCTGCCCAGCCGCGACATCAGCTTTGAACTGCCCCACCTGTTCTCGATCGCTGAGGTGATCGGCCTCATTGTTGCCGCCGTGGTGCTGCTGGTGATGCTGGGCACCTTCATCGGAGCAGGGCTGCCGCTGCTGAACGCTCTGGTCGGGGTAGGCATCGGTGTGGCTGGTGCCATGGCACTCTCCGGAACAGTAGAGATGATGAGCATGACCCCCATCCTGGGGCTGATGCTCGGCCTGGCCGTGGGCATCGACTACTCGCTGTTCATCATCAACCGCCATCGCCGTCAGCTCAAGGACGGCATTCCGCTGCGGGAGTCCATTGCCCTGGCCAACGGCACCGCAGGCAACGCAGTGATCTTCGCCGGGGTGACCGTGGTGATTGCGCTGCTGGCCCTGAATGTCTCCGGACTGCCCTTCCTTGCTCTGATGGGCACAGTGGCCGCCGCCTGCGTGATCATTGCGGTGCTCATAGCAGTGACGATGACCCCTGCCCTGCTGAAGCTGGTGGGCTGGCGGATCCTGCGCCGCAGGGAGCGCCGCTACATCGGCTTCGAGGAGGCCAAGCCCCGCGAGATTACCCAACCGATGGGCAACCTCAAGGCACTGAGCCTCACTGTGCTCTCGCTGGCAGGACTGGCAGTGCTCTCCATCCCTGCACTCGACCTGCGCTTAGGACTTCCCGATGCCAGCTCCGAGGCCCAGGACTCCATGGCCTACCAAGCCTATGCGGAGATCGAGGAGTCCTTCGGGCAGGGTATGAACGGCCCGCTGCTGGTGCTGGCTGACTTCCCCGCCCCACTCGAGACCGAGGAGGCCGCCACCGATTATCAGCTCGACATCGCTGAAGCGCTCATCGCCCATGAGCATATCGACACGGTGCTGCCGATCGCGCTGGCGGAGGACCACACCATGGCCGCCTACCAGGTGATCCCCGTTGAAGGCCCCGCCGCGGAGTCCACCGGAGAGCTGGTTCATCAGTTCCGTGACGGCAACCCGCTGGCCGGCACTGAGACAGCTGAGGTCGAACTCTCGGTGGCCGGGATGACCGCCGCAGAAATTGACATCTCCGGGGTGATCGCCGAGGCCATGCCGCTCTACCTGAGTCTGGTAGTCGGACTCTCTCTGATCGTGATGATCATGGTCTTCCGCTCTATCCTGCTGCCGGTGGTGGCGACCCTGGGCTTCGCCGGGGCACTGACCGCATCTTTGGGCATCGTCGTCGCCGTCTTCCAATGGGGCTGGCTCGGAGAGATCTTCGGGGTCAGTAGGCCCGGCCCGATCATGACCTTCCTACCGATTCTGCTGGTAGGCATCCTCTTCGGCCTGGCCATCGACTATGTGCTCTTCACCTGTTCGGGGATGCGCGAAGCCCTGGTGCACGGTTCCCCGCCGCGGCTGGCGGTCCGCAAGGGGCTGCACGCCGGACGTGCTGTGGTCACCGCGGCGGCGCTGATCATGGCCAGCGTCTTCGCCGGGTTCATCTTCACCCCGGATCCGATGATCGCCTCGATCGGCCTGGGCCTGGCAGTGGGCATCCTGCTGGATGCCTTCGTGGTGCGCCTGGTTCTGGTGCCTGCGGTCCTGCACCTGTGCGGGCCTGCCGCATGGTGGCTGCCCAAGTGGCTGGACAGGATCCTGCCCGATGTGGACGTCGAGGGCGCCAAGCTCGAGCGGAAGGCCGCCAAGGCTCATGAGGGTGCCGGAATCTGACCCGGCCCTCGGTGTCTGAGGCGGCTCAGGCGTCGTCGTGCTTTGCTGAGTCCCAGTGCTCGGCGAGCCTGCTGAGCTGAGCCTCGGCCACAGTGCTGAACTCCTCCTCGTCCAGCCCCACGGCCGCTACCATCACCAGGTTCTGGCCGAAGTCCACGGTCATCGAGTGCCGCACCGCAGAGCCGGCGCTGAGCGGCTCATCCTGGCTGTGCACCACCATCCTGATCCCGTCCACATCTAGGCCGAAGTCCTCGGCCAGCTCAAGCCGACTGATCTCCACTGACTCATCGCCGGCCTCCAGCTGGGTGCCGCCGCACTCTTCCAGCACCCGGTCCCAGATCCTGGCGGTGTCCACCTGCTCATCGAAGCTGAGGATCCAGGCGTAGACCTGCGGCGAGTGCTCCTCCTGGTCCTCAGGCATCCGGTAGGAGTGGACCAGGCCGCCGAGTGGTTCCTCACCCACCAGGTCCACATTGATCCGGTCCATAATCGCTGCACAGGGGGTTTCGCCGAAAGTCTCCTGGTACTGGGTGTACTCCACCGCGATGTAATCCAGGAAGTAGGAGATGCCGGTATGGGTGGAGTGGCTCTCCGGGGAGTCAGGGAGATCCCCGGCGCTGAGCAGCACTTCCAGCTTCTGGTCCTCGTCCAAGGCCTCCGGGGCCTCTGGGCCGGCTGACTCTGCTGTGGCGGCCTCATGGGCCTGTTCAGTGCCCTCGGCTGCGGGCTCAGTGGGCACCGCCCGGTCCGTGCCCTCTGCCGAGACTGCTGTTTCCGGGGCCTGCTGCGCCTGGTCATCCTGCCCGATGTCCCCGCAGGAAATGAGCAGGCTCAGACCCGCCGCGGCGCACAGTGCAGCCGTGGCTCGGGGGGTGGTCAGGGTCCGCGACCCAGGTAGGGTGCTTTCAGGCACGTAGGCCAGAGTAGTTCAAAATCGCAATAACTGGGAGCTAGAGGCGACTTACTGCAGCGCAGAAGTCAGCCGGAACACATTGTCCAGGTACTTGGTGCCCAGTGGCCGCCGGGCCCACTGCTCCTGATTCAGCTCCTCGGAGATGCTCAGGTAGTCCAGGAAAATCCCATGCAGCTCGGCCACCTTTGCGTCATCGACCACCATCAGGGTGACCTCCAGGTTCAGCGAGAATGACCGCATATCCATATTGGAGGAGCCCAGCACCGCCACATCGTGGTCCACAATCATGAACTTGGCATGCAGCACATCTGGTTCGGGATAGCGGAAGATCCGGACCCCCGCCTCCAACAGCGCCTGGTAGTAGGACTGCTGGGCGTGCTGGACGGTGAACTGGTCCGCCTTCTTGGTCACTAACAGAGTGACCTCCACCTCCCGGTGGGCGGCATTGGTCACCGCGTAGAGCAGGGAGTCGTCCGGGACCAGGTACGGGGTGACGATCACCAGTCGGTCCACCGCCTGGTAGATGAGGTCGTTGAACAGGCGCAGGTTGTTCTCATCGGGGAAGCCCGGGCCTGAGGGGACCACCTGGGCCAGAGAGCCGCCCCGGGCGGACTCATCCTCCTCCAGGTCCACCAGCAGCTCGGTGCCGAGGTTCTCCCCGGTCTCGGCATACCAGTCCGAGGCGAAGACGATGTCCAGGCCGGTCACCACCGGGCCGGTGAGCTTGGCGTTGAGCTCCACCCACCTCCGGTTCATCCTCACCGCCGAACGGCGCTGGTAGTGCGGTTCGATCAGGTTGGCGGAACCGGTGAACGCCACCCGGGAGTCCACCACCACAATCTTGCGGTGGTTGCGCAGATCCAACCGGGAGAACCGGCGCCGGAGCGGCTGGATGGGCAGCACCCGGTACCACTGGAAATGCGGCCACTGCTGGCTGGCCGCAGTCAGCCGGCGCTTGAGCCTGCGGTAGCCGCGCACCCGCATAGTGCCCAGATGGTCGTAGAGGAAGCGTACGGTGACCCCACGGGCGGCGGCACGCTCCAGGGCGTCCAGCACCGGGCCTACGTACTCCGGGTCCTCCCCCACAATGTAGAAGACCACGTGCACGTACTCTTCGGCGGCGTCGATCTCTGCGGCCACCCGGGTGAAGTAGTCCTTATACCCCGGGATCAGGGTGACATGGTTGCCCTCCTGGAGGGGGAAGGCCCCCAGATTCCGGTTCAGCGCAGCGGTGGCGCCAAGCTGCTCGTCATCGCCGCGCAGCTGGTCGGAGAGGTCCATGTGACTCGTGGCCTCCAGCAGCGCCTCATTGATCCGCCGCTGCCGCTCCTGCCTGCGCGCAGAGAGCTTATTGCTGCCGATCAGCAGGAACAGCGGCAGTGCCACCAGCGGCATGAAGAAGATGGCCAGCAGCCAGGCCATGGCGGTATTGGGCCGCCGGTTGCCGGGGATGATTCCGATCACGGCCAACCGGATGCCGACCTCGAAGGCCACCACGATGACCACAATCCAGAACGGCAGGGCTTCGATGCCGAGCCCGCTCAGCGGCCAAAGCATGTCATCCCTGTGTTCGTCCTCATCCGTCCCATCCTATGCCGGGTATAGGCTTGCCTCATGGCGGAACGCTTTGATGAAGACAGTTTGCGGGCAGTCGGCGTACGGATAGATGCCGAACATCCGGAGGGAATCATCTTTGACCCCCATCAGCCGCAGCTGCGGGTCACCGACCTCGCGGCGGTGCGCGGGGACGGGATCTTTGAGACCATGCTGGTCAAGGACGGTCATGTGCGGAAGTTCCCGGCCCATCTGGAGCGGCTGCAGCGCTCGGCCAAGATCACCGGGATCGGCATTCCCCCGGCGGAGTCCTGGCAGGCCGCAGTGGCTCGCGGGCTCGATGAGTTCCGCACCCGCAGTGGACTGCCTGAGGAACTTTCGATCCGGCTGACCGCCTCGCGCGGAGTGGACGGTGAGCCTGCCAGTGAGGACAGCAGCTTTGCCGGGACCTACTGGGTGCTGCTCACCCCGGTGCCGGAGTCGGTGCAGGCCTCCCGCGGCGCGGCGATCAGCGTGACCCTGCTGGACCGCGGGTACGACGCCGCGGCGGCCGAACGTGCCCCCTGGCTGCTGCTGGGTGCCAAGACGCTCAGCTACGCGGTGAATATGGCTGCCCTGCGCTGGGCTAAGGAGCACGGGCACGACGACGTCATCTTCACCTCCTCAGACGGCCAAGTTCTGGAGGGCCCCATCTCCACTGTGCTGCTCGGCAGCCGGGACGGCAACGGTCAGGTGCACCTGCACACCCCCAGCCCCGAGGTCGGGATTCTGCCGGGCACCACTCAGGCAACTATCTACCGGGCGGCTGAGGCCGCGGGATGGACCACCTCAGCTGGGCCGGTCACCGTGGCGGAGCTGAAGCAGGCACAGTTCCTCTGGCTGACCGGCTCGGTGAAGCTGGTCTCGCCGATCGCCCAGGTGGATGAGCTTGAGTTCACCACCGATCCGGAGATCACCCACAAGCTGCTGGAGTTCCTCAGCCAGGAGGGCTGAATCCTGTTACAGTTGTTGCGCACTTAACTGAATATGGATTTTTCCGACAGGGGAGCGCCCGCATTGAGCCGTACCGGCTCCAGGCGCTGAGAGTGGGCTGACGGCCCAGACCCTAGAACCTGCTCAGGTTAGAACCTGCGAAGGAAGTCGCTATGAATACTTCTGCATCCGGCCCTGCCACCTCCGCCTTCCGCCAGCGCTGGACGGTCAGCGATATTGTGGTCGCCTCCACCCTCGCCGTGGCCTCCGGGGTGATCTTCTGGGGCTGGAACCTCAGCTATCACGCGGTGAGCACGCTGTTCACCGCCTATCCTCCGGCTGCCTCGCTGGTGGCCGGCATGTGGCTGTTCCCAGCGGTGCTGGGTGCGGTGATCATCCGCAAACCTGGTGCCGCGATCTACTGCGAGATGGTCGCTGCCGCGGTCTCCGCCCTGCTGGGCTCCCAGTGGGGCCTGGGCGTGCTGCTCTCCGGCTTTGTGCAGGGCCTGGGCGCAGAGCTGATCATCCTGGCATTCCTCTACCGGCGCTTCACCGTGGATGTGGCGATCCTCGCCGGAGCTTCCGCCGGGCTGATGGGCGGCATCAACGAGAACTTCATCGCCGCCTACTACCAGTACAGCGCTGTGGGCACTGCAGTGCATATCGGCGGCTTCGCCGTCTCCGGTGCGATCATCGCCGGGCTGCTGCCCTGGCTTGCCGCCCGGGGGCTGGCCGCCACCGGGGTGCTGGGGCCGCTGAAGTCACGCCGGGCGCATCAGGAGTCTGCCCTGGGCGGCCGGGTCCGCGGCACCAGCCCCGCCTGATTCCACCCCGGATGAAGAGAACGACGACGCCCCCAGAGCTCTCTGCCCCCACCGCCGGTGGGACTGCCGGCGCGGCCACGGCCGGAGTCCGGGTCCGCGCCCAGTGCTTCAGCTACCAGCACGCTGACCGCGAGCGCCCGGCCCTGGCTGGACTGGACCTGGAGCTGGCCCCCGGCGAGAAGGTGCTGCTGGCCGGCGCCTCAGGGGCGGGGAAGTCCACACTGCTGCACGCCCTGGCCGGGGTGCTGCACCACGATGACGCCGCCTCAAGCGGCAGCCTGCTGCTGGACGGCCGCCACCCTGCCGAGGCCCGGGGCCGGGCCGGGCTGATGCAGCAGGACCCAGAGTCCCAGGTTGTGCTGGCCCGGATCGGCGATGATGTGGCCTTCTCGTGCGAAAACCTCGCCGTACCCGCCGAGGAGATCCCGCAGCGGGTGAAGGCCGCCCTGACAGCCGTGGGGCTGGATCATCTGCCGCTGGATCATCCCAGCTCCCAGCTCTCCGGCGGTCAGAAGCAGCGGCTGGCCCTGGCCGGGATCCTTGCGATGCGGCCGGGTCTGCTGCTGCTCGATGAGCCCACGGCCAATCTGGACCCGGAGGGCACCCTGCAGGTCCGCGATGCGGTGGTCGCCGCCGCAGCGGAGACCGGAGCCACCCTGGTGGTGGTCGAACACCGGCTGGAGACCTGGGTGGAGCATATGGACACCCTACTGGTGCTGGAGCCCGGCGGTGGTCTCCGGCATCGGGTTCCGGCCTGGGCTGTCAATGACGACGCCGCCCTCCGCCAGGAACTTGTTGAGGCCGGGCTGTGGGTGCCCCGCCAACGCCCGCCTGGATCATCGAGTGGTCAATTCCCCCCGCTATCGGCACCTGGACGCACCTCTCAGGCGGGGAAGATTGACCACTCAACATCGGTGAGCCTCACTGCGACGCGCTCAGGGGGCCAGTCTTCGGCCGCTCTGCTGACCGGCAGCGGCCTGGCAGTGCACCGGAAGCCGCCGCGGAGATCCTGGCGCAGCGGCGAGCCTGCCCAACCGACACTTTCCGGGGTGAATATCAGCCTCTCCCCGGGCAGCGCTCTGGGCATCACCGGGCGCAACGGTGCCGGGAAGTCCACGCTGATGCTGACTCTGGCCGGCCTGCTGGCTCCGCATGGTGGAACGCTGACCGCCGGGCGCGGGCTCAAAGGTGAGCATGGGGCCGAGCTGCCGGATTCTCCCTTCGAATGGCGCTCAGCAGATCTGACCTCTCGGATCGGCACCGTATTTCAGGAGCCGGAGCACCAGTTCGTGCGGAACACCGTGGCCGATGAGCTGCGGCTCTCCGCTGAACAGGCCCGGGTGCCCGGCACCCGGCAGCCGCTGTTCTCCGAGCAGGAGGTGGCGCAGCGGGTGGCCAAGCTGCTGGAGCGGCTGCGGCTGACCCATCTGGCTCAGGCCAATCCGTTCACCCTCTCCGGAGGTGAGAAGCGCCGCCTCTCCGTGGGCACAGCCCTGGCCGCCGGCCCTGAGGTGCTCATGCTCGATGAGCCGACCTTCGGCCAGGACGCACACACCTTCAGCGAGCTGATCAGCCTGCTGCGTGAGCATCTGGATTCCGGGGGAACAGTTCTGGCTGTCACCCATGATGCAGACTTCCTGGAAGCACTGGGTGCCGAGCGCTATGACCTCTCAGCTGAGACCTCCGCCCCGCCCGGCACCCAGCAGCCAGAGCAGAAGCACCCCACCAGCACTCCGCTGCTCTCGGCGGTGCGGGACACCTCCTGGCTGGGCCGGCGAGGTCCGCTGGCCAAACTGCTGGCCCTGCTGTTCATCACCTTCGCACTGATCGCCACCATCGATCCGGTCTCAGCAGCTGTGGTGGCCGTGGCCTGCTTCGCCCTGCTGCCAGTGGCGAACATCCGGTTGGTGACGTTCCTGAGACGGATCTGGATATTCGCGGCAGCCGCTCTGATGGCCGTCTGGGGCGCTGCGATCGCTGCCGAAGAGTCCGGACGGGTGCTGCTGGACCTAGGCGTGACCACCATCTCCACCGGATCCCTGGAGCTGGGCCTGTCTCTGGGTGCCCGCGCCTTCGCGATCGTACTGCCCAGTGTGCTGATCTTCTCCACCACCGACCCCACGGATCTGGCCGATTCCTTGGCTCAGCAGGTGAAGCTGCCGGCTCGGTTCGTGCTCGGTGCGCTGGCCGCGATGCGCCTGCTGGGGCTGATGGCCGAGCACTGGACCACCTTGGGCCATGCCCGGCGGGCCCGCGGGCTGGGCAGCCGGTTCCTCTCCCAGGCCTTCGGACTGCTGGTCCAGGCCATCCGGATGGCCACCCGGCTGGCGGTCACCATGGAGTCCCGGGGCTTCGGTGCCGGGCCGCGCACCTGGGCCAGGCGTGCCAGCTTCACTCGCGCTGACTGGCTCGTAGCCTTAGCCGGGTTCCTCATCGCGGCCACGGCAACTGCTGCAGCCCTTGCCGCCGGCACCTGGAACCTTGTCTGGCAGAGCTGAGGTTCCGCCCCACCGCCTCAGAGCCCGAGATCAGTCCGGGCGTTGGCGAGGACCGGGAGAGCCTGGCGTGCCTGGTCCACCGTCGCCATATCAATATCTGCGATAAGCAGTTCCGGGGCCTCTCCAGCTTCGGCCAAGATCTCCCCAGTTGGGGAGACGATGAGCGAATGGCCCACGCCTGTGGGGGCTTTTTCCGGTGCCTGCACACCTGCGGCCTCCGGCAGTCCCTGCCCGCAGGCCACCACGTACTGGGTGGAGTCCAAGGCCCGGGCCGTCGCCAGGGTCCGCCACTGCTCCACCTTCCGGGGTCCGGTCTGCCAGGACGCCGGCACCAGGCTCAGGTGCGCGCCGTCGTTGGCATATGCCTGGAAGAGCTGCGGGAACCTGATGTCATAACAGGTGGCCAGACCGATCCGCACGCCCCGGGTATCGAAGCTCACCCTACGCTCCCCCGGCTCCACCGTCCGCGACTCCTGGAAGCCGAAGGCGTCATAGAGGTGGAGCTTGTCGTAGCTGACATACACCGAGGGACCTGTGGCAAGCAGGGTATTGCGCACCCTTGGCCGGCCACCCGGCTCGGCGGGCTCCCCCGGCGTGAACATTCCGAGCACCACCACAATGCCGTGCCGCTGGGCGATCAGATGTACCTCTTCGGCCCATTCCCAGGCGGTTTCTGCCACCGGCCCCAGCGGGTAGCCGAAGGCCCGCTGGGTCGCCTCCGGGAAGACCACAAGGTCAGCCCCGGCCTGTGCCGCCTGGGCAGTCCATTCCCGCACCAGGCTGAGGTTCTGCTGGGGATCCTCCCCCGTGACAATCTGAGCGGCAGCGATACGCATAATCCAACTCTAGGTGGCTTCCGGCACTCTCGGATAGTCTGAGGACAGCACGCGTCGATTATGAAGGAGTTGCCCTGTGGACAAGCTGATCGAAAAGGGAATGACCGTAGCGATCTCTCTGGGGGCCGGTTTTGTAGCCTCTAAGGTCTTTGACTTCACCTGGGAGCAGATCACCGGTGAGGAGCCGCCCAAGAACGACGAGGTGGACGCCGTGGACATCAAACGCGCCTTGGTGTTCGGAATCACCTCAGCTGCGGTGAGCGCAGCTGTTCAGGTGCTCTCCCAGCGCGGAGCCAAGGCCGGCATGCGCAAGGTCAGGAGCTCCTACGGCAAGAAGTCCGAGGTGTGAGCAGCTACACTGCTTTTTTGCCGTCGCGGCCCAGCAGATAGGCGAGGCTGATCCCGGAGAGCACCGCGCCGCCGAAGGCGAATGCAGAGGAGACTACGGGGTCGCCGGTCAGCGCGATGATGCCGGCCACAGCCGCCAGAAGTGTGATGGCGCCGAACGAGATCTTCAGAATCATGCCTCTACCTTATCCATCCTCCCTGCTGCACGCACGCATAAGGGCTAGGGAATCGGGACAGGTTCTATACCGAGGGGTTCGAGATCGGCCGCTCCGCCATCTGGAGCAGTGAGCACCCAGATGCCGTCACGGTGCCGGCAGACGCTGTGTTCCCATTGACTGGAGCGGGCGCCGTCGGTGGTGACCACCGTCCACTCATCCTCCAGCAGGTCGGTCTCGATGCTGCCCCGGACCAGCATAGGCTCGATGGCCAGGGCCATTCCGGGCTTGATCTTGGCACCCTTCATTCCGGTGCTGTAGTTGAAGACGTCCGGGGCCATATGCATGGCTGAGCCGATGCCGTGGCCCACGTACTCCTCCAGGATCCCCAGCGGGGCACCGGGCTGGGACTTCACATAGTCCTCCACCGCCTCACCGATCTCGCCGACGTGCTTGGCGGTGGCAAATGCGGCGATCCCCCGCCAGAGGGCTGCCCGGGTGATCACTGAGAGCCGTTCGTCCTCCGGATCAGCGGTGCCCTGCTCGCTGCTGCCGAGGATAACGGTGCGTGCCGAGTCGGAGTGCCAGCCGTCTATGATGCAGCCGCCGTCGATCTTCAGCACATCACCCTGCTGAAGGACCCGCTCGCCGGGGATCCCGTGCACCACTTCCTCATTGACCGAGGCGCAGATGTACCCGGGGAAGCCGTGGTAGTTCAGGAAGTTGGGCTTGGCGCCACGGGCGGTGATGTACTCAGCGAAGACCTCGTTCAGCTCCCCGGTGGTGACTCCGGGGGCTGCAGCGTCCACCGCGGCGTCCAGTGCACCGGACAAGATGCTCCCAGCGGTGTCCATGGACCTCAGCTGGTCATCTGACTTCAGTTCGATGCGCCCTCTGGAAAGCACTGGTTCAGGCCTGGATGGCGCTCATGATGCGGGCGTTGACTTCCTCCACGGAGCCCAGACCATCCACCTGCTTGACCAGGCCACGAGTCTTGTACTCATCGATCATGGGACGGGTCTCTGACTCGAAGAGCTCGAGGCGGCGGCGGATGACGTTCTCGTCGGCGTCGTCTTCCCGGCCTTCGATCTCAGCGCGCTTCTTCAGCCGCTGAGTCAGCTCCTCAGTATCCGCGGTCAGTTCCAGGACCAGGTCCAGGTCCACACCGAGCCGGGAGAGCATCTCATCCAGGGTGGCAGCCTGGGTGCGGTTGCGGGGGTAGCCGTCGAGCAGGAAGCCGTCAGCGGCGTCGTCCCAGCTGAGCCGGTCCTCCACCAGGCGGTTGGTCAGCGAATCAGGGACCAGGTCTCCGGCGTCCACGTACTTCTTGGCTTCTTTGCCCAGTTCGGTCTCGCCTTTGATGTTGGCCCGGAAGATATCGCCGGTGGCGATCGCGGTGATGCCGAGGTTCTCGGAGATCATCTTGGCCTGGGTTCCCTTGCCGGAGCCTTGCGGTCCGACGATCAGCATACGCGTCATCGCAGCAGCCCTTCGTAGTTGTGTTGTTCCATCTGTGCGCTGATCTGCTTCACCGTGGTGAGACCAACGCCGACCATAATGAGGATCGAGGTTCCGCCGAACGGGAAGTTCTGGTCCGCCCCGATGAGCACAAAGGCGATCAGCGGGATCATGGCTACGAAGCCCAGATAGATGGCACCAGGGAAGGTGATTCGGCTGATCACATAGGCCAGGTAGCTCTCAGTGGGCCTACCGGCGCGGATACCCGGGATAAACCCACCGTATTTGCGCATGTTCTCGGCGACTTCATTGGGGTTGAAGGTGATCGAGACGTAGAAATAGGTGAACCCGACGGTCATCAGGAAGAAGGTGGCCATGTAGACCGGGTGGGCGCCGTCGAAGTACTGGTTGAGGAAGACGAAGATGCCGGAGGGCTCCTGGCCCGGGGCCGGCTGGTTGAACTGCATGGCCACTGAGGGCAGCATCAGCACCGAGGAGGAGAAGATCACCGGGATCACACCGGCCATGTTGACCTTGATCGGGATGTAGGTGCTGGTTCCGCCGACAGTACGGCGGCCGATCTGCTTCTTGGCGTACTGGACCGGAACGCGGCGCTGGGACTGCTCCACGAACACGATCGCAGCCACCAGGCACAGTCCGATCGCGCAGACGGCTGCGAAGACCCGCCAGTCCTGCTCCACCCAGATCTGGCGCATGGAGCCGGGGAAGCCGGCGGCGATGGCCACGAAGATCAGGATGGACATGCCGTTGCCGACGCCGCGCTCGGTGATCTGCTCGCCCAGCCACATGATCATGGCCACGCCGGTGACCATCACCAGGATCATCAGCAGAATCACGGCCAGGGAGTCATCAGGGATGATCTCTCCTGCCTCACAGCCCAGCAGCGCGCCGGAGCGGGCCATGGTGACCAGTACCGTGGCGTTCAGCGTGGCCAGGGCCAGGGTGAGGTAGCGGGTGTACTGAGTGAGCTTGGCCTGGCCCTGTGCGCCCTCGCGCTGGAGAGCCTCGAAGCGCGGAATGACTACGCGCAGCAGCTGCACGATAATGGCTGCGGTGATGTAGGGCATGATGCCCAGGGCAAAGACTGATACCTGCAGCATCGCTCCGCCGGAGAACATGTTCACGAAGGCGTAGAGCCCGCCCTCCGTGTTGCCCAGTTCCAGGCAGCGCTGCACACCGTTATAGTCCACCCCCGGTGCAGGGATGAATGCGCCGATCCGGTAGATCGTGATGATCCCTAGTGTGAACAGGATCTTCGCGCGCAGATCAGGTGATGCGAACACCCTGGCTATTGCGCTGAACAAGCGTCCTCCTCTTTGGGCGCGGCGTGTCTACTGTGCCGACCACACAATCAGTCATCCTAACCCGCTTAAGGTGTGGGGGAAGAATTGAGACGGTAACAGCTCAGCCCCCGCCTTGGACAAGCGAGGGCTGAGCTGTTATCTGGGGCTGGAGCTCACTCCGCGGCGGGAGCGGGCTTCAGGGGCAGCTTCTCCACGGAGCCGCCTACTGCTTTGATCTTCTCTTCGGCAGATGCGCTGAAGGCGTGGGCCTTCACATTGACTGCCACCGAGATCTCTCCGGAGCCGAGGACCTTGACCGGCTTGCCCTTGCGGGCCACGCCTTTGGCGATCAGGTCGGCAGCGGTGACATCGCCGCCCTCCGGGAAGACCTCCCCCAGCTTGGTCAGGTTGACCGGGGAGTACTCCACACGGAAGGGGCTCTTGAATCCGCGCAGCTTCGGAAGGCGCATATGCAGCGGAAGCTGCCCGCCCTCGAAGCCTGGGCGCACCTGGTAACGGGCCTTGGTGCCCTTGGTGCCGCGGCCGGCAGTCTTGCCCTTGGAACCCTCACCACGGCCCACGCGGGTCCGCTGCTTCTTGGAGCCCGGTGCCGGCTTGAGGTCATGCAGCTTCAGGACCGAAGATTCGGCGTCAGTGTTCTGTGCCATCACTTGGCCTCCTCTACGTTCACGAGATGCTTCACGGTGTTGAGCATCCCCACGGTGGCGGCGTCAGCCTCACGGACCACAGTGTGGCCGATCCGCTTCAGGCCCAGCGACCGGACAGTCTCCCGGTGGTTGGGCTTGGCGCCGATGGTGGATTTGATCTGCGTGATCTCCAGTTTGGTGTCACCCACCTGGAAGTTCTTTGCAGTGCTGTACTGGACGGTCTGCGCCATCATGCACCTGCCTTTGCTGCGTTCTTCCTGGCCTCTTTATCAGCTGCCAGAGTTTTCAGCATCGGAGCCGGGGCCACCTCGTCGAGGCTCTTTCCGCGGCGTGCTGCCACGGACTCCGGCTCCTCAAGCTGCTTGAGGGCGTCGATGGTGCCGTGAACGATGTTGATGGCGTTCACCGAGCCCATGGACTTGGTCAGCACGTCATGGATGCCTGCGCACTCCAGGACGGCGCGGACCGGACCGCCGGCGATCACACCGGTACCCGGAGAGGCGGGGCGCAGCAGCACAACGCCTGCTGCATCCTCACCCTTGACCAGGTGCGGGATGGTGGATCCGACGCGGGGCACGCGGAAGAAGTTCTTCTTGGCTTCCTCCACGCCCTTCTGGATAGCTGCCGGGACCTCTTTGGCCTTGCCGTAGCCCACGCCCACGGTGCCGTCGCCGTCGCCGACGACCACCAGTGCGGTGAAGCTGAAGCGGCGGCCACCCTTGACGACCTTGGAGACGCGGTTGATGGTCACTACGCGCTCAAGGAACTTGTCCTTATCCTCGTCGCGGCCACCGCGCCCACGGCCCTCACCGCGGCCTCGGCCGCGGCCACGGCCGGAGTCGCCGCGACCACCGCGCTCACCGCGGCGGGAGTCGGTGTTCTGCTCACCGGAGGCCGGGCTCTGCTCGGCAGACTCAGCGGTGTTCTGGTTGGACTCAGTCACAGAGAGGTCCTTCTCATTGGTTGCGTTCTCACTCACAGCTTCAGACCACCTTCCCGGGCGCCGTCGGCGACGGCGGCCACGCGGCCGTGGTACTTATTTCCGCCGCGGTCGAAGACCACAGCCTCAATGCCGGCTGCCTTGGCGCGCTCGGCGATCAGCTCGCCGACCTTCTTGGCCTTGGCAGTCTTGTCACCGTCGAAGCTGCGCAGGTCAGCCTCCATGGTGGTGGCGGAGACCACGGTCGTGCCCTCGAGGTCATTGACGACCTGGGCGACCATATGACGGGAGGAGCGGTTGACCACCAGGCGCGGACGCTCAGCGGTGCCGTTGACCTTCTTGCGCAGGCGCAGGTGGCGCCGGCCGCGGGCAGCGGACTTTGACTTGCCCTTGATACCGATAGCCATGGATTACTTACCTGCCTTTCCGGCCTTGCGGCGAATCTGCTCGCCTTCGTAGCGCACGCCTTTGCCCTTGTACGGGTCAGGCTTGCGCAGCTTGCGGATATTTGCAGCGACCTCGCCGACCTGCTGCTTGTCGATGCCGGAGACGGCCACCTTATTGGCACCCTCAACGGCGAAGGTGATGCCCTCAGGGGCCTGCACCGGAACCGGGTGGGAGTAGCCCAGGGCGAACTCGAGGTCCTTGCCTTTGGCCTGGACGCGGTAGCCGGTGCCGACGATCTCGAGCTTCTTGGTGAAGCCCTCGGTGACGCCGATGATCATGTTGTTGATCAGGCTGCGGGTCAGGCCGTGCAGTGAGCGGGACTCACGTTCGTCATTGGGGCGCAGGACCGTGAGGGTCCCGTCCTCAATCTGGACGGTGATGCCCTCGGCCAGGGTGCGGCTCAGTTCGCCCTTGGCGCCCTTGACGGTGATATCGCGGCCGTCAACGGTGACGTCGACGCCGGAGGGGACAGTGATCGGAAGACGACCGATGCGTGACATAGTGCTCAGACTCCTTCCGGGTTACCAGACGTAGGCGAGGACTTCTCCGCCTACACCCTTCTTGCCAGCCTGCCGGTCAGTGAGCAGACCGGAGGATGTGGACAGGATCGCAATGCCCAGGCCACCCAGCACATGTGGGAGGTTGTTGGACTTTGCGTAGACCCGGAGACCGGGCTTGGAGATGCGCTTCAGGCCGGCGATGGATCGCTCACGGTTCGGGCCGAACTTCAGGTCGATGACCAGGGTCTTGCCGACCTCGGCCTCTTCCTCGCGCCAGTCGGTGATGTAGCCCTCTGCCTTCAGGATGTCAGCGATCCGGACCTTCAGCTTGGAGCTGGGCATGGTGACCTGGTCATGGAATGCCGAATTGGCGTTGCGCAGACGGGTCAGCATGTCTGCGACTGGGTCAGTCATTGTCATAGGGGCGTGTGCCCTTCCTCGTGCCGGTTTCCGTGCTCCGCAGCTTCAGCTGGAGGTGCGCGGACCTTTCACGTAGTGCTTACTGGTTGTTGGTCTTGAACGGGAAGCCCAGTGCGCGCAGCAGCGCCCGGCCTTCGTCGTCAGTGGTTGCAGTGGTCACCACGGTGATGTCCATACCGCGCGGACGGTCGATCTTGTCCTGATCGATCTCGTGGAATACCGACTGCTCGGTCAGCCCGAAGGTGTAGTTTCCGTTGCCGTCGAACTGCCGGTCGCTCAGGCCGCGGAAGTCGCGGATGCGGGGCAGTGCGAAGGTGACCAGGCGGTCCAGGAACTCCCACATCCGGTCACCGCGCAGGGTGGCATGGGTGCCGATGGCCTGGCCTTCACGCAGCTTGAACTGCGCGATGGACTTCTTGGCGTGGGTCACCTTGGGCTTCTGGCCGGTGATGTTGGTGAGGTCCTCGACTGCGCCCTGGATGAGCTTGGAGTCGCGGGCTGCCTCGCCCACACCCATGTTCACCACGACTTTGACCAGTCCGGGAACCTGCATCACGTTGGCGTAGCCGAACTCGTTCTGCAGCGCCTCGCGGATCTCTTCGCGGTACTTGGTCTTCAGGCGGGGGGTGATGTTCTCAGTCACGGTCTCGGTCATGACAGCTCCTTCCCGGAGGCCTTGGCGTAACGGACCTTCTTGGTCTCACCGTCAACCTCTTCGAAGCGGTAGCCCACACGGGTCGGCTTCTCGGTCTCGGGGTCGACAACGGCCACGTTGGAGATGTGGATGGGGGCCTCGGACTCCACGATGCCGCCCTCGGTCTGACCGAATTGGCCGGCACGCAGGTGGCGCTTGACGCGGTTGACGCCTTCGACCACCACGCGGTCCTTCTTGGTGATGACTTCCAGGACCTTGCCCTGTTTGCCCTTGTCCTTGCCGGTGAGCACCTGGACGAGGTCGTCCTTCTTGATCTTGGCCATGGTTACAGCACCTCCGGTGCGAGCGAGACGATCTTCATGAACCGCTTATCGCGCAGCTCACGGCCCACGGGCCCGAAGATACGGGTGCCGCGCGGCTCGGGAGTGTCACCCTTGAGGATGACCGCAGCGTTCTCGTCGAAGCTGATGTAGGAGCCGTCGTTGCGGCGGGACTTCTTGCGCGTCCGGACGACAACGGCCTTGACCACTTCGCCCTTCTTCACATTGCCGCCGGGGATGGCGTCCTTGACAGTGGCGACGAAGGTGTCGCCGATACCTGCGTAGCGGCGTCCGGATCCACCGAGCACCCGGATGACAAGGATCTCCTTGGCACCGGTGTTATCGGCGATCTTCAGCCGCGATTCCTGCTGAATCACGTGTTTCTCCTATTCGTCCGACTGGTTCTCAGCCGAGTAGGCCGAGCCTGGTGGAACTACCAAATGTGAATGACTCCCCCGCCGCTTACCCACACACCACGGCTCAGCTGAGCAACCTACTTGATGGGTGGCCGAGGCGGCCTTGGAGGATGTGCGCTGTCCGCGGCGGTCCAGAAACCAACGCACACGGGCGCACAGCTACAAAAGCTTACATGACAAAAGCCCGGAAATCCAACTCAGCGTTGGAAATCCGGGCTCCTGCCGCAACCTAGTGATATATCACTTGGCCTTTTCGATGATGCGCACCAGGCGCCACCGCTTGGTGGCGGAGAGCGGGCGGGTCTCGGAGATCAGCACGGTGTCTCCGATGCCGGCCTCGCCGTTCTCGTCATGCGCCTTGAACTTGGAGTGCCGCTTCATCACTTTCCCGTACAGGGAGTGCTTCTTGCGGTCCTCAACCTCCACCACGATGGTCTTCTCCATTTTGTCGGAGACGACGACGCCGCGCAGGTTCTTACGGTAGTTGCGCTCAGCGGAGGTGTGGTCCTTGTTCCGCTGGACGGCTTCGGTGTTCTCGCTCATGCGGACTCCTCCTCGTTCTCTTCGGCCTCAGCAGCCGCGCCCACCGACTCCCGGATGCCGAGCTCACGCTCGCGCAGCACGGTGTAGATCCGGGCGATATCGCGCTTGACGGCCTTCAGGCGAGCGGAGTTCTCCAGCTGGCCGGTGGCGGACTGGAAGCGAAGGTTGAACAGCTCTTCCTTGGCCTCGCGGAGCTTGCTGCCCAGCTCGGCGTCGTTGAACTCAGCCAGCTTCTCAACGGTCAGGTCCTTGGATCCGACTGCCATGATCATTCACCACTCTCTCGGCTGATCACGCGTGCCTTGACAGGCAGCTTGTGGATTGCCAGACGCAGGGCCTCCTTGGCGACCTCTTCGCTGACACCGGACAGCTCGAACATCACGCGTCCGGGCTTGACGTTGGCGACCCACCACTCGGGCGAGCCCTTACCGGAGCCCATGCGGACCTCGGCAGGCTTCTTGGTCAGCGGGTGGTCGGGGTAGATGTTGATCCACACCTTTCCACCACGCTTGATGTGACGGGTCATGGCGATACGTGCCGACTCGATCTGCCGGTTGGTCACGTAGGCCGGGCCCAGCGCCTGGATGCCGTACTCGCCGAAGGCCAGCTCAGTGCCGCCCTTGGCCATACCGCCGCGCTTGGGCTTGTGGGGCTTGCGGAATTTCACCCGCTTAGGCATCAGCATCAGTTCTGCCCTCCTTCAGCGGCAGGTGCTGCGGCAGCAGCCTCTTCGCGTCCCCGGCCTGCACCACGACGACGACGCTCGCCGCCGGCGCGACCGCCACGGTCGCCTCCGCGGCCGCGGCCGGAAGGCTGGGAGGCCTGCTGTGCTGCCAGTTCCTTGGCAGTCAGGTCACCCTTGTAGACCCAGACCTTCACGCCGATGCGGCCGAAGGTGGTCTTGGCCTCGTGCTTGCCGAAGTCGATGTTTGCGCGCAGGGTGTGCAGCGGCACACGGCCTTCGCGGTAGAACTCGGAGCGGGACATCTCAGCGCCGCCCAGACGGCCGGCGCACTGGATACGGATACCCTTGGCGCCTGCTCGCATAGCAGAGGAGATGGCCTTCTTCATGGCGCGGCGGAAGGCCACGCGGGCGGCGAGCTGCTCGGCTACACCCTGGGCAACCAGCTGGGCATCGATCTCGGGGTTCTTGACCTCGAGTATGTTCAGCTGAATCTGCTTACCGGTGAGCTTCTCCAGCTCGCTGCGGATGCGGTCTGCCTCAGCACCGCGGCGGCCGATCACGATGCCCGGACGGGCGGTGTGGATATCCACCCGCACCCGGTCCCGGGTCCGCTCGATCTCGACCTTGGAGATGCCGGCGCGCTCAACGCTCTTCTCCAGCAGCTCGCGGATCTGAACATCTTCCTTGACGAAGTCCTTGTACCGCTGACCAGGCTTGCTGGAGTCGGCGTACCAGTGGGAAATGTGGTCAGTGGTGATGCCCAGACGGAAACCATTGGGGTTGATCTTCTGTCCCACTACTGATCTCCACCTTTCTCTTCTGTGCCGACCACGATGGTCACGTGGCTGGTGCGCTTGTTGATGCGGAATGCGCGCCCCTGTGCCCGGGGGCGGAACCGCTTCATGGTGGGGCCTTCATCGACGCGCGCCTCAGTGATGACGTAGTCGTCCTCATTGAAGGCGACGCCGGCCTTGTCGGCGTGCTGGCGAGCATTGGCCATAGCGGATGCGACCACCTTGTACACCGGCTCCGAGGCGCCCTGGGGGGCGAACTGCAGGATGGCCAGTGCCTCATTGGCCTGCTTGCCGCGGACAAGGTCGACGACGCGCCGGGCCTTCATAGGCGTCACACGCACATAGCGCGCAATTGCCTTGGCTTCCATTGCTTTCCTTCTCTCGTCTTGTCTAGAGGTTCAAACGTTCACTGACCGGGTCAGCGGCGCTTGCCCTTCTTGTCGTCTTTCACGTGTCCGCGGAAGGTCCGGGTCTGTGCGAACTCGCCGAGCTTGTGCCCGACCATCGACTCGGTGATGAACACGGGGATGTGCTTACGCCCGTCATGCACGGCGATAGTGTGGCCGAGCATGTCCGGGATGATCATTGAACGCCGGGACCAGGTCTTGATGACGTTCTTGGTGCCCTTTTCGTTCTCAGCGGCGACCTTCAGGTACAGGTGCTGATCAACGAAGGGGCCCTTCTTCAGGCTGCGTGGCATGTTTCCAGGCTCCTATCGCTTGTTCTTGGTACGACGACGCCGCACGATGAGCTTGTCTGATTCCTTATTGGGACGCCGGGTGCGGCCCTCAGGCTTGCCGTTGGGGTTCACCGGGTGACGACCGCCGGAGGTCTTGCCCTCACCACCGCCGTGCGGGTGGTCCACAGGGTTCATGACCACACCGCGAACGGTTGGGCGCACGCCCTTCCAGCGCATCCGGCCTGCCTTGCCCCAGTTGAGGTTGGACTGCTCGGCGTTGCCGACCTGTCCCACAGTGGCGCGGCAGCGCACGTCCACGTTGCGGACCTCCCCGGAGGGCAGGCGCAGCTGGGCGTACTTGCCCTCGCGGGCCACCAGCTGGATGGAGGCTCCTGCGGAGCGGCCCAGCTTGGCGCCGCCGCCGGGGCGCAGCTCCACGGCGTGGATCACAGTACCCAGCGGGATATTGCGCAGCGGCAGGTTGTTGCCGGGCTTGATATCGGCATTGGGGCCGGACTCCACCGCAGCACCCTGGACCAGCTTGGCCGGTGCCAGGATGTAGCGCTTAGTGCCGTCTGCGTAGTGCAGCAGGGCGATCCGGGCGGTGCGGTTGGGGTCGTACTCAATATGAGCGACCTTGGCCGGCACACCGTCCTTATCAGCACGGCGGAAGTCGATCACACGGTACTGGCGCTTATGGCCGCCGCCCTTGTGACGGGTGGTGATCTTGCCCGAGCTGTTGCGTCCGCCGGTCTTGGTCAGCGGGCGCAGCAAGGACTTCTCCGGGGTGTCCCGGGTGATCTCTGCGAAGTCGGCCACCGAGGAGCCGCGCTGGCCCGGGGTGGTCGGCTTGAGATTGCGAATAGCCATTCTTTTACTCTTCCTCGATCAAGTGGTTCCGGCTGCCTCAGGCAGCGGATCCTCCGAAGATGTCGATTGCGTAGCCCTCTTTGAGGGTCACGATGGCCCGCTTGGTGTCATTGCGCTTGCCCCAGCCGAAGCGGGTGCGGCGGCGCTTGCCCTCGCGGTTGGCGGTGTTGACCCGGTCGACCTTGACGCTGAAGATCTGCTCCACAGCGTTTTTGATCTCGGGCTTGGTGGCACCGGTGGCGACGAGGAACGTGTACTTGCCCTCGTCGATGTTGTTGTAGGACTTCTCAGAGATCACCGGTGCGAGGATGATGTCGCGCGGGTTCTTCTCGGTCAGGACGCTCACTTGGCCTCCTCCTTCTCAGCCTGGTTGCCTGCGGCGTGGGCCAGGAAAGCCTCGTAGCCGGCCTGGGTGAACACGATGTCGTCGGAGACGAGCACATCGTAGGTGTTCAGCTGGTCGGCGTAGAGCGCGTGCACTGCGGGCAGGTTGCGCACCGACAGGGCTGCGGTGTCCTCGGCCCGGTCCAGCACTACCAGCCAGTTCCGGTCCACACCGCCGATGGAGGCCAGGGCCTCCTTGGCTGCCTTGGTCGAAGGGGTCTCCCCGGTGACCAGGGAGTCGACCACGTGGATCCGGCCGTTGCGGGCCCGGTCGGAGAGGGCACCGCGCAGGGCGGCGGCCTTCATCTTCTTGGGGGTCCGCTGGGCGTAGCTGCGCGGCTGCGGGCCGTGCACCACGCCGCCGCCGATCATATGCGGGGCGATCATGGAGCCCTGGCGGGCGCGGCCGGTGCCCTTCTGCCGGAACGGCTTGGCAGTGGTGCCGGAACGCTCAGCGCGGGTCTTGGTCTTGTGGGTGCCCTGACGGGCGGCGGCCTGCTGAGCCACCACTACCTGGTGGATCAGGGCGTTGTTCGTCTCTGCGTCGAAGATCTCGGCGGGGAGATCCACAGATACCTTGGAGCTCATGAAGATCATGCTCCCTTCACAGCGGTGCGGACGAGGATGACTCCACCCTTGGGGCCGGGAACAGCGCCCTTGACGAGCAGCAGGTTCTTCTCGGCATCCACGGCGTGGAGAGTCAGGTTGTGGGTGGTGCGGCGGACGTTGCCCATCCGGCCGGCCATCCGCAGTCCCTTGAACACGCGGCCCGGGGTGGCTGCGCCACCGATCGAGCCGGGCTTGCGGTGGTTCTTGTGCTGACCGTGGGAGGCGCCCACGCCGGCGAATCCGTGACGCTTCATCACACCGGCGAAGCCCTTGCCCTTGGTCTTGCCCACGACGTCAACCTTCTGGCCGACCTCGAAGGTCTCCACCGAGAGGTCCTGGCCCAGTTCGTACTCGCCGGAGTCTGCGGTGCGGATCTCTACCACGTGGCGGCGGGGAGTGACCCCGGCCTTCTCGAAGTGGCCGGCCAGCGGCTTGGTGACCTTGCGCGGGTCGATGGCGCCGAAGCCGATCTGCACGGCGTTGTAGCCGTCAGTCTCTTCGGTGCGGATCTGGGTGACTACGTTGGAGTCAGCCTGGATGACGGTCACGGGGATGAGGTTGTTGTTCTCATCCCAGACCTGGGTCATGCCGAGCTTCGTGCCCAGCAGTCCCTTGACGTTGGAGTCTGTGCGGGAAATGTTGGTCATAGTTCTCTCAGCACCCCCTTCTAGAGCTTGATCTCGATGTTGACGTCTGCAGGCAGGTCGAGACGCATCAGGGAGTCCACAGCCTTGGGCGTGGGGTCCACGATGTCGATCAGGCGCTTGTGGGTGCGCATCTCGAAGTGCTCGCGAGAGTCCTTGTACTTATGCGGCGACCGAATCACGGTGTAGACGTTCTTCTCAGTGGGCAGCGGCACGGGGCCTACCACTGTGGCGCCTGCACGGGTGACCGTGTCGACAATCTTCCGTGCGGAAGTATCGATGACCTCGTGGTCATACGACTTCAGCCGGATGCGGATTTTCTGTCCCGCCATGGCGTTGAGCCTCTTTCTGACTTGGCTTCCAATACGTCCTGGTCTCAGTCAGGCCTGTCCTGTCAGGACGCAGGGGTCCTCAGAAAGAGTTGTCAAACACCTTCTGCAGTTATGGCCTGACCGAACAGCGTGAGCCCGGGCTTACCGGGGTGTTCGCGCTGCTGGCGTCCGGTCCACGCGGTCGGGCGTGTCGCTTCAATGCTCTGCGCACAGCAACACCCGCGGTGATCCGGGGTAGTTCATGGGATTTTCGCTCAATGGGCGCAATGCACCCTGAGCAACTTGTCTATCCTGTCATGCCTGTCTGGTTTGTGCAAATCGAACATCGGTGTCCCCTGTGGGGTCAGTACGCCGGGGCGGCAACGCGAAAGCCCCCAACACCCTTAGGTGCTGGGGGCTTTCGTTCAGCTGATGAGGATCAGGCGAGGATCTTGGTGACCTTGCCGGAGCCCACGGTGCGGCCACCCTCACGGATGGCGAAGCCGAGGCCCTCCTCCATAGCGATCGGCTGGATGAGCTCGACAGTCATCTCGGTGTTGTCACCGGGCATCACCATCTCAGTGCCCTCGGGCAGCTCGATCACACCGGTCACGTCAGTGGTCCGGAAGTAGAACTGCGGACGGTAGTTGGTGTAGAAGGGGTTGTGGCGCCCGCCCTCATCCTTGGACAGGATGTAGACGTTGGCCTCGAACTTGGTGTGCGGGGTGATGGAGCCGGGGGCTGCCACAACCTGTCCGCGCTCCACGTCGTCACGCTTCAGGCCGCGCAGCAGCAGGCCACAGTTCTCGCCGGCCCATGCCTCGTCGAGCTGCTTGTGGAACATCTCGATACCAGTCACGGTGGTCTTCTGCTTGTCCCGGATGCCCAGGATCTCGACCTCGGAGTTGATGGCCAGGGTGCCGCGCTCTGCACGGCCGGTCACCACGGTGCCGCGGCCGGTGATGGTGAAGACGTCCTCGATGGGCATCAGGAACGGCTTGTCCTTGTCACGCTCGGGCTCGGGGATGAACTCGTCAACGGCCTCCATGAGGTCCTCAACGGTCTTGACCCACTCAGGATCGCCCTCGAGGGCCTTCAGGCCGGAGGTGCGGATCACGGGTGCGTCATCGCCGTCGAACTCCTGGTCGGAGAGCAACTCGCGAACTTCCATCTCGACGAGGTCGAGGAGCTCCTCGTCATCGACCATATCGGACTTGTTCAGCGCCACCAGCAGCTTCGGCACGCCGACCTGGCGGGCCAACAGCACGTGCTCGCGGGTCTGAGCCATCGGACCGTCGGTTGCAGCAACCACCAGGATCGCGCCGTCCATCTGTGCAGCACCGGTGATCATGTTCTTCACATAGTCAGCGTGACCGGGGGCGTCAACGTGTGCGTAGTGACGCTTCTCGGTCTGGTACTCAACATGGGAGACGTTGATGGTGATGCCGCGCTCGCGCTCCTCAGGAGCGTTATCGATGTTGGCGAAGTCCTTGGCCTCGTTGAGGTCAGGGTACTTATCAGCCAGCACCTTGGAGATCGCGGCAGTCAACGTGGTCTTGCCGTGGTCGACGTGACCGATGGTGCCGATGTTGAGGTGCGGCTTAGTCCGCTCGAACTTTGCCTTGGCCACAGGTTCCTCCTATAGAACGTGGTTGTGAGTAAGACTTACTTCAGGCACAGGGGTGTCCCAGGCTGAAACTCTCGCAAGTCTACTAATTACGGGGGTTTTGGGGAAATTCAGTTGGTTGAGGGACCAACGGCTACTCGCCGCGAGCCTTCTCGATGATCTCGTCGGACACAGCCTTCGGCACCTCTGCGTAGGAGTCGAAGGACATGGTGAAGACTGCGCGGCCCTGGGTGCGGGAACGCAGCTCGCCGATGTAGCCGAACATTTCGCTCAGCGGCACAGCAGCCTTGACCACTTTGACGCCGGAGGCATCCTCCATGGACTGGATCTGACCGCGGCGGGAGTTCAGGTCGCCGATCACATCGCCCATGTACTCCTCTGGAGTGCGGACCTCCACAGCCATCATGGGCTCCAGGATCACCGGGTTGGCACGCTTGATGCCTTCCTTGAAGACCTGGGACCCGGCCAGCTTGAAGGCCATCTCAGAGGAGTCGACATCGTGGTAGGCGCCATCCCGCAGGATCGCCTTGACCCCAACCATGGGGTAGCCGGCGAGCACGCCGAGCTGCATGGCGTCCTGGATACCGGCATCCACCGAGGGAATGTACTCGCGGGGGATGCGGCCACCGGTGACAGCGTTCTCGAACTCGTAGAGCTCCTCGCCGTCGGTCTCCAGGGGCTCGAAGTCCACGATCACCTTGGCGAACTGGCCTGAACCGCCAGTCTGCTTCTTGTGGGTGTACTCGACCTTCTCGACCTTCTTCTTGATGGTCTCGCGGTAAGCCACCTGCGGCTTGCCAACATTGGCCTCCACCTTGAACTCGCGCTTCATGCGGTCCACGAAGACGTCGAGGTGGAGCTCACCCATACCGCCGATGACGGTCTGGCCGGTCTCCTCGTCCAGGGAGACCGTGAAGGTCGGGTCCTCAGCCACCAGCTTCTGGATGGCAGTGGAGAGCTTCTCCTGGTCACCCTTGGACTTCGGCTCGATCGCCACGTTGATCACCGGCTCCGGGAAGCTCATGGATTCCAGGACGATCGGGTGGTCCGGGTTGCACAGGGTGTCACCGGTGGTGGTGTCCTTCAGGCCGATCACCGCGTAGATGTGACCTGCCTGGATCTCCTCGACCGGGTTCTCCTTATTGGCGTGCATCTGGAAGAGCTTTCCAATGCGCTCCTTCTTCCCCTTAGTGGAGTTGAGGATCTGTGCGCCGGAGGCCAGCTTGCCCGAGTACACGCGGATGAAGGTCAGCGTGCCGAAAAACGGGTGGGAGGCGATCTTGAAGGCCAGTGCGGAGAAGGGCTCGTCCTTGGAGGGCTTGCGTGTGAGGATCTCCTCCTCATCACCGGGCTTGTGACCCTCCATGGACTCCACGTCTGCCGGGGAGGGCAGGTAGTCCACCACAGCGTCGAGCATGGGCTGAACCCCGCGGTTCTTGAATGCGGAGCCGCAGAAGACCGGGTAGGCCTCGCCGTCGACGGTCAGCTTGCGAATGCCGACCTTGAGCTCCTCAGGAGTGAGCTCCTCGCCCTCGAGGTACTTCTCCATGAGCTCCTCATCGGCCTCAGCCACGGCCTCGATGAGCTCATTGCGGTACTCCTCGGCACTCTCCTTGAGGTCCTCGGGGATCTCCTGGACCTCGTACTCAGCGCCCATGGTCACATCGCCCTTGGCATCCCCGGGCCAGACCAGTGCACGCATGTAGAGCAGGTCCACCACGCCGATGAAGTCGTTCTCGGCACCGATGGGCAGCTGCATCACCAGCGGCTTGGCACCCAGGCGGGACTTGATGGTGTCCACGGTGAAGTAGAAGTCGGCACCAAGCTTGTCCATCTTGTTGACGAAGCAGATGCGCGGGACGTTGTACTTATCAGCCTGGCGCCACACAGTCTCGGACTGGGGCTCCACACCCTCCTTGCCGTCGAAGACTGCCACAGCGCCGTCGAGCACGCGCAGGGAGCGCTCCACCTCAACGGTGAAGTCCACGTGGCCGGGGGTGTCGATGATGTTGATCTGGTTGTTCTCCCAGAAGCAGGTCACCGCGGCGGAGGTGATGGTGATGCCGCGCTCCTTCTCCTGCTCCATCCAGTCCGTAGTCGACGCACCGTCGTGGGTCTCACCGATCTTGTGGTTCATCCCTGTGTAGAACAGGACACGTTCGGTGGTGGTGGTCTTGCCGGCATCGATGTGAGCCATGATGCCGATGTTGCGGACCTTCTTGAGGTCAGTGAGCACCTCTTGTTGTGCCACGGTATTTATCCCCTATTCCTTATTACCAGCGGTAGTGGGCGAAGGCCTTGTTGGCTTCGGCCATCTTGTGGGTGTCCTCGCGGCGCTTGACTGCAGCACCCAGGCCGTTGGAGGCGTCGAGGATCTCGTTCATCAGGCGGTCGGTCATGGTCTTCTCGCGGCGGTCCTTGGCGTAGCCGACCAGCCAGCGCAGGGCCAGGGCGGTGGCGCGGCCGGGCTTGACCTCCACGGGCACCTGGTAGGTGGCACCGCCGACGCGGCGGGAGCGGACCTCCAGGGCGGGGCGGATGTTGTCCATCGCAGTCTTCAGCGTCTCGACGGCGTTCTCGCCGTTCTTCTTGGCGACACCCTCCAGGGCGCCGTAGACGATGCGCTCAGCGGTGGACTTCTTGCCGTCCTGCAGCACCTTGTTGATCAGCTGGGTGACCAGCGGGGAGCCGTGGACAGGGTCCTGGACGAGTGGGCGCTTAGGAGCGGGTCCCTTACGTGGCATTACTTCTTCTCCTTCTTGGCGCCGTAGCGGCTGCGGGCCTGGCCGCGACCCTTGACACCCTGGGTGTCGAGGGCGCCGCGAACGATCTTGTAGCGGACACCGGGGAGGTCCTTGACTCGACCACCGCGTACGAGCACGATCGAGTGCTCCTGCAGGTTGTGGCCCTCACCGGGAATGTATGCGGTGACCTCCACGCCGCCGCCCAGGCGGACACGGGCCACCTTGCGGAGTGCGGAGTTCGGCTTCTTGGGCGTGGTGGTGTACACGCGGGTGCACACGCCACGGCGCATGGGTGACCCCTGCAGGGCAGGAGTGGCGTTCTTGGCGGCCTTGGGGCTGCGCCCCTTGCGCACCAGCTGCTGAATGGTAGGCACTATGCAATCTCCATTGTTGTCAGGTCTTGTGGCCGTCTCCGGCCGGGCACGTCTCTGCGCTGGGGAAGTTCCGCCACAGTTTCAGGTTCGGAGGCTGCGGCTGGCGCAACTGCCTCTAAGCATGAAAATATGTGGCATTTGTTGCGCACCTTCCCCGCAACCCGGACCGAGTCCTACTGCCACACAGAAACAATCAAGGCAACAATACCAGCTGACGCGGATTGACGCGAACGCAGTCCTAGGCGCGGCCCCGCTCCGGACCCCGCTCCGCACCCTGGTCCGGATCCGGGTGCGGCTCGGCGGCGGGTTCAGCAGTCTCCTGCTGGTGAGGGTTTTCGGAATGCTCGGGCTGCGGTGCAGGCGCAGGGCGCCGTGCTGCGCGTTTGCGCCGGTACCGGCGCAGCAGCAGGAGGATGACGACGACGGGGACTGCCAGTACCGCCAACCAGGGCACCAGTACGCCTGCCCCCACCAGGAATCCATTGATGAAGGTCACCAGCCCGTTCCAGCCGGACTGCAGCCCACCTATGAATCCCTCGCGGTCCACCTCCGTGATCGGCTCGGTGCTGAACTGGATATGCAGTGTGGAGAGTGAGACTTGGTCTTCGAGCGCATTGAGGTCTGCCTGCAGGGACTCCAGGGAGGCCTGCCGCTCGCTGAGCGTGGTTTCGATCTGCAGCAGCTCCTCGGCGGAGTCGGCCTCGGACATGATCTCGATCAGCCGGTCCACCGAGGTCTCCAGCGCCTCGATCCGGGCATTGAGGTCGCGGTAGGTCCCGGTGACATCCTGAGCGGACTCGGTGAGGTCCGTGACGTCGCCGTAGTCCTCCAGCTGCTCCAGGAGCTCGTCCAGGTTCTCCTGGGGCAGGCGCAGAGTCACACTGGCATAGGTGGGCGTGCCGTCCTCGTCGGTGGACTCCTCACGAGCTTCCACATACCCGCCGTAGCCGGCGGCCTGCCCAACCACCCGACGCACCGCTTCACGGGTGTCATCTACTTCCACCACGGCTGAAGCAGTGGTGATGACCTGGCGTTCGGCGGCTCCCGGCCCGCCCTCAAGATCGCTGCCGCTCTCATCCTGGGCCTGGGGCTGGCCAGCCTCATCTGCCGGGCCCTCGGCCATCTCCATGTCATAGTCGACGGCTGCCTCTCCGTCGGAGTCAGGTGCGGAACCGCAAGCGGTCAGCACAAAGAGCGCCATGATCACAGCTGCGAAGGTTCTCAGTACCCGTTCCATGCCCTGAAGTTTACGATTGCAAATTCTGCTCTGGCAAGTGCGCCAACGGATCGTAATCGCACTGTGATGCTTCACCGGTGCCCGGCCATCCCAGGTCAGCCAGCGACGCGGAAGGCCCGGCTCCCACGGTGGGGAACCAGGCCTTCAGCGGTGTTGGGGGCCGGCAAGCCAACCCGGCGGCGTCGTTATCTAGTGACTGCGCCGTTCTTCCGTCCGAGACCAGCTCAGCGGAAGTCGACGTCGGTGTTGTAGTCCTCCAGCGGGATCGCGTGGAACTCGCTGTCCCCGTCAGCTCCGGCGTAGTCGAAGCTGGAGCCGTAGAGGCTCGGTCCGGTGAACAGGTTGGCCTTGGCGTCCTCAGTAGGCTCCACCACAGTCTGGGTGTAGCGGTCCAGGCCGGTGCCGGCCGGGATGAGCTTACCGATGATCACGTTCTCCTTCAGACCCAGTAGCGGATCCGACTTGCCTTCCATAGCCGCCTGGGTGAGCACCCGGGTGGTCTCCTGGAAGGAGGCTGCGGAGAGCCAGGAGTCGGTGGCCAGCGAGGCCTTGGTGATGCCCATCAGCTCATCACGTCCGGAAGCCGGGCGCTTGGATTCCTCGAAGGCCTTCTTATTGGCCTGCTGGAACCGGAACCGGTCTGCCAACTCACCGGGCAGCAGGTCAGTTTCGCCGGATTCGATGACGGTGATCCGGCGCAGCATCTGCCGGACGATGACCTCCACGTGCTTATCGTGGATGCCCACGCCCTGGGACTGGTACACCTCCTGCACCTCAGCCACCAGGAACTTCTGAGCGGCCCGGGGACCGAGCACGCGCAGCACGTCCTTGGGGTTCACGTGACCGCGGACCAGCTGAGTGCCGACCTCCACGTGGGCGGTGCCGGAGTTGTCCTCGCCGAGGTCGATCAGTAGACGGGCGCGGCGCAGGATCGGGTAGACCTGCTCCTCGGAGCCGTCGTCCGGGACCAGCACCAGGCGTGCCTGCTTGTCATCCTCCTCGTAGCGGACCCGTCCGGTGGACTCGGCGATGGGGGCCACACCCTTAGGTGTACGGGCCTCGAAGAGCTCCTGGATACGCGGCAGACCCTGGGTGATGTCATCAGCTGAGGCCACACCGCCGGAGTGGAAGGTACGCATGGTCAGCTGAGTACCGGGCTCACCGATGGACTGGGCGGCGATGATGCCCACAGCCTCACCGACATCGACCCGGTGGCCGGCTGCCATGGAGCGCCCGTAGCAGGCGGCACAGGTGCCCACTGGAGACTCACAGGTCAGCACGGAGCGGACCTTGATGGTGGTCACCCCGGCCTCGAAGAGCTTGTCGATGATCACATCGCCCACCTCGGTGCCGGCCTCGGCCAGCACCTCACCGTTGGCGTCGGCAACAGGCTCAGCAAGGGTGCGGGAGTAGGCGGAGGACTCCACCATCTTGTGCAGCTCCACCTCCACACCCTCCAGCTCGTCGGAGACGTACTTGCGGCCGGACTTGATCAGCACTCCGTCAGGGCGCAGATCATCATCGTGGGCGTAGTACTTGGGCTGCGCGATCGGCACGGTGAGGCCACGGGTGGTGCCGCAGTCCTCATCGCGGACGATCACGTCCTGGGAGACATCCACCAGACGGCGGGTGAGGTATCCGGAGTTGGCGGTCTTCAACGCGGTGTCGGCCAGACCCTTACGGGCGCCGTGAGTGGCGATGAAGTACTCCAGCACAGTCAGGCCCTCGCGGTAGGAGGACTTGATGGGCCGCGGGATGATGTCACCCTTGGGGTTGGTCACCAAACCACGGATACCGGCAATCTGACGGATCTGGTTCCAGTTGCCGCGTGCCCCTGAGGTCACGGTCCGGTTGATGTTGTTGAGGGAGTCCATTCCCTCCATCATGGCCTTCTCGATCTCAGAGGTGGCCTTGCCCCAGATCTCCTGCAGCTCCTGGGTGCGGTTCTCCTTGCCGATGAAGCCGAGGCTGTACTCCTCCTCCACCTTGGCGACCTGAGCCTCGTACTTCTCCATGATGGCGGCTTTGTCGAAGTTGGAGGTGATATCAGAGATCGCCACGGTCACCCCGGAACGGGTGGACCAGTAGAAGCCGGCATCCTTGAGGTTGTCCAGAGTCTGGGCAACCTGCACGGTGGAGTACCGCTCGGAGATGTCGTTGATCAGCGAGCCCAGGGCCTTCTTATCCGCGACACGGTCCTGCCAGGGGTAACCCTCAGGCAGCAGCTCGTTGAACAGCACCTTGCCCAGGGTGGTCTCGATCAGCGCAGGCTGACCTTCCTCCCAACCCTCAGGAGCGGGGACCTCCTTGGAGGGGATGAAGCCCTCCACCTGGATCTTCACCGGGGCGTTGAGGTGCAGCTCCTTCAGGTCGAAGGCCATCTGGGCCTCGCCGACGGAGGAGAAGATGCGGCCGGCGCCGGTCTCATCCTCACGCACGGTGGTCAGGTGGTGCAGACCGATGATCATGTCCTGTGCGGGCAGGGCCACCGGGCGGCCGTCGGAGGGCTTAAGGATGTTGTTGGAGGAGAGCATCAGGATGCGCGCCTCCGCCTGAGCCTCTGGGCCCAGCGGCAGGTGCACAGCCATCTGGTCACCGTCGAAGTCGGCGTTGAAGGCGGCACAGACCAGCGGGTGCAGCTGCAGGGCCTTGCCCTCCACCAGCTGCGGCTCGAAGGCCTGGATGCCCAGACGGTGCAGGGTGGGTGCACGGTTGAGCAGCACCGGGTGCTCGGTGATGACCTCCTCGAGCACATCCCACACTGCGGAGCGCTGGCGCTCCACCATCCGCTTGGCGGACTTGATGTTCTGAGCGTGGTTGAGGTCCACCAGCCGCTTCATCACGAAAGGCTTGAACAGCTCCAGGGCCATCTGCTTAGGCAGACCGCACTCGTGCAGCTTCAGCTGCGGACCCACCACAATGACCGAACGGCCGGAGTAGTCCACACGCTTGCCGAGCAGGTTCTGGCGGAACCGGCCCTGCTTGCCCTTGAGCATGTCGGAGAGCGACTTCAGCGGGCGGTTGCCGGGTCCGGTGACCGGGCGGCCACGGCGGCCGTTGTCGAACAGGGAGTCCACGGACTCCTGCAGCATGCGCTTCTCGTTGTTGATGATGATCTCAGGGGCACCGAGGTCCAGCAGCCGCTTCAGACGGTTGTTGCGGTTGATCACCCGGCGGTAGAGGTCGTTGAGGTCGGAGGTCGCGAAGCGGCCGCCGTCCAGCTGGACCATGGGGCGGATCTCCGGCGGAATCACCGGGACAGCCTCCAGCACCATACCGGTGGGCGAGTTGCCGTTGACCAGGAAGGCGTTGAGCACCTTGAGCCGCTTCAGGGCGCGGGTCTTGCGCTGGCCCTTTCCGGTGGCGATAGTCTCGCGCAGCTTCTCAGCCTCAGCGGCCATGTCGAAGCTCTGCAGACGCTTCTGGATGGCCTCGGCACCCATGAAGCCTTCGAAGTACTGGCCGTACTTGGCGCGCATCTCCCGGAAGAGCGTCTCATCGCCTTCCAGGTGGCCCACAGTGATGTTCTTGAACCGGTCCCAGACGTTCTGGATCTGCTCGATCTCGGCGTCGGCGCGCTTGCGCACCTGGCCCATCTGCTTTTCCTTGGTCTCGCGGAACTTCTTCTTCTCCGCAGCCTTGGCACCCTCGGACTCCAGCTCAGCCAAGCCGTCCTCGAGCTCCTTGGCGATGGCGGCAATATCGGCATCGCGCTGGGAGGTCAGGTGGCTGATCTCCTGGTCCACCTCAGCCTGCAGGTTGGGCAGGTCCTCGTGGCGGCGGTCGGCGTCTACTGAGGTGATCATGTAGGCGGCGAAGTAGATGACCTTCTCCAGGTCCTTCGGCGCCAGGTCCAGCAGGTAGCCCAGGCGGGAGGGCACGCCCTTGAAGTACCAGATGTGGGTGACCGGGGCAGCCAGCTCGATGTGGCCCATCCGCTCGCGGCGGACCTTGGAGCGGGTGACCTCCACGCCGCAGCGTTCACAGGTGATGCCCTTGAAGCGCACGCGCTTGTACTTGCCGCAGTAGCACTCCCAGTCCCGGGAAGGTCCGAAGATCTTCTCGCAGAACAGGCCGTCCTTCTCCGGCTTCAGGGTCCGGTAGTTGATGGTCTCGGGCTTCTTCACCTCGCCCTTGGACCAGGCCAGGATGTCGTCAGTGGTGGCCAGCCCGATGCGCATGGTGTCGAATGAGGATTCAGTGGACATAGTCCGGTATCTCTCTTTTCTTCTCTAAAAATTCGTCAAGCGTATGTGAGTCGGAAGAAGTCTGGGTCTCAGACTTCTTCGACCGAGCTGGGCTCAGCCCGGGAGAGATCGATGCCGAGCTCCTCAGCGGCGCTGAAGCCGGAGTCCTCGGAATCGGCGTCGCGCATCTGGAAGGCGTCGCCGTGCTCGTTGAGCACCTCGACGTTCAGGCACAGCGACTGCATCTCCTTGATGAGCACCTTGAAGGACTCCGGAACGCCGGGCTCCGGGATGTCCTCGCCCTTGACGATGGCCTCGTAGACCTTCACGCGGCCGTGGATGTCATCAGACTTGATGGTCAGCAGCTCCTGCAGGGTGTAGGCGGAGCCATAGGCCTCCAGGGCCCAGACCTCCATCTCACCGAAGCGCTGGCCACCGAACTGCGCCTTACCACCCAGCGGCTGCTGGGTGATCATGGAGTAGGGTCCGGTGGAACGAGCGTGGATCTTGTCATCCACCAGGTGGTGCAGCTTCAGAATGTACATGTAGCCCACAGAGACCGAGTCCGGGAACGGCTCACCGGAGCGGCCGTCGAACAGCTGGGCCTTTCCGTCAGGGCCCACCAGCTGCTCACCGTCGCGGGAGGGGTTGGTGGCCTCCAGGATGCCGGTGAGCTCCTCCGGCTCGGCGCCGTCGAACACCGGTGTGGCCACCTTGGTGGGGCCGGTCTCCTTGGGCAGGTTCGGCAGAGCCTTGAGCCATTCGGGGTCGCCCTCGATCTTCCAACCGTTGGCGGCGGCCCAGCCCAGGTGCAGCTCCATGACCTGGCCGATGTTCATACGGCCGGGCACACCCATGGGGTTGAGCACCACGTCGACGGGGGTGCCGTCGGGCAGGAAGGGCATGTCCTCCACCGGCAGGATCCGGGAGATGACGCCCTTGTTGCCGTGGCGCCCGGCGAGCTTGTCACCGTCGGTGATCTTGCGCTTCTGGGCCACGTAGACCCGGACCACCTGGTTCACACCCGGGGGCAGCTCGTGGTCATCGTCCTCGGCGTCGAGGATGCGCACACCGATGACGGTGCCGGACTCTCCGTGCGGCACCTTCAGGGAGGTGTCGCGGACCTCGCGGGACTTCTCACCGAAGATGGCCCGCAGCAGGCGCTCCTCCGGGGTCAGCTCGGTCTCACCCTTAGGGGTCACGCGGCCGACCAGGATGTCTCCTGCGTCAACCTCAGCACCAACGTGGATGATGCCGCGCTCGTCGAGCTGGGCGAGCATCTCCTCGGAGACGTTCGGGATGTCCCGGGTGATCTCCTCGGCACCGAGCTTGGTGTCACGGGCGTCGACCTCGTGCTCCTCGATGTGGATGGAGGTGAGCACATCGTCCTGCACCAGGCGCTGGGACAGGATGATGGCGTCCTCGAAGTTGTGACCCTCCCAGGACATGAATGCCACCAGCAGGTTCTTGCCCAGGGCCAGCTCACCGAGCTCGGTGGAGGGGCCGTCGGCGATGATGGACTGGCGCTCCACCCGGTCTCCCTCGCTGACCCGGACCACCTGGTTGTAGGCGTTGCCCTGGTTGGAGCGCTGGAACTTCATAATCGGGTAGTTGGTGTAGGAGCCGTCGTCGTTTTGGACGATGACCAGGTCCGCGGCCACCTTGGTGACCACACCGGCCTTGGTGGCCACCACGGAGTCGCCAGCGTCAATCGCGGCGTACTTCTCCATGCCGGTGCCCACCAGCGGGGACTCGGACTCCAGCAGCGGCACAGCCTGGCGCTGCATGTTGGCGCCCATCAGTGCACGGTTGGCGTCGTCATGCTCCAGGAACGGGATCAGGGCGGTGGCCACTGAGACCATCTGGCGCGGGGAGACATCCATGTAGTGAATGTTCTCCGGGGCCACCAGCACAGGCTCGCCCTGCTCGCCGGAGGAGGCGTCGCCGCGGCAGAGCACCACGTCCTCAGTGAAGGTGCCGTCCGCGTTCAGCGGTGCGTTGGCCTGAGCAATATTGGCCACCAGCTCGTCATCGGCGGTGAGGTACTCGATCTGCTCGGTGACCTTGCCGTCCACCACCTTGCGGTAGGGGGTCTCGATGAAGCCGAAGTTGTTGATCCGCCCGTAGGTGGCCAAGGAGCCGATCAGCCCGATGTTGGGGCCTTCCGGGGTCTCGATGGGGCACATGCGGCCGTAGTGCGAGGGGTGCACGTCACGGACTTCCATGCCGGCACGGTCGCGGGAGAGCCCACCCGGGCCCAGCGCGGAGAGGCGCCGCTTATGGGTCAGTCCGGCCAGCGGGTTGTTCTGGTCCATGAACTGGGACAGCTGGGAGGTTCCGAAGAACTCCTTGATGCTGGCCACCACGGGCCGGATGTTGATCAGGGTCTGTGGGGTGATGGCCTCCACGTCCTGAGTGGTCATCCGCTCGCGGACCACGCGCTCCATGCGGGACAGCCCGGTGCGCACCTGGTTCTCGATGAGCTCGCCCACCGCACGGATGCGGCGGTTGCCGAAGTGGTCGATATCGTCCACTGTGACCGGCAGCTCCACCTCTTTGCCGTCGCGGAAGCCCTTGATGGTCTTCTGCCCGGCGTGCAGGGAGCACAGGTAGTGGATCATCGCGGTGATGTCCTCTTCGGTGAGCACCGAATCGGTGTACTCCTTGTCCACGCCCAACTTGCGGTTGAGCTTGTACCGGCCCACCTTGGCGAGGTCGTAGCGCTTGGAGCTGAAGTACAGGGAGTCCAGCAGGGAGCGGCCGGCCTCCACTGTGGGCGGCTCGCCCGGGCGCAGCTTGCGGTAGATGTCCAGCAGCGCCTCTTCCTGAGTCTCGAAGGTGTCCTTCTCGATGGTGGCGCGGATGGAGTCGTAGCCGCCGAACTCCTCCAGGATGCGGGACTCGGACCAGCCGATAGCCTTCAGCAGAGCGGTGACCGGCTGCTTGCGCTTACGGTCCAGACGCACGCCGACCTGATCGCGCTTATCGATCTCCAGCTCAAACCAGGCACCGCGGGAGGGGATCACCTTGGCGGTGAAGATCTCTTTGTCAGTGGTCTTGTCCTGGGAGGACTCGAAGTAGGCGCCCGGGGAGCGGACCAGCTGGGAGACCACCACACGCTCGGTGCCGTTGATGATGAAGGTGCCGCGGGAGGTCATCAGGGGGAAGTCACCCATGAAGACGGTCTGCTGCTTGATCTCACCGGTGTTGTGGTTCATGAACTCGGCCTTGACGTACAGCGGGGCCGAGTAGGTGATGTCGTGGTCTTTGCACTCATCCACGGTGTACTTGGGATCCGCGAACTCCGGGTCGGAGAAGCTCAGGCTCATGGTCTCCTGGAAGTCCTCGATGGGGGACATCTCCTCGAAGATGTCAGCCAGCCCAGAGGTGTCGGAGACGCCCTTGATGCCCTTCTCCTTGGCCTCGGCCACACGGGCGGCCCAGGCCTCATTGCCCACCAGACGGTCAAATGACTCAATCTGCAGAGCCAGCAGCTCCGGGACATCGAGGGGTTCGTGGATTTTTGCGAATGAGAGGCGGCCGGCGTATTCGGGGGTGCGGGCCGATGCAGCGGTATTTGGTGAGGTGCTCGAGGCGACCAAGAGGGATCCTTCCACAGACCTGTATTCGTAATGCGTACCGGATCGCTTCCACGTCACATACGTGCGCCACCGCTATATGAAGGCACGAAGAAAAGAGGGGAAACGCGAAGTTTTAGGATACACAGAGAATCCGGGCGCGCGCAAGTGCACAGCGACAGAGCCCCAGACTGGGGTGATGCCGTACACAGTAGCAGGAAATTGCAAGGACGGCGCCCGATTCAGCCCAGTGGCGCGCCGCACAGCACCTTCCTCCTAACCCGCCTGGGCGCGGGCCCAGCGATCGTGGGCCAGGGCAGCGGCCCCGGCCAGCAGTGTGGCGGCCAGCAGAATGAGCGCCGCACCCGGGATGAGCAGGCCGCTCACGGCCCGCATCAGCATCCAGGCCAGGATGGTGACCACCATGACTGCGGCCGCCCGGCCGGTCCAGCGGATCCACAGCTGAGCCGGCACCGAGGCGGCCACCGGCAGCACGGCTGCCGCAGCGGCGCCGGTGTGCAGTATCAGCAGCAGTGCTGCCGCGGGCAGTGTCCAGGCGGTGCGGACGTCGTCGTTGACTGCCACCCAAGCCACCACTGAATAGGCGAGCATCCCAAGCGGGGCCAGGTTCTGCGGCCAGAGCGCGGCGGCGAGGCTCAGAGCTGCTGGGGCCAGTGCCGTCCAGAAGTCAGCCACACCGCGCTCGGAGATCACGGTCAGCAGTGCTGTGAAGCCCAGTCCGGCCAGTGCGATCACCGCGCGCAGCAGCAGCTGTGCGGCAGAGCCGTGGCGGATCAGCTCGCGCATCAGCGCACCCCCGCCCCGCCGCGCCGGGTGAGCATTCGCAGCACAGTGTCCAGCGTGCCGGGATCGCGCCAGGGCACCACGGCCACTCCGGCCTGGCCTACCCTGCGGATCTCATGTTCGCGCTCGATCATCCGCAGCCGCCACGCCAGCCGCTCATAGGCATCCGCCTGCTGCAGCTGCGGCTCAGCCCCGCTGAGCACATCCACGGCCACCACTGTCAGTCCGCTGCGCGCCAGGGCCGCAGCGCGGCTGAGCATCGCCTCGGAGACCAGGGCCGAGACGATCACCACCAGGGTGCCGGCGCGCAGGCCCAACCGGATCTTCTCCGGGCTGATCTCCCGCTCCGGGGCGGGCACGGCATCAGCCAGCATCTGAAGCAGCCGGCGGTAGTGCCTGGATCCGGTGCCGGGGTTCAGCCGCTTCGGCACTGCCCCGGAGATGACCTGCAGGCTGACCCGGTCGCCCTGATGGGCGAAGTGTTCGGCGATGGCGGCGGCGGCCCGGACCGAGCGGTCCAGCGTGGATGATGCCCCACCCAGTCCCTCGGATATGCCCAGATCATTCTGGGCATCCAGGATCAGTGCCACATGGGTGTCCTGGTCGGCATAGGAAGAGGTCACGTGCAGTTCCCCGGTGCGCAGGGAGCGCGGCCAGTGGATGTTCTTCAGCTTGTCTCCCCACTGAAAATGCCGGATGGCGCTGAACTCGCTGCCCTGACCGGGCCGGGCTGAGCGGTGGTGACCCACCAGTCCACGCGGATGCGGGGCAGGGGCGCGGGTGTCGAAGTGTTCGGCGGTGGGTGCCACCTTCCGCTGTCTGCCGGGCAGCGGCACTGGTCCCCAGGAGTATGCGCCCCAGGGGCCGACTGCGCCGACCAGGGTGGTGCCGTAGCTGCGGTTGCCCCAGCGCAGCGGATCCACCCCCAAAGTAAAGCGGAGGCTGCCCTCGGTGACATAGTGCACCTGGGAGCCGTGATGGGGGCGGCGCTGGACCCAGGCGGCCGCGGCCTGGCTCGCCGCGGCGAAGTCGGCGCCCTGCAGACCCTGAGCCTGCACAATGATGCCGTTGTGCTCACCTTCGGTGGCACGGTCCCGAGCCAGCCGGCTCACCGCTCGGGGGCTCCCGGCAGGTCTGGCAACAGCGGACCAGACCGCTGCCAGCGCCAGAGGAGCCACCAGGATGAGCACATCGGGCCGGGAGAACACCAGCGCAACCAGGATCCCCAGAGCTGCGATGAGCACGGCCCGCAGGTGGGCGTGGGTGAGCAGCCACCGTCCCCCGGCGTAGGTGCTGGACTCGGCCGCCGGGCTCATTCTGAGGTGTCTCCGGAGGCTGGATCGGCAATGGCGCGTGCAGCCGGGACAGGCACTTCGTTGAGGACCTGTTCGATGATCCGTGCTGGGCTGGTCTCGGACATCCAGAGTTCGGGTTTGAGCACGATACGGTGATCCAGCACCGGATGGGCCACGGCTTTGACGTCCTCGGGCGTGATGAAGTCGCGTCCGTTGATCACCGCATAGGCCCTAGCCATCAGCACCAGAGCCAAAGACCCCCTGGGGAGGGCGCCCACCTGCACCCCGGAGGCCGCCCGGGTGGCAGCAGCCAGCCGCACACAGTAGGCAGTGATCTCCTCAGCCACCTCCACCGTCTCCACCGCCTGCTGCATTCTCAGCAGCCCGTGGGCATCTGTGACCGCATCGAGTCTCTGCTCCTCAGCCTGGCGCTCAAGGCGGCGGCGCAGGATCTCCTGCTCCTGGCCGGTCTGCGGATAGCCGAAGGAGAGCCGGATCAGGAACCGGTCCAGTTGAGCCTCCGGCAGCGGGTAGGTGCCCTCGTACTCCACGGGGTTGGAGGTGGCCAACACATGGAAAGGCCGGTCCAGGGTGAAGGTCTGCCCTTCAACGGTGACCTGCTTCTCCGCCATGGCCTCCAGCAGGGCCGACTGGGTCTTGGGCGGGGTGCGGTTGATCTCATCGGCCAGCATCAGCCCTGTGAACAAAGGACCCTTGCGGAACTGAAACACCCCGGCGGACTGGTCATAGACATAGGCACCGGTGAGATCGGCCGGTAACAGGTCAGGGGTGAACTGCGCCCGGGCGAAGTCCAGACCCAAGGCTTGGGCAAAGGACCTTGCTGCCAGGGTCTTGCCCAGCCCCGGCAGATCCTCCAACAGCACGTGCCCTCCGGCCAGGATCGCAGCCAGGGTCAACGTCAACGGCTCACGATGGCCCACCACTGCAGATCCCACCCGGTCCAGCACAGCGCGGGCCTGCTCATGCACGGCGCTGATCCCACCGGCAGGCACCGTCCCTGACTCTCGGGGGCCGGCAGTCAACGGGTCTGGTGTGTCAGTCACAGTTCCTCAATTCGTGTGATGAGATCAGCAAGGGTTCGGGCAGAGGCGCGGCGGGGCGGCTCGGCTGCCAGGTAGTGGAAGAGCTCCGGCCCCAGGGCTTCGCGCACGGCCTCGGGGTCCTCCCGGTCCACCCCCCGGGCGGCTACCCGCTCCGCCGCGAGCCTGCCGAGCAGCTGGTGCAGCTCGGAGCGGGAGTAGAAATCGTCCTGACCGGCGCCCTGCAGCACTCTGCGGATCCGGCGCAGCCTGGGGTCGGTGGCCCCGAACACCGGCTCCGGCTCCACGGGGTCAGGGCTGAACCACTGCACCTGCGAGGTGAGCTCATCGTAGTTCAGCACTGTGCCGATCACCGCGAAGCCGGTCAGCACCAGCAGGATGCAGACGGTAAGCCCCAACTGCCAGGGGTGGGGCAGCTGGTCCGCAGACCAGAGAGCGAAGAAGAGGACGACGCCGCAGAGCAGAGCACCTGCCCCCAGGCTCAGCACACGCTTCACGGCACCTCCTGCTGCAGGCTGCGGCGGACTTGGATGGCTGAATGTACCCGCGCCAGGCAGGCGGCCGCCCGCCGGCGGTGGTCCTCAGAGAGCTCCTGGTGGGAGAAGCGGGCCGTGCGGTAGAGCTCGGCAAGCTCCGTGATGGTCGCGGCGTCGACCTCCCAGTGGGCAAGCACCCGCTGGGTGAACTCCTGAGATGTCTCCGCCGCACTGCGATGCAGGCCGGCTCCTTCGGCGGCGTCCTCCAACGCCACCCAGCAGGCCACCACGGCGTTTCGGGGGGAGCCCTCGGCCAGCGCCCGCTCCCTGGCCTGTCCAGTGGCCTCGGCCGCATGCTGGAGATCCTCCAGGATCTCGACCGGCTCGGCGCTGCGACTGCCGCGTTCCCGGATCCACTTGACCAGCGTGTAGGTGCCGAAGACCAGCAGCACCAGCATGCTCAGTAGGGCGATGACGGCGAAAACCTGCTCCAACCAGCTGAGGTCCCAGGAGGCGCCCTCGCCCAGCTGCTCCTCGAGGTCGAGAAGGTCATCTCCGGGCTCCTGCTCCAGCTCACACCATGCGGGAAGCTCCTCGGCCTGCTCCGCATCCGCCGGGCAGGGCGGCACCGTGGGCTGTTCCGGGGGTTCATCCCCATTGGGGTCCCAAAACGGAAGCGGGCCGATGTGGCGCGGAATCGGCACAGCCGCGGCGATCACCAACAGGAACAGGCCGAGCACGCTGAGCACAGCCGCCGCCCGCGCCCTAGTGGTGTCCATCACCACAAACGTACCGGAAATCGCTTCACCCCAGGTCCAACACACCTGCACACCGCCGGGGCTAGCATTGCGATAGTGGAACGGATTCTTGAAGGGACCGGGAGCTGGTGCGCGCAGCGGCCCTGGCGGGTACTTGCCGGTTGGCTGATCATCGCGGTGCTGGCGCTCGGCGGCGCCCTGCTGCTGGGACGTGGACCCTCCGGCTCCTACAGCGCCCCTGGCGCTCAGTTCCAGACCGTGGGCGAGGCGGTGGAGGAGCAGATCCCCGAGCTTGGGGGTGGGAACTCCCGGGTGCTGCTGAGCACCGATGACGGCTCCGCATTCTCCGAGACCCAGCGCACCGCCCTGGAGGAGCTCAGCGACCGGCTCGCCGAATTGGACCAGGTCAGCACTGCGGCTGACCCCTTTGCCATGGGCCAGCAGATCGTGACCGGCTACCGGACCCTCAACGAGGGCTGGCAGGAGGTGGAGGCTCAGCTCAACGACTATCAGCGGCAGACTGGGCTCAGCCGCGAAGAGCTGCTGCGGGCAGTGCAGTCCGGGACCCTGGGTGAGCACACCGAAGGCGAGCAGGTCACCACCACTGATGTCCGTGACGCGGTGGAGGCCCTGGAGACCCTGCGGATGGGTGAGCGCCTGGTGCGGATGCTTCAGGAGGCCGATACGGTCACCGCAGACGGTTCTGCAGGGATGCTCAGCCTGCAGCTGACCGATCAGGCGCTGAATCTCTCAGCCGGTGATCGCACAGAGATCATCCGCACCGTGGAGGAGCACCTCCCAGAGGGGGTGAGCGCGGAGTTCGGCTTGGAGCTGGTGCAGGACTTCACCTCGTTGCTGGGTCTCACCGAGGTCCTCGGCCTGCTCTTCGCCGCCCTGGTGCTGGCCCTGATGCTGCGCTCGGTGCTCGCCGCAGGGCTGCCGCTGGTAGTGGCCGGACTGGGGGTGGGAGTCGGGGTGACCCTGGCCTACGGGCTGACCCGGGTGCTGAGTATGACCTCCACCGATCTGATGCTTGCGCTGATGCTGGGCCTAGCCATGGGCGTGGACTATATGCTGCTCTGGCTCTACCGGTATCGGGGGCTGCGCCGCGAGGGCGGGCTGAGCCTCCCCCAGGCGGTAGCCGCCACCTCCGCCACAGCCGGGCGCACAGTGTTCTTCGCCGCACTGACCAATGTGGTGGCGCTGCTGGCCCTAGGGCTGACCGGACTGCCGTTCATGGCCACGATGGGCGCAGTGAGCGCACTGACCATCGGCACTCTGATCCTGGCGGTGCTGACTGTCACCCCTGCCGCGGTGGGACTGCTGGGCGGAAGGATTGCCCGCCCGGTTCCCCCACCGGCGGCCGGCCCGGCCGCTGACGTGCAGCAGGCGACGCCGCGGATCAGCTTTGTGGTGCGCCACCCGGTGGTGTGCCTGGTGGCCACCACTGTGCTGCTGGTGATCATTGCGCTGCCTGCTGTGGGACTGCGGCTGACCCTGCCCACCGGCGCGGAGGAGGCCACCGACTCCACCGCCTACCAGCACTTCGACGGGGTGCGCGAGCATTTCGGCCCCGGGGAGAACGGCCGGATCGTGGCACTGGTGGAGCTGGACGAGCAGCTCAATGAGAACCAGCAATTCATTGAGGTGATGGACATGGCCCGGGTCTACGCCCAGGACCGGCGGATCTCCCATGCGATGCCGCTGGGTGAGAGTGAGGACGGCAGGTGGCGGCTGATTCATCTGGTGCCCTCGATAGGCCCGGAGGAGCCTGAGGCCGCCGAACTTGCTGAGGATCTGATGGCCCAGCGGGATGAGCTTATTGCGGACCGGGGACTGGCCTCACTGGGCTACACCGGGCGGGTCATCGCCGATGTAGAGCTCTCTGATCAGCTGCTGCGGGTGCTGCCGCTCTACTTGGGGGCAGTAGTCCTGGTGTGTCTGGTAGTGGTCACCGCCATCTTCCGCTCCCTATGGATCCCGCTGCTCACGGTGGCTGGGTACCTGCTCAGTCTGGCAGCCACTGTGGGCGTCGTCGTCGTAGTGGTGCAATGGGGCCATGGCGCCTCAGTGCTGGGGATTGCCGAACCGGGGGTGACGGTGGCGTTCCTGCCGGTGCTGCTCTCCGGGCTGCTGTTCGGCCTGGCCATTGACTATCAGCTCTTCATCACCTCCGGGATGCAGGATGCTCGCCGTGAAGGGATCCCCGCCTGGGCGGTGGTCAACGAGGGGCTGCGCCGTTCCCGGCCGGTGGTGCTGGCCTGCGGGGTGATCATGGTCGCCGTGTTCGTGGGATTCGTCCCCGCTGAACTTTCTCCCGTGCGGCAGATGAGCTTCGCCTTTGCGGTGGGGGTGGCGCTGGAGGCCTTTGTGGTGCGCGGTGTGATGGTGCCTGCTGCGCTGCAGCTGTTGGGCGAGCGGGCGTGGCGGTTCCGCAGGCCGCGGCCGGTTGAACCGCTCCCTTCGGCATAATGGAGCCCGACGCAGGTGAACGACTGCGTGTTTACTTCAGTGAAACGAGGAACGGAACATGTCTCAGCCCCCGCAGGACCCCGGCCAGCCACAGGGAGGGCCGCCGGAGGGCCAGCCGCCCCAGCACCCCGGAGCGTACCCGGCGCAGCACCAGCAGCCCGGCCAGCATCCCCAGCAGCCTGGCTACGCTCAGCAGCCTGGCCCGCATCCCGCTCAGCCGCCGTACGGGGGCCAGCCCCAGGGTCAGTATCCCCAGCAGGGCCAGGCGCAGGGTCCGCAGTACCCGCAGCAGCCGGGATGGCAGCAGGCTCCGCAGGGTGGGCAATACTCCCAGCAGCCGCCGCAGCAGGGTTATCCCGGAGCAGGCGGGGGCCAGCCGCCCGGAGGCTACCCGCCGCAGCAGCCCCCCTACTATCCGGAGCAGAACCCCCAGGGCGGAGGGAAGAAGAAATCAGCACTGCCCTGGGTGATCGGTGTGCTGGCCGTGCTGGTGATCGGCGGCGGTGTGGCCGCGCTGCTGTGGTTCCTGCTCGGCGATGACGAGACCCAGGAGACCCTGGAGGCCGAGCAGACCAATCATCTGCTGCTCTCCTCCGAGGACCTCTCCGGGATCGGACTTAGCTTCCTACTGGTGGAGAGCGAGTCCTTCGACCGTACCGATATCGGTGGCGAGTGGGATCAGGCCTGGTCAGAGATCGACGACGACCTGGACACTTTCATGCAGGAGTGGGAGTCCACCTCCGCCGAGGTGCGCCAGACCCTGGACGAGTTCGAGATCGACTACAACGAGGCCTGCTTCGACGCCATCGACCAACTGGCCACTAACAGCGATATCTACGACGACGCCGCCCAGGAGCCATACTCCGGCGCGGTACTGGTTGCCGGCGATGAGTTCGAAGCCGAAGGTGTGGTGGTGAGCATCCTCAGCTATGAGGAGGGCCAGCAGGTGGAGCGTCATCTGGAGACCCTGCTGGACGGATGCGCCGGCGATGAGATCCGTTATGTGCAGGACGGATTCGGGGTCAGCCAGGAGATTGCCGCCGTGGACTACCAGGGCTTCACCGGTTTCCGCCAGACCCACGCGCTGGAGTTCAACCTCAACGAGATCTCGCTGCCCGACTCCCTGCCGGAGAACCTTCCTGAGGAGCTGCCGGTGGACGATCCGCAGGCTCAGGCTGAGTACCAGCAGTGGCTGCAGGAGTACCAGCAGGCCCGCGCCGAGTACCAGCAGATCCGCCCGGAGCTGGAGGCGCAGATGCGCCGCGAGCTGGATATGATCTGCGCGGATCTGGAGTTCGAGACCGGCCTGGGCTGCCAGGACCAAGCCAGCAGCGACTACTGGTTCGCCACTATGGATCACGGCAATAACATCGTCACCGTGATGATGACCACCACTCAGGGCGGTGACTTCAGCGGCACCCTCACTGAGGATGACTTCTACGCGGTGCTGGACGCTCAGCTCGATAATCTCTCCGAGGGCCTCGAGGACTGAGCCTGTCCCCTGGTGAAAATCAGGCACCTGTCGGATTGTCGGCACTCTATGAGCTGCCGATGATCCGGAAACCCCCTGATAACTGCATCTGATCAGCAGAAGGGCCGGCACCGGGGCTTTCCCGTACGGCCCTTCTGCACGTTCAGTCGCGCGAGTCAGCAGACGCGCCGAGGCGCCAGCAGGGGCTGCCCCGGGGTGGCATCGCCCGCCGGACCAGTACTGGAACGATCCAGTATTTTCAGTCGAGGATTTCCCTCGATGTCACCTCAGGGTTCACCAGCAGGTCACCCGGTGTTCTTAGCGTCGTCGCATGGAACGGTCCAGATCCGTGACTCTGGCACCGCGCCCGTTCATCCCAGACATCTTGGAGAGGCACAGCCATGCGATACGCGGCACGAACCACCACCGGGATCGCCCTCGCGGCCCTGGTCCTGACCGCCTGCGGAGGCGGCGATCCTGACGACAGCGTCCCTGAGAGCACAGACACCGGCGGCGGTGCTGCGGCAGCAGCAGCCGGCTCGGTGGACACCGGAATGGCCACCGGGGCACCGGCGCTCAGCGAAGCCCGCACTGCCCCTTCCGGCGAGGCCCCAGACCTGGCTGAGCTGGTGGAGGCAGGGGAACTTCCGCCCGTGGCGGAGCGGGTCCCTGAAGAGGCCGTGACCATCATCGGCAAGGACGGGGTGGGCCAGTACGGCGGCGAGCTGCAGATGGCCATGAACGGCAATGACGACGACTCTCTGATCCGCCGCTATGCCGCCTACGAACCGATGGTCCGCTGGGACGGCGACTGGTCCTCCGAGCTGACCCCCGGAGTGGCCCGCGAATGGGAGGTCTCTGAGGACGCCACGGCCTACACCTTCCACCTGGAGGAGGGCATCCGGTGGTCGGACGGGGAGCCCTTCACCGCCGATGACATCGTCTTCGGCTACGAGGACGTGCTGATGAACGAGGAGCTGACCCCCGGCCCCACTGAGTACCTCATGGACCCTGAGGGCAATTGGCCGGAAATCACCACCGATGGCGACTACACCGTCACCCTGCAGTTCGAGGTCCCGCACGGTCTCTTCCTCTACCAGCTGGCCCGGGCCGAGGAGGACGGAAAGTTCCACCGGTTCCCGCGGCACTACCTGGAGCAGTTCCACATCGACTACAACGAGGATGCCGTGCAGCTCGCCGCCGATGAGGGCACCCGCGTCACCGCGGTGCGCAACCCCTACTACTGGAAGGTGGATGAGGAGGGCAATCAGCTGCCCTATATCGACCGTCTGGTCTTTGACGTCTTCGACTCCGCTGAGGTGATCGCCTTCCGCGCCGCCGCCGGCAATATCTCCTACCAGGACCGGCACTTCGACCACGACTTCCGGCCGCTGCTGGCTGAGTCCATGGAGGAGTACAACTTCTCCCTGATCGATGTGACCTCCACCGATATGAACACCCTGCTGTTCAACTTCAACCACATCCACCCCGATGAGGAGCTGCGGGAGGTCTTCACCGATCTCAACTTCAAGGCGGGGCTCAGCCATGCCATGAACCGTGAGGAGATCATCGAGCTGGTCTACTTCGGCCAGGGCGAACCCTCCCAGGCAGCCCCGCGTGAAGGGTCCCCGTACTACCACGAGGAGTTGGCCACTCAGTACCTCGAGTTCGATCTGGACACCGCCAATGAGTACCTCAACCAGGTGCTGCCGGAGAAGGATCAGGACGGCAACCGGCTGGGGCCTGACGGGAATCCGTTCACCTTCACTGTTGATGTGGCCACCGACCGCTCGGTGGAGCATGCCCGGGTGCTGGAGCTGGTCCAGGCGCACTGGGCCGAGGTGGGCATCACCATGGACATCCAGGCCATGGACCGTGACCTGCGCAATGAGCGCCGCGACGCCGGAGAGTTCGACGTCTACGTCCGTGACGGCTCCGCAGGCCTGCAGGACGCCATTCTGCGCCCCCACTGGTACATGCCCTTCGGCGACTCAGGGGCCTACGCGTGGTCCTGGGGCTCCTACTACCTGGACGGCGAGGACGCCGGTGAAGCACCCCCGGAGGACTCCCCGGCCTGGCGCCAGTGGGAGATCTACGACGAGATCCTGGTCACCGCAGATCCCGATGAGCAGGCTCGCCTGATGGAGGAGCTGCTGGACGTCTCCGCTGAGGCCTTCTGGACTATCGGTCTCTCCACCAGCCCCAACCGCGCCGGAGTGGTGCACAACGACCTGCGCAACGCCCCGCATGAGATCTACGAAGCCTCCGCCCACCAGAACCCGGGCCCCTCCTACCCGGCCGTGTGGTGGTGGGAGAACCCTGAGGACGCCGTGGCCGATGATGAGGACGCCGCCCAGGACTACGTAGACGAGTACGAGGGTGAGGAACTCCCGGGCGACGAATAGTCACCTGAAGAACACCTCAAGGAGGCCTGGATGATGAAGAGAGGAGAGGCATGCTGCAGTTCATGATCCGCCGGGTCGGCTGGTCACTGCTGACCATCTGGCTGATCTCCCTGGTCTGCTTCTTCATCATCCAGGCCCCGCCCGGGGACTTCGTCTCGGTGCTGATGGCCAATGCTGAGGCCGACGGGCGCCGACTGACTGCCCAGCAGGTCGAGGTCCTCCGCGAGCGCTACAACCTGGACCAGCCCTGGTACTCCCAGTACTGGGCCTGGATCAGCGGGATCATCACCCAGGGGGACTTCGGCTACTCCTTCCGCTGGAACCGGCCCGCGGTGGACGTCATCATGGAGCACCTGCCCTTCACTCTGCTGCTGGCCGGCGGCGCCATGTTCCTGACCTGGATCATCGCTTTCGCCATCGGCATCTACACCGCGGTGAAGCGCTACTCCATCGGCGACTACTTCTGGACCTTTGTGGGGTTCATCGGGCTATCAGTGCCGAACTTTGTGCTGGCCCTGGTCTTCATGTACGTGGCTTTCCGCTATTTCGATATGAGTGTGGGCGGACTATTCTCTCCCGAGTACGTGGAGGCGGACTGGTCAGTGGCGCGGGCGCTGGACCTGCTGCAGAACCTTGCCATCCCCGCCCTGATCATCGCCACCGCCGGCACTGCGGGACTGATCAGAATCACCCGGGCCAATCTCTCCGATGAGCTCACCCAGCCCTATGTGGTGGCCGCCCGGGCCCGTGGGCAGAAGGAGAACGTGCTGCTGATGCGTTATCCGGTCCGGGCGGCGATGAACCCCTTCATCTCCACCATCGGCTACGCGATTCCTTCGGTGATCTCCGGAGAGGTCATCGTCTCCTCGGTGCTCTCCCTGCCCACCACTGGACCAGTGCTGCTGGGGGCCCTGCGCAACCAGGATATGTACTTAGCCGGCAGCTTCCTGCTGATTCTGGGGGTGCTGACCGTGGTCGGCACCGTCATCTCGGACTTGGTGCTCGCCTGGGCTGATCCCCGTGTCCGCCGTCAGCACTCAGGAGCCGCACAGTGAGGAGTCGCCCATGACCACGCTCGAAGGCCCCATCCCGGAGGAGCCCGCCGGCCGGGGGACTCCCGGCCCCCAGGGCAGCCAGGGTGAGCAGGCGGCGTCGTCGTCGAAGAACACCAAGAAGGACGCCGGCACCCGCTCCTCCGGCTCCCTGATCTGGCGCCGGTTCAAGCGGCACAAGCTGGCGGTGGTCTCGCTGTGGATCGTGATCGGGGTGTATCTCATCGCGATCTTCGCCGATGTCATCGCCCCACGGCCTGCCGGGGACTACAACCCGGATTATCCCTATGTTCCGCCGCAGTCGATTACTCTGACCGACCCCGGGGACGGCCGCGGGTTGGGCCTCTATGTGCACGGCTACACCCAGGAGCTGGATCCGGTCTCCTGGAACCGGTACTACACCGAAGACCCTGATGAGCTGCACAAGCTCGGCTTCTTTGTGGAATCCGGCCACGACTACAGGTTCCTGGGCCTGTTTGAGACTGACCGCAAGCTCTTCGCCCCCGAGGATGCCGACGCCCCGTTCTTTCTGATGGGTGCCGACGCCAATGGGCGCGATATCTTCTCCCGGGTCATCTACGGCACTCAGATATCAATGTCCATCGGGCTGATCGGAGTGGTGCTGAGTCTGGTCATCGGCATCACCCTGGGTGCCGCGGCCGGGTTCTTCCGCGGTCCCGTGGACGCCTTCATCCAGCGGATCACCGAGTTGTTCATGTCGCTGCCCTCCATCCCGCTGTGGATGGCCCTGGCCGCAGCGATCCCACGGGAATGGGGCCCGCTGACCATCTACTTTGCGATCACCGTGCTGCTCTCGCTGATCGGCTGGACCTCTTTGGCCAGGGAGGTCCGCGGCAGGGTGCTCACGCTGCGCAGCGAGGACTATGTGGTGGCCGCCAGGCTGGACGGAGCCAGCCGGTACCGGGTGATCCGCCGGCATATCCTGCCCAGTCTGACCAGCCATATCATCGCCTCGGTCACACTGGCGGTGCCGGCGATGATCCTGGCTGAGACCTCCCTGAGCTTCCTGGGCCTGGGGCTGCAGCCGCCGATCGTTTCCTGGGGTGTGCTGCTGCAGGAGGCGCAGAACATCCGCAGTGTGCTCACCGCGCCCTGGCTGCTGATCGTACCCTCAGCCGCGGTGGTGATCGCCACCCTGGCGCTGAACTTCCTCGGCGATGGGCTGCGCGATGCCGCCGACCCCTACGGAGGTGCCGTGAAATGAATGACTCTTTAGGTGTGAAGGTCGGTGCCACTGCAGCCGGCCGGGGCGGACCCCTGACCTCAGGGTCCCGCTCGAATGCAGAGCATTCGGGTGGGCCAGGTCAGGGAGCGAGCGGGATATCCCCGCCGGAGGGACCAGCACTGATGACGACGACGCCGCAGCACGGGGTAGCTGCCCCCACTCCCCTGCTGCAGATTCAGAACCTGACAGTGCAGTTCCCGACCGAGGAGCGGCTGGTCACCGCTGTGGCTGGAGCTGATCTGACCATCCTCGAGAATCAGGTGCACTGCCTGGTGGGTGAGTCCGGCTCCGGGAAGTCCCAGACCGCCCGGGCAGCCCTGGCCCTGCTGGACCCGCCGGGGCGAGTGGCGGGCGGGCAGATGCTCTTCCACCAGTCCGACGGACAGGTGCTGGACCTGGCCGGACTGAAGCCCCGGGGCAAGCGCATGCGGCATATCCGCGGCGGGGAGATCGGCATGATCTTCCAGGAGCCGGCTCGCAGCCTCTCGCCCATGCACACCGTGGGGTTCCAGATCGCTGAGGCCATGCGCCTGCACCGGGGCCTGAATAAGCAGGAGTCCTGGGATGCCGCAGTGGAGGCCCTGCGGGCGGTACGCATCCCGCGTGCTGAGCTGCGCGCCAAGTCCTATCCGTTTGAGCTCTCCGGGGGGATGCGGCAAAGGGCGATGATCGCTATCGCGCTGGCTGGTCAGCCACGGCTGCTGATCGCCGATGAGCCCACCACCGCCCTGGACGTCACCACCCAGGCTCAGATCCTGGATCTGCTGCGTGAGATCCAGGCTGAACGCGATATGGCGATCCTGTTCATCACCCATGATCTGGGCGTGGTCGCTGAGATGGCTGATGAGGTCTCGGTGATGCGCCGCGGCGAGATCGTGGAGCGCAAGCCGGTCCATGACCTCTTCGCCGCACCGCAGCATCCCTATACCAAGATGCTGCTCGAAGCCACCCCCAAACTGCGGGTAGGCAGGAGCTCACAGACCGAGGACCAGCCCGCAGACCCTGGGCTGGTCACCGCCGCTGCGCCCACCGGGCCACAGGCTGAGCAACCGCTGGTGGAGGTACGCGACCTGACCCGCTCCTTCACGCTGAAGAGCGGGGCGCTGGGGCTGCGCCGCAGTCAGCTGCACGCGGTGGACGGGGTGGACCTGGACATCTACGCCGGAGAGACCCTGGGCTTGGTGGGTGAATCCGGCTGCGGGAAGTCCACCCTGGCCAAATGCCTGCTGCGGGTGGAGAAGCCCACCGGCGGGAGCATCATCCAGCGGCTGACCAAAGCCCCCACCGGGGATGTGGCCGCAGTGCCGGAGCGTCACCTGGGCGAATACCGCCAGCAGATGCGCATGGTCTTCCAGGACCCCTTCGCCTCGCTGAACCCGCGGATGACCGTGCGGGACATCCTGCTGGAGCCGGTGCGCGGCGACGGGCCGGTCGCGGATGAGTGGCTGGTGGAGCTGCTGGACCTGGTGGGCCTGGAGGCCGAACACCTTGAGCGCTATCCGCATGCCTTCTCCGGAGGGCAGCGGCAGCGGATCGGCATCGCCCGGGCCATTGCCACCGACCCCCAGGTGCTGGTGGCTGATGAGGCGGTCTCAGCCCTGGACGTCTCAGTGCGCGCACAGGTCTTGGACCTGATGTCCCAGCTGCAGGCCGAGCGGGGACTGAGCTACCTGTTCATCTCCCATGACATGTCCACTGTGGAGCATCTCAGTGACCGGGTGGCGGTGATGTACCTGGGCAGGCTGGTTGAGACTGCGCCCACCGCTGAGCTGTTCACCCGGCCTATGCATCCCTATACCGAGACGCTGCTCTCTGCGGTCCCGATCGCTGACCCGGTGCGGCAGCGCGCCCGGGCGCGCATCGAGATCTCCGGGGAGCTGCCGGACCCCACGCAGAAGCCCTCGGGCTGTCCGTTCCGCAGCCGCTGCCGGTTCGCCCAGGAGATCTGCGCCACCGAAACGCCCCGGCTGCGTCAGACCGCTGAGGGCCGCCAGGCCGCCTGCCACTTCGCCGAGGAGATTCGGCTCACCGGCATTCTGCGATGAGCATCACTGTGCGCCGGCAGTCGATCTTTAGCCGGCGTTCACCAGTCATTCACCACTGCGCCGCAGCAGGTTTCCTAGGGCTCCATAGCGTTTCGGGGTAAGCCATTCACTGACTGAGGGGAAATCTGAAGTGCGCACACGCAACCTGTCTCTGGCCCCCGCCGCCCTGGCGGCTCTCTTCCTGGCCGCCTGCGGCGACAACGGCGGATCCGCCGAGGCTGACCTGCCTGATGATCTGGAGGGTGAGCTGACTTTCGTCTGCTCCCCCAATGAGGAGCTCTGCGCAGCCTGGGCCGATGCCTTTGAGGCTGAGACCGGAGTGCAGACCAGCTTTGTACGGCTCTCCGCAGGCGAAGCGCTGGCCCGCCTGCAGGCCGGCGGGGAGGTCCCGGAGTTTGATGTATGGCACGGCGGTCCGGCCGATACCTTCATCGCCGCCATCGAAGAAGGCCTGCTGGCTCCCTATCAGTCACCGGTGGCTGAGGAGATCGACGATGAGCTCAAGGACGCCGAGGGCTACTGGACCGGAATCTACTTGGGCGCAATCGCATTCTGCTCCAACCAGGACCGCCTGGACGAGCTCGGCGTGGACGCTCCCGAGTCCTGGGACGACCTGCTGGATCCGGCCTTCGCCGGTGAGCTCTCCATGGCGCACCCCGCGACCTCCGGCACCTCCTATACCCTGCTGTGGACCCAGGTGGAGCGGCTGGGCGGCGAGGATGCCGCCATCGACTATATGCGTGAGCTGGACCAGAACGTGCTGCAGTACACTCGCTCCGGCTCCGCACCGGCTCAGATGGCCGGGCGCGGTGAGGTCACCAGTGCTCTGATGTTCGCCCACGGCTGCCAGTCCCAGATCGAGGAGGGCTTCGACAACCTCACTATCTCCTTCCCGGAGGAGACCGGTTATGAGATCGGGGCGGTGGCGATGATCGAGGGCACCCAGAATGAGGAGAACGCCCAGGCCTACATCGACTGGGCGCTGAGCCCGGCCGCCCAGGACATCGGACCGGAGGAGGGGAACTTCCAGTCCCTGACCCACCCGGAGTCCATCTCCGATGACCGGATGGTGAACCTGGATGACATCAACCTGGTCGACTACGACTTCGAGCGGGCCGGTGAGAGCCGAATCGAGCTGACCCAACGGTTCGACGACGAGATCGCCGAAGAGCCTGCCGAAGACGCGGAGTAGATCCGCCGATGAGCCTCGGCTCTGTCACCGCTGTGGCCCCGGCGGGGCCGGCGGCACCTGAGTCAGACCCCACGCAGACGCTGCCGCCCGCCCACCGGGGGCGGCGGCGCCGGGGCAGGGCAGGGGCCCGTATGGACGGGGTCACCCTGGCCATGCTGCTGCTGGTGCTGGCGGCGCTGACCCTACTCATCGGCCTGCCGGTGTTCAATGTACTCAGTGAGGCCTTCTCCGAGGACGGCATGGCTGTACTCGAGCGGTTCTTCACCTCCCGGGTGCAGCGGGGAATGTTCATCAATACGGTGCTGCTGGGACTGACCACCGGAGTGATCGGCACTGCAGTGGCCTTTATGATGGCCTACGCCCAGGCCAGGATGCGGTTCCCGGGGCAGCGGATCGTGCATCTGCTGACCCTGGTGCCGATCATCTCCCCGCCCTTCGCGGTGGCGGCCTCCACCATCACGCTCTTCGGCCGCTCCGGGATGATCACCGAGGGCATCTTCGGGATCCGCTCTGACTTCATCTACGGGCTGACCGGGCTGACCTTTGTGCTGGCGCTGAGCTATATGCCGCTGGCATATCTGAACCTGCTGGGAATGATCCGGGCCCTGGACCCGGCCCATGAGGAGGCGGCCGCCTCCCTGGGGGCCTCCCGGTGGCGGGTCTTCCGCACTGTGACCCTGCCGATGCTGGTGCCCGGGTTCGGTGGCGCCTTCCTGCTGCTGTTCGTGGAGGCGATCAGCGACCTCTCCAACCCCTTGGTGCTCGGCGGAGACTACTCGGTGCTGGCCTCCAGCGCCTATAACGCCATCATCGGGCAGTACAACCTGCCCGGCGGGGCGGCCTACGCCCTGGTGCTGATGATCCCGGCAGTCTCGGTGTTCATCATTCAGCGCTACTGGGCCCAGCGGGGCTCGCATATCTCGGTGACCGGCAAACCCTCAGGCCGTGCTCCGGTGACCACGGCCCCCGGCGTCGTCGTCCCGGTGCTGGCCGGGGTGTACCTGTTCGCCAGTACTGTGGTGCTGCTCTACGGGACTATCGTATTCGGGGCGTTCGTGCGGATTCTGGGTGTGAACAACAGCTTCACCCTGGATAACTTCCGGTACGTGCTCACCGGGAACATCGGCAGCGAGGCGATGGTGCACACTATCCGAATGGCGCTGGTGGCCACCCCTGTGGCCGGGCTGCTGGGCATGCTCATCGCCTGGCTGGTGGTGACCAAGCTGCGCCGCAGCGCGGGACTGCTGGACTTCTTGGGCATGCTGGGCATCGCGATCCCCGGCACGGTGATCGGCATCGGCTATCTGCTCAGCTACTCCACGCCCACCACGATCTTCGGGGTGCCGGTGCTGCCTGCCCTGGTGGGCGGCTCCACAGCATTCGGTGGGGCGGTGGCCATTGTGATGGCCTTCTGCTCCAGCTCCACTCCGTCGGGGCAGCGGGTGGGGATTGCGGCGCTGAAGCAGATCGACCCCAGCCTTGAGGAGGCCAGCCAGTCCCTGGGGGTCTCCACCGCCGGGACGTTCCGGCGGATCACCCTGCCGCTGATCAGACCGGCATTCATGGCCGCGCTGATGTATGCCTTCGCCTCGGCGATGACTTCGATCTCGGCGGTGATCTTCCTGACCACCCCCAGAGCCAGACTACTGACCCAGCAGATCCAGAACATGGTGGAGCGTGGGCAGTTCGGCAATGCCTTCGCCTACTGCGTGGTGCTGATGGTGATCGTGCTGCTGGCCATGCTGCTCATCCACCTGCTGACCAAAAAGATGAGGAGTGTCCACCAGTGACAGAGCAGAACGCAGGAGAGCTCGAACTGAGCCAGCTGGTCAAGATCTATGACCCGGCCAGCGAACTGCGCGCCGTGGACGGTCTCAGCCTGCGCATCGCAGCCGGGGAGTTCGTGACCCTGCTGGGACCCTCCGGCTGCGGAAAGACCACTGTTCTGCGCACTGTGGCCGGTTTCGAGACGCCCACCTCGGGCAGCCTGACCCTGGACGGGAAAAATCTGCTGCGGCTGGCCCCCAGCCGCCGCCCAGTCTCAATGGTCTTCCAGTCCTATGCGCTCTTCCCGCATATGACGGTGCGGGAGAATGTCGGCTATGGGCTCAAGGCAGCCGGGGTCAAGAGCCGCGAGCTCACAGAGCGGGTGGACCAGGCGCTGGCCACTATGAACCTTACCCCCTACGCCGATCGTGCCCCGGCTCAGCTCTCCGGGGGCCAGCAGCAGCGGGTGGCCCTTGCCCGGGCAATGGTCACCCGGCCCCAGGTGATGCTCTTCGACGAGCCGCTGTCCAATCTGGACGCCGCGCTGCGTGAGCAGATGCGCCTGGAGATCCGGCGGCTGCAGCGTCAGCTGGGCACCACTGCACTGTATGTGACCCATGACCAGGCCGAGGCGATGGCGATGAGCGACCGGGTGGTGGTGATGAACTCCGGCCGGATCGAGCAGGCGGGTCCCCCCACTGAGATCTACCGCAGGCCCGCCTCCCGCTTTGTGGCCGGGTTCGTGGGTCGGGCGAACTTCTTTGAGGTGCAGCGTCAGCAGGTGGATGAATCCAGTGCCGAGATTCAGCTGTGGGGCGCCAGCTACCGTGTGCCGGCCCATTCGCGGACCCGGGAGGCCCGGGAGGTGGTGCTGCTGGTGCGGCCCGAGTCCCTGCGCCTGGTCCCGGATGCAGCCGCTGAAGGGCCTGCCGCCGCAGTGGTCAGCGCCGCGGTGTTCATGGGTGACCGGGTGGAGTATGAGCTCAGCAGGGGCGAGCAGCGGCTGATGGCCACGGTGATGGACCCGGCTGAAGCGGAGATCATCCCGGAGGGCAGCCGGGTGCGGATGGACCTGGTGCCCGAGCGCTCCTGGCTGCTGCCCGCCTGAGCTGCGCGCTGCCGCCCGCCTGAGACGCGCGACCCGTGCCGCCGCCGGGACCAGCGTGAAGGCCGCGGAAACGCGGCCGAGGCGGACCCCTGACGTTGGGGTCCCGTGCAACCGGGGAGCGGTTGTGCGGGC